>NZ_OZ032147.1:330586-661172 GCF_964026435.1 Rickettsia endosymbiont of Gonocerus acuteangulatus
TTGCTTTATATCAGTTAAGGTATTTAGAAACAAAAATTTTAGGCTTATCTAATTACAAAATAAAAAATAGAAAATATTATACTGCGAATGATTTTGAATTATTTCAAAATCATTTAAATATCGATAAAAATATTCCTAATTTATTTCCAGATGTTAATATTAATGATAAAATAGATATATTACTTATTAATTTCAATAATTTATCCCTCCAAATAAAAAAATCCTTGCTGATAATTTTAAATCGTGTGTATAGTATTACAAATTTAATATTATATTGAAGTAATTATGACTTTAAGAAAAGCTGTAAAACCTGTAATTATAGGTATCTCAAATATTAGATTAACTGATGACGAAAGAAAGTTATTAAAAGACCATTCTCCTTTGGGAATAATTTTGTTTGCAAGAAATATTGAGAAGAATGATAAAGGTGAGCAAAATAAAGAAGTTCTTGCTCAGCTTATCGCTGATATAAAAGAAATATTAGGGGAAAATTCTATTATTGCTATAGATCAAGAGGGTGGTAGAGTACAAAGGCTTACAAAACCAACTTTTTATGATGCCCCTCCTGCTAAAGATTTCGGTGACTTAGCAAAAGATCAAGGGTTAGAAGTGGCAATAGAAAAATGTAAACAAAATTACAGCAATATAGGTAAAGAACTAAAAGCTCTTGGTATTAATTTAGATTTTGCACCGGTAGGCGATATAACCCATAAAGAAGCTCATGATGTTATAGGTAATAGAAGTTTCGGTGCAGAACCTGAAATAGTTATGCCTTTATGTATAGCAGCTTTGGAAGGTTTGCAGCAAGAAAAGGTGCAAGGTTGTATAAAACATTTGCCAGGGCATGGTAGAGCTAAAGCTGATAGCCATAAAGAATTGCCAAAAGTAAGTAATAGTTTAGAAGAGCTAGAAAAAACCGACTTTAAGTTAAGGTGTTTAAAGAACTTACCTCTTTTGATCAAGTGAAGCTTGCTATGACAGCACATATAGTTTATGAGTGCATTGACCCTGATAATCCTGCTACATTATCATCAAAAGTTATTAAATATATTAGAAATGAAATCGGCTATAAAAGTCTTATTATTTCCGATGCAATAGATATGAAAGCTTTAAGCGGTAGTATGGCAGATATTACTACAAATGTATTGAACGCAGGGGTGAATATAGTACTAGAATGTACTGGGAAGTATGAAAATATGGTAGAAGTTTTAGGAAGTGTACAAGAAGTATCGATAGATAAATTTACTGATTTACTATAAACTAACATGTATAAGTTGCTTTAAGGAAACTATTTTATTAATCTAAGTTTAATTTAATTAAACAATATATTGAAAAAACTTGTTTTTAATATTAATATGTTTTTTAATTTTTAGTTAAAGAATTAATTTCAATAGTTTTCTTAATATTTAGGTATGATAGCCTTATAACTTTAGTTTGAAAGCATTATAAGCTATTTACTAAAAATTGAAATTAAGAAATTCTTTTATATTTTATTTAGTAAGTGGGAGAAAAGTGCTTGATTTGCGATATAATTAATATAATTAAAGAGGACTTGCATAAAGCCGACATAGAGAACAAGATATTTATGCGTCTTAAAGAACCTTACTCTGTTCTTAAAAAAATGAAAAGAAAAAAGGTGGCGGTTCATGAATTGAAAGATTTAATTGCATGCAGAATTATTGTTAAGTCTAAGGATCAATGCTATAACACTCTTGATATAATAAAGGATTCCCCACATCTATCATTATTGCACACCAAAGATTATATTTGTAGACCGAAAAATAATGGTTATCAATCTATTCATAGTATAATGCAGCTTCAATACTCTAAACGTAACTTCGAAATACAAATAAGAAGCGAAGAAATGGATAGAGATGCCGAACTTGGTAGAGCAGCCCATTTAAATTATAAAGCAGAACAAGATAAGCATTTGCAAAAAGTTTTTGATATTGCTAATGATACAATATTATATAGAGCTAGACAAATGGTAGAAAGCTTTAAAGGTCTAAAAGAGCAAATTATAGAATATGAAAAAGAAATTATGCGTGTTTGGCATACTAGATATGATGAAATGCTAAAATGGGAAAGTGGTGCTAAGTTATTAATATTTAGCCAAGAATAGATATATACTTCTTTTCTTTCAAAAGTAGTATTAACATACTCCTTTTGAAAGAAGTTTGTAATAATGAGTATTCTAGATGGAAAGCGGTTCCCATCTAGAATACAAATTTAATTTATTTATTAGCAGTATATATCATTATCATTTTTCTCGCAATAACTTTTTCCCATCTCCAAAACCACAAAAAATATCATAAATTTTACCTCTGAAAGCTTTATTAACAACAATAAAGTTTAATAATTTATTAAGTTAAATTTCGTGGTAAAAATATTACATTAGTTAAAACTTTATTAATAAAATATACCGCTTCTTTGTAATTGATTATTACCTATAATATAGTTAATCAGTAGTTTAGAGGAGTTTCTTAACAAGCTTTAGTTCTTTCTGAGTAGAAAATAAGCTTTTTTGTTTAATTCCAAATACTAAATTTTAACTTAAGAAATAGGAAAAAATCATGGCTCAAAAAACAAATTTTCTAAAAAGATTAATTTCAAAAAGGTTGATAAAAACAATTTCTACTGCAGCTTTTATCGCAGCTGCCTCAAGTTCTGCTATGGGTAGCTGGTGTTCAAAAAACTGTTAATGTTCCAACAGCAAGTTTTGGTACTGGAGCAGATTGGCTTCCTGCTGTTGCTGTTGGGAATGGTGATTCCCTTTTATATAGTGCAACAGGCAATACGATAATAGGTAATGTTAATAATACTGTAACTATCAATAATAATGGCATTAACCCCATTTTACAAATAGGAACTGCTACTGCTGGTAATACTGTTGGAGTTGCAGGGGTTGTAGGTAGTAAGCAATTAACTATCATGATGATGAATGAAGCCTCTAATCTTATTTTAGGACCTAATGGAGTTGCTGCTGGAAATTTTGCTGTTGCTGGTGAAGTTGGTAGTTATGTTGGTTTATTAAACATAAATTTTTCTAATACAAATTCTAATGTTTCAATTGAAACAGATGGCTTTACTTCAGATGTTACTTTTATTAGTAGTGGAGGCGTTAATGGTACTATTACCCTTAATGCAAAAGGTGTAACTCTTAATGGTAATATTACGAATCTTAAAGCTATTGATTTAAATAGTAATAACTTAACATTTGGCGGTAATAATATTCAATTATTAGCTAATGGTAGTGCTATAACTTTTAGAGCTAATGAGCAATTAACTCTAACTAGTGCAAGTGATATAGAAATTAATAGTAATATAGCTGTAACTAACGACCAGCAAGGTTCTATAGATGCCAGTGGTTTAGCAAGTGGGCAAGGTTTAGTTATTAAGGGTGATATCGGTAATTATTCAACATCTGTAAGACTTGGACAGTTCAATATTGGTGCATCTGCAACTGATTTTAATGCTGGTAATGCTGCTATTGGTAACTTAATTTTTGGAAATGACGGAATAGCATTATTCGCTCACAATAACTATTTAATAACCAAAACCACAAATGCTAGCGGTCAAGGTACAATAATATTTAGACCTGTAGTTGCTGACAATACAAATCTTGTAGCTGGTACAAATTTGGGTAGTGCAGATAACCCACTTGCAGAAATTAATTTTGCTGCTCCAGCTGGTACTAATACAGATACTATTCTTAACGTTGGTCAAGGTGTTAACTTATATGCTACTAAAATTACCACTGCAGGTGTTGACACTGGTTCCTTTAACTTTAATGGTGGCGGAACAAGTATAGTAAGCGGTACTGTTGGTACAGATGCTAATAAATTTAACAGTATAACATTAACTAATAATACTACTGTTAAATTCACAGATGATGTTATTTCTAATGGTGCTACTACAATTGGTGGCAATTCTACCTTACAAATTGCCAATGATTATATTGCAGATTATATCCAAGGTAATGCTGCGGGTGATACAGGTACATTACAATTGTTAATACTAAGGGTATTCTTGTAACGTTAAAAGGTAATCCTAATCCTGATAATGCTTTAGCAGCATTACAAGTTTCGGGTAGTGCTGATGTAGCTATAGATGGTATCGTAAATGTTAACGGTGAAATCAATCTTGGTGCAAATGTTTTAGGATTTACTGATGGTACTTCGACATGGGGGAATGATACAACTATTTCTACTACTTGGACATCAGATGAAGTTATGGGTAATATCGTTATCAGTGGTGCAGCAGAAGTTAAGGTTGCAGGATTGAAAACCATTAAGGTACAAGATAATGCGAGTATAGACTTTATCGGTACAAGAACCTATACTTTAATCCAAGGTGAGATTAGTGCTGATAATGATGACATTGATCCTAATGTAGTTGGAACTAATCGTTATGTAATTTATGGTTTAAGCGGTGATAATGAAACATTAGTAACACGTACCATTAATATCGATAATATAGAAAATATACTTAATAATGATATTAGCGGTAATGGTAATCCAGTTATACGTCATAACCTTGTAACATTCTTAAATCCAAATAATACTGATAATGCTAAACAAGCATATAACAATATCCTTTTAGCACAGAATACTAATGATGCAGCTATGTCGTTTGCTGCTACTCTTACCGATACAAGTACATCTGTTAATTGAAAATACTATAAGTAAGTAGAACAAAACTTATTTAAAATAATAAGATTTTAAATAGGTAATGATGAACAGAAAATATAGACACTTATCTCGAGAAGAGAGATATGAAATAAAAAGAATGTATGACCTAGGAGTCAGTATTAACAAGATAGCACAACATCTTACGAGGTCTAAAAGCACTATTAGTATGGAGCTAAAAAGAAATAAAGTAAAAGGTAAGTATATGCCTTGTGTTGCTCAGGAACAATATAAAAAAAGGATGCATCAGCAAGAGTTATTAAAAATAGAGAAGTTACCTATTTTGTTAAATTATATCAAAAATGCTATGATTCACAAGAAATGGTCACCGGATGCTATAGCCGGAAAGTTAAAACTGGACAAAAATACAGCTTGTTGTATCAGTACAGAAAGTATATACAAAACTTACGCTATGTTTGGTTCTAAATATCGTAAAGATGGAGAACGCAGCTGTTGTTGCATATAGTCATCTAAAAGCCCTAACTTTATTTGGTAAACCGTTTTACCGATTGTATTTGCAGTCCTTTTGAGAAATGCCCAAACTAAAAATGCCCAACTAATATGATTACGTTGAATACGCTGTTTCCTGCATTGACAACGTTCTATCCCAGTAAGTTGCTTAATTTCTCTGTGCATGCTCTCAATTACCCATCGAAAGCCACACTCATCTTGTGCAGCTTTAGAAGATTTGTGAGTTTTGTTATTGGTAACAACATACTCAACTCTGTTGGTAGAAACAGTAAATTTAAACAAATTAACATGCTTATTTTTAGCAAAGCCTTTTATATGAATCTCTACTCCATGCCTGATCTCTTCATCTGAAAATGTCAACTCTTTTACAGCTTTATAAGGTTTAGAATCATGTGTTTTACTAACGTTTCTATTGGCTTTAATAGGAGCATAATAATCAAAACTTACGCTATGTTTGGTTCTAAATATCGTAAAGATGGAGAACGCAGCTGTTGTTGCATATAGTCATCTAAAAGCCTTAACTTTATTTGGTAAACCGTTTTACCGATTGTATTTGCAGTCCTGTCATTGCTAAAATAAAAGGGACCAGTAAATTGCACGAAAAAGGGACCAGAGAAGTTGGTGTGACCTAATAAGGTTAATGTGCAATATTCACTAGATAATTAAGCAAGTAAATATCTAGTGATACAATGATAAGAATAAATATGTATACAACAATTATCACCCTTTATAAACAAGGCAATAGTCAAAGGAATATTGCCAAACTAACAAGAACAGACCGCAAAACAGTACGAAAAATAATAAACCGCTATGTAGAGGCTGGTACAGAATCCCCAGCAATCTATGAACGATCTTCAGTTTTGGATTTTTGGCACGAAAAAATAATTGAGTTATTAGAAAAAAATCTGAGTTACATAAGAATTTTTGAGGAGTTAAAAAATCAAGGTTATACAAGCAGTTATACTTCTTTGACCCGTTATATCAAAAAATATAAAATTAAGGATAACAGTTGCATTCGTTTTCATACTTTAGCAGGAGAGGAAGCACAAGTAGATTTTGGTGACATAGGCTTACAGTATAATTCTAAAGGGCGTAGAGTTAAAGCATATGTATTTAATATGCGTTTAAGCTATAGTCGCCTTGATTATTATGAAGTAGTGTTTGATCAAAGTTGTCAAACATGGATTCAATGTCATATCAATGCATTTAATTATTTTGCTGGTAGTCCAAAAGTAATAAAACTTGATAATCTTAAAGCTGGAGTAGTAGATGCCAATTTTTATGAGCCAGTATATCAGAAGGAATATAAGTGCTTAGCCGATCATTATGGAATTTTACTTTCTCCTTGTCGAGTGTATCAACCGCAAGAAAAAGGCAAAGTTGAGTCGGGAATAAAATACGTTAAAAATAATTTTTTTGCTGGTCGTAAATTTGATAGATATGAAGAATTAACAAATGGTCTTGCAAATTGGTTAAATAAGGCCAATAGCCGAATACATGGTACTACTAAGAGAATACCTAGAGAACTGTTTGAGCAAGAGGAAAGAAGTAGTTTGATTCCTTTACCATTAGAAACTTTTGATTTGTCATCTTGGCATAATCGAAAAGTAGCAAAAGATTGTCATATTACCATAGATAATAATTATTACTCTGTACCAGCAAAATATATATACAGTGAGGTAATGGTACAATTGTCCCCAAAACTTGTTCAAATATTTTCTATACAAAATGATTTAATAGCAAGACACGTTAGAACAGAGGGCAAGGGGATATTTACCACTAATCCGTCTCATTATGCTAAATACAAACGTCTATGCCCAGGTTTTATAGAATATAGTGAACATTATCAACAACAAATGCAGCAGATAGGGAATAATTGCAGTTTATTATTAGAATCATTACAACAAACAAGAGTGAATGATTGGCAACGTTGTGCACGAGGTATCATTTCTTTACGTAAGGTTTACAATGATGACTTAATAGATAAAGCCTGTCATAGAGCACTACATTATGGTATAAGTTCTTACTCTAAAATTAAGAATATTTTAAATAGTAATGCAGTAAACTTACCATTACCAGAGTTTGGAGGTAATAATGCAGAACTTATTTAATGACCTACGAAGCTTTAGATTATCAGGTATAGTCAATAGTTTAAATGAAAGGATTATTTATGCTCAAAATAATAAACTAGGATTTAAAGAATTTCTATCACTATTATGTGAAGATGAAAAATCTAACCGTAAGGATAATAATTACCGTCGCCGTAAAAGTGCTGCTAAATTGCCGGTAACTAAAAATTTAGAAGACTTTGATTTTAATTTCCAACCAAGTGTTGATGCCAAAGTAATAAGTGATTTATCAACTTGTGATTATATTAATACTAAGGGAAATGTAATATTCATAGGTGATTCAGGAACTGGGAAAACTCATCTTGCCATTGGGCTAGCATTAAAAGCTTTAACACGAGAATACTCTGTATATTTTACTACGGTATCGGATATGCTTTATAATTTACATATTGCAAGAGCAGATAATAGTTATCACAAAAAGGTTAAATTACTCCTATCGTTTGATTTATTAATTCTTGATGAGCTCGGGTTTAAGCAATTGCCAAAACATTCAGTAGAAGACTTTTTTAATATTATTGCTAAACGATATGAAAATAAATCTACCATTATTACCACAAACAAGGATTTTGAAAAATGGAATGAAATATTTGCTGATGAAGTATTAACTCATGCAATTATTGATCGAGTGGTACATCATGCTCATATACTAAACATAAAAGGTAAAAGTTATCGTATTAATAACTATAAATCTGGAGGTAATATGGCATAAAAATTTTTAAATATAGTGGTTCCTTTTTCGTGCAATTTACTGGTCCCTTTTTAATTGACAATGACAATTGCCAAATATAAGGTCTTAAAAACGGCATTATCATTTGGAAAAACCCGTTTATTCTTGGTAACCTTACGTAATTGGCTATTGACAGATTCTACACTATTTGTTGTGTATATTACTTTCCTTATCGCCTCAGGGTATCCTAGAAAAACCATTAAATTTTCCCAATGAACATACCAAGATTTAGCAATTTGTGGATACTGTTTACTCCATTTAGCTTCAAAAGATTCTAAAGCAAGATGTGCTTCTTCCTCTGTGCTAGCAGTATAAATAGGCTTTAAATCTCTTTTGGGTATATTCCCCGCCGCTTGCGGCGTAATATGGCGGAATGAGCAAATATATACATAAAAGTCATAATGTTACGGTACTGCTGTATCACATGGTATTTCCAGCAAAATATCGCCGAGCAGTGTTTGACGTATCAGTTGATCAAGTATTACGAGAAATATGTTTAGAGATAGAAAAGAGATATCAAATAAAATTTTTAGAAATAGGGGTTGATGAAGATCATGTCCATTTTTTGGTACAATCTGTACCAACCTATAGCGTAACAAAAATAGTAACAACAATTAAAAGTGTTACAGCTCGTCAAATATTTAGACAGTGTCCACAGGTAAAGAAACAATTATGGGGTGGAGAATTTTGGACTGATGGATATTTTACGAGTACGGTAGGTAAGCATGGAAATGAGAATATGATAGGAAAATACGTAAAAAACCAAGGCAAGGAATATCAGAAACTGCATGAGGATCATCAGCTAGCTTTCTTCTAAAATACCCCGCTGCTTGCGGCGGGGATTACTTTTATTCAGCCGCTAATTCTTTTCGGTCTTTATATGATACATATTTTAAACTATTTCTAATCTGATGTACAATACATAATTGATGTTCGGTTTTCGGAAAAACTGCCTCTATCGCCTCAGACATACCGGTTAAATTATCACTGCAAGCAATAAGCATGTCTTGCATACCTCTGTTCTTCATCTCAGTAAAATTACCAAGCCAAAATTTTGCTCCTTCATTTTCACTGATCCACAATCCTAAAATATCCTTCCTGCCAGATAAATCAATACCTAATGCTACATATACAGACTTATTGATAATTCGTTTATCTTGACGTACTTTTACTACTAAACAGTCAAAAAATACTATAGCATATACTCGATCCAATGGTCGGCTTTGCCATATCTTGACATCCTCAATTACATCATCAGTAATTTGACTTATCAAACTTTCGCTAACGTCAGCTCCATACAATTCTTGCATTTGAATCTTAATATCAGATAAGCTCATTCCTTTAGCGTATAACGATATTATTTTATCATCAAATCCTTCAATACATCTTTGACGCTTTGGAATTAATGCAGGTTCAAATGTACTACTTCTATCCCTTGGAACCTCAATCTCTATAACTCCATTATTTGTTACTAGATTCTTTACATTCTTACCATTACGAACATTATCACTATCAGTATGACAATATTTATCATATCCTAAGTGATTATTCATCTCTGACTGCAATGCCTTCTCTACAAGCCATTTGGTTAATTGCTTTAATAAACCATCCTCTTTAAGTAATGTTGATATATCTGTATCATTATTTATTAATAAATCTATCGCTTGATTCATTGCTTCATTTTGTTTTTGGCGCATATAATTTCTCCTTTTGTTATATTATATTTTTATATAACCTTTGAGAAATTCCCACACTTATTTGGACAGAGCCTTTTTTCGCAATGACAATTCTTAATCCACGCCACCACGGAGTGGCAACTAACCCACTATCTTATTGCTACCCATAACATTATAGCCGCAATCTACATAATGAATTTCGCCCGTAACACCAGAGGCAAGTTCACTAAATAAATATACAGCAGATCCTGCCACGTCTTGCTGAAGAGTATTGCGTCTTAGCGGAGCAGTTGCCGCATAAGATTTAAGCATAGTATTAAAGTCACCAATAACGCTACCTGAAAGAGTTTTAATAGGACCTGCTGAAATAGCATTTACACGGATATTATTTTCACCCATATCATTTGCTAAATATCTAACACTCGCCTCTAATGCCGCCTTAGCTACGCCCATAACGTTGTAATTTGGTATAACTTTCTCAGCACCGTAATAGCTTAATGTTACTATACTTCCACCATCATTCATTAACTTTTCAGCTTCTCTTGCAAGCTCAACTAAAGAATAGCATGATATATGCAAACTATTATTGAAATTGCTAAGGCTAGTATCTATATAACGTCCTTTAAGTTCATTTCTATCGGAAAAAGCCATGCCGTGCAGTAAGAAGTCAAAACTTCCCCATTTTTCTTTTACTTCAGTAAATAAATTAGTAATTGATTCTGGATTTGTAACATCAAGCTCGCTAACAAAATTGCAACCAACTTCTTCAGCAAGAGGTTTAACTCTTTTTTCTAAGATTTCTGATTGATAAGTAAAGCAAAGCTCAGCACCATGTTTATGAGCAAGCTGTGCTATCGCCCATGATATAGACATATTATTTGCAATACCGGTAATTATACCCCTTTTCCCCTGTAATAATCCTGTAGTCATAATACTCCTGTATAAATATAAAACATCAAGTAGACGAAGTTCAACGTGGAAAAGAGTAATCGGTCTATAAGGCGAGGAACGGAAGCCGTTACTTAATACGTGAGTACCGCAGATCTTATAAGACGACGCAGCCAATTTTTCAAGTTCAACGAGTATACCTAAATATAACTTGCCTGGATGATAGCATGATGTATTATTTTGTAAATAAAATAATTTTGATAAAAAAATGTATAAACCGAAGATTAGCTGTTTATTATTAGGTCTATTAAGCGGCTTAGTTTTTGCTCCAACTTTTCTATTACCTGCATTATTAACCTTATCTTATCTTTGCTATTTGGTACAAAACTCTAAAGATTGGCAAGAGGCAGCAAAGCTTGGATACATATTCGGTTTTGGGCATTTTTTAAGTGGCATATATTGGATTAGCATCGGCGTTAGCGTTTATATATCAGATTTCTGGTGGGCTATTCCTTTCGCATTATTTGGCTTACCTATAATTTTAGCTTTTTTCATATCTGTAAGTTGTGTGTTTAGTTTTTTTGTTAGAAATAACAAATATTATCATTTTATATTTTGCTTATATTGGGTGTTATTTGAGTGGGTAAGATCGTGGATATTTACCGGTCTTCCTTTGAATTTAATAGGTTATGCTTTTTCATTCTCGGATATTTTAATCCAACCTTTAAATATAATTGGAATATATGGGCTTAGTTTTATAGTAATCTATATTTCCACTGCTTTTTATCCATTTTTTACCAAACAGTTTGATCAGTTAAAAGTTTTATTACTGACTTCAAGCATAACCCTAGCCGTGATAATTACTTTCGGCAATATAAGGCTATATAATCATCCTACAAATTTTACTGATATAAAAGTCCGTTTAGTACAACCATCAATCCCTCAAACCGAGAAATGGGATGAGGAAGAATTTTGGCATAATTTAATGCTGCACATTAATTTATCAGAAAATCCACAACCTGTTGACTTAGTTATTTGGTCGGAAGCTGCTTTAGTAGTGCCTTATGAAATACCGGCAGTTAAATCAGAGTTGTTAGGGCTGCTAAATTCGGTAGATGCTACTTTGATTACAGGTGGGATATCCGATAATAAAAAACGAGGAGAGCATTTTGAACTCTATACTGCTATGTATGCTCTTGAAAAAAACGGCAATAAGTTATTTGAATATCATAAATCTCATCTAGTGCCTTTTGGTGAATATATGCCATTTAAAAAAATACTACCTTTTAAAAAGCTAACTCATGGTTTTGTTGATTATACTGAAGGGAATGGCGGACTTGTCTATCTTGACAAATACAACCTAAAAATAAAACCTTTGATTTGCTACGAATCTATTTTCCCTGATTTTGTCCGAACAAATAATGAAACAGCTGATGTAATAATTAACGTTACAAATGATGCATGGTATGGAAAATCTAGCGGACCATATCAACATTTTTATATTAGCAGAAGTAGAGCTGTAGAAAACGGTTTGCCGATGATTAGAGTGGCAAATAATGGTATTTCTGCAATAATAGACCCTCTTGGTAGGGTAATAAAAAAATTAGATTTAAATGAAACAAATTATATTGATGGTTTAATTCCTAAAAAACTAAATTCTCCTACAATTTTTTCGAAATTCGGAAATATTACTATTATACTAATCGTATTTTTTATATTTTTAGTTAACTATTTATTAGATAAAAAGCTTATTAAATCGAGGAGTTAGTTTAATTATATTAAATTTTTAATAAAGTTGCTTGATTAAATACGTGCTATGTGTATAATGTATATTTAAAGTTGAATATACTTTGTAATAACCAATTTTTAATATTAAGCCTATTATTAATTATGAATACAATAAAACACATAGATAAAATCGCAAGTGAACGCTTAAAGCAACGTCGTATTGCAATAGGTCTTAGTCAAAAAGAACTCGGCGAAACCTTAGACATTAGTGCTATTCAAATAAAAAAATATGAAGAGGGAATAAGTACTATACCAGTAAGTAGATTATATGTTTTAGCAAAAATTTTAAATACGCCGTTAAAGCATTTTTTCAACGCTTCTATTTCTGAAGAAGAAAGATTAAATACTGACGATAATATTTTTGATAATGAAATTGAATATTTATCTAACGAAATAGATGAGCATCTTTTAAATAATGTGGCTGAAGAAGACGAAGATTATGCATATGATATTCCTTTTAGTAGAGAAGACTTAACTAGAACTTTAGAGAGAGAAATTTTATCATTAACTAGAGCGTTTACTAAAATATAGCATAAGTCATTAAGGTACTGACAGAGCGAGAGTATCATGTTATAGTAAGCAAATATTAACAAGCATATAAAGAGATATGGCACGAGCATATGCAATAGAACTAAGACTAAGAGTTATAAAAGCTGTAGAAGCAGGGATACGAATAAGTAAGGTAAGTAAATTATTTAATGTAAGTCGTGATACTATATATAAATGGAAAAAATTAAAAGATAAGCAAGGTACTTTAGAAGCAGCAACTGGTTATCAGAAAGGACATAGTCATAAGATAAAAGATTCAGAATCTTTTAAAGAATTTTTTAAAGCTAATATGAATAAAACATCAAAGGAGTTAGCAAAGCAATGGGGTAATATTGCATCTGTAACTACAAAACTTACGCTATGTTTGGTTCTAAATATCGTAAAGATGGAGAACGCAGCTGTTGTTGCATATAGTCATCTAAAAGCCCTAACTTTATTTGGTAAACCGTTTTACCGATTGTATTTGCAGTCCTTTTGAGAAATGCCCAAACTAAAAATGCCCAACTAATATGATTACGTTGAATACGCTGTTTCCTGCATTGACAACGTTCTATCCCAGTAAGTTGCTTAATTTCTCTGTGCATGCTCTCAATTACCCATCGAAAGCCACACTCATCTTGTGCAGCTTTAGAAGATTTGTGAGTTTTGTTATTGGTAACAACATACTCAACTCTGTTGGTAGGAACAGTAAATTTAAACAAATTAACATGCTTATTTTTAGCAAAGCCTTTTATATGAATCTCTACTCCATGCCTGATCTCTTCATCTGAAAATGTCAACTCTTTTACAGCTTTATAAGGTTTAGAATCGTGCGTTTTACTAACGTTTCTATTGGCTTTAATAGGGGCATAATAATATTTCCCCAGAGAGTCAACATGTTGCATAATTTTGTGTGTAGAATACCATGTGTCAAAAAGTACTGTTTGAAAAGGAATCTTCTTGCTATAAACAGCATTATTTAACATGTTTAATAGGTGTTCTAGTTTTGTTGCTCCATCATGATCAGGTGCAAAAATTCGATAATCTATTACCCAAAACTTATTAATATCAGGGTTATAATATACCAGACTCACTACTCCTATACCTTTAGTAACTCTACCTGTAGCTCCACTGTACTGCGATCTTGCAATTTCTATTTGCTTCGTATTCCTTTTATTTAAAACCGTATCATCAAATATTGTATATCCATTAGATGAAAAAATAACATCATTCTTGATGTGTTCCCATAACAAAGAAGGTGTATATTTTTCATTCCTTAAAAATCTATTAATAACATCATGACTACATTTCTTTGCATGTTCAGCGTAGTAGGTTAAACTATAATTCTTTTGGCTAACTATTAAAAATTGACAATAATCTGTCCTATTAATTGGTATTGCTTGCAACTTTATCCTCTTTGACATGTTTAATTATTTTTACAATAATTTATCACTTTTTTACTCATAGCGTAAGTTTTGACTATTTTAACAAAACTTACGCTATGTTATAGCAAATATGCTAAAAACTCTTATTACACAGCAATGTTTTATAGTGAAGCACTTCATAATATCCCTTAATTCATGGACATTATATCAAACATAGCGTAAGTTTTGTTAAGACAAATCAGAAAACTTGCCTATAGCTATAAAAAAACTCATTTTCATCCGAAAAGAGATATTAAATTAAGAAATGAATTTATAGCAAAGATACAAACCATTACAAAAGACAAATTAGTATATCTTGATGAATCTGGAATAGAGGATAATGCTTGCAAAGAGTATGGATGGAGCATTATAGGACAAAGGTGTTATGAAGAAAAGGTGTATCAACATAAATTTAGAATAAGTATGATAGCTGGTCTTTGTAATGGTAATCTTATTGCTCCTGTAATATTTGAAGGTAATTGTAATACAGAGGTCTGAAAATGCAAGGACTAAGTAGAACAAAACCTATAAATTTTCTGCCCAAATTTCATTGGGGGTTTTATAACCAAAAATCTTTCTTGGCATGTTATTTAAAATCTCAGCAACATTGTCAAGACCTCTTTGTGTAACGGTAGTAATATCTGTATTTTTAGGTAAAATTCTATGAATCATAGAATTCATTTTTTCCACTAATGCTTTTTGTCTAGGGCGGTATGGATCACAAAAGAAAGTTTGAAACCCAGATAGTCTATAGGCAACATGCCCCACAAACTCTTTGCCATTATCCATAGTAATAGTCTTTCTCACACTATTTGGAAGAGTTTTTATCTTTCTTAAAAAACCATTGGTAACTGTTGTAGCTCTCTTGGAGTTATTCAGCACTAAAATAATCTTTTGACTCTTCAAAACTTACGCTATGTTATAGCAAATATGCTAAAAACTCTTATTACACAGCAATGTTTTATAGTGAAGCACTTCATAATATCCCTTAATTCATGGGCATTATATCAAACATAGCGTAAGTTTTGTCTTTTTATCCACCAGTGCACCAATATTCATACTTTGATTACCTTTATGAAATGTAAGATCTGCCTCAAAATTCCCTACTTCTACCTTTTTCGTAGCTATTGCATCACGCTGATGTATTGAGATCCTTTGTGGTATAATGATCCTTTGACGCCTCTTCCCTCTTTCTTGCCTTTTATATCTTTTAGAAGGTAAATAGCTATATAACTTTAATTTAGCTGCTACTGCAGAAGTGTAAACAAATCTATATATACTTTCTGTACTGATACACAAAGCTGTATTTTTGTCTAGTTTTAACTTTCCGGCTATAGCATCCGGCGACCATTTCTTGCGAATCATAGCATTTTTAATATAATCTAACAACATAGGGTTCTTTTCTATTTTTAATAACTCTTGCTGATACATCCTGTTTTCATATTTTTCCTGAGCAACACAAGGCATATACTTATCTTTTACCTTATTTCTTTTTAGCTCCATACTAATAGCGCTTTTAGACCTCGTAAGATGTTGTGCTATCTTATTAATACTGACTCCTAGGTCATACATTCTTTTTATCTCATATCTCTCTTCTCGAGATAAGTGTCTATATTTTCTGTTCATCATTTGAAAATACTATAAGTAAGTAGAACAAAACTTATTTAAAATAATAAGATTTTAAATAGGTAATGATGAACAGAAAATATAGACACTTATCTCGCGAAGAGAGATATGAAATAAAAAGAATGTATGACCTAGGAGTCAGTATTAACAAGATAGCACAACATCTTACGAGGTCTAAAAGCACTATTAGTATGGAGCTAAAAAGAAATAAAGTAAAAGGTAAGTATATGCCTTGTGTTGCTCAGGAACAATATAAAAAAAGGATGCATCAGCAAGAGTTATTAAAAATAGAGAAGTTACCTATTTTGTTAAATTATATCAAAAATGCTATGATTCACAAGAAATGGTCACCGGATGCTATAGCCGGAAAGTTAAAACTGGACAAAAATACAGCTTGTTGTATCAGTACAGAAAGTATATATAGATTTGTCTACACTTCTCCAGTTGCAGCTAAATTAAAGTTATATAGCTATTTACCGTCTAAAAGATATAAAAGGCAAGAAAGGGGGACAAGGCATCAAAGGATCATTATACCACAAAGGATCTCAATACATCAGCGTGATGCAATAGCAATGCAAAAGCTAGAAGTAGGGCATTTTGAGGCAGATCTTACATTTCATAAAGGTAATCAAAGTATGAATATCGGTGTGCTGGTGGATAAAAAGAGTCAAAAGATTATTTTAGTGCTGAATAACTCCAAAAGAGCTAAAACAGTTACCACTGGGTTTTTAAAAAAGATCAAAACGCTGCCAAGTAGTGTTAGAAAGACTATTACTATGGATAATGGCAAAGAGTTTGTAGGGCATCTTGCTTATAGACTATCTGGGTTTCAAACTTTCTTTTGTGATCCATATCGCCCTAGACAAAAAGCACTAGTGGAGAAAATGAATTCTATGATTCATAGAATTTTACCTAAAAATACAGATATTACAACCGTTACACAAAGAGGTCTTGACAATATTGCTGAGATTTTAAATAACATGCCAAGAAAGATTTTTGGTTATAAAACCCCCAATGAAATTTGGGCAGAAAATTTATAGGTTTTGTTCTACTTAGTCCTTGAATTTTCAATTACCTATTTAAAATCTTATTATTTTAAATAGGTTCTGTTCTACTTACTTATAGTATTTTCAAACAGATAACAGCTAAATGGAACATGCCAGTATCAAATTGGGCACTGACAATTTCCCAGCTAGATATTTACTTTCCCAATAGGCTGAATTTTGGAAGCGGTTTCTAGTTTGACACAGTTCTATGAACGTTCTCTTCTAACCTCATCAATTACTTCATCTGTAATCCTACTAATTAAACTTTCACTAATGTCTGTACCGTATAACTCTTGTAGCTGAATACGTATATCAGATAAACTCATTCCTTTAGCATATAGTGATATTATCTTCTGATCTAAACCATCAATTCTAGTCTGCTTCTTACCTACAATCATTGGTTCAAATTTACCAGTTCTATCTCGTGGAATATTTAACTCTATAGCTCCATTCTCTGTGGTTACATTTTTACTTAAACTACCATTCCTAGCATTCTCACTCTCTTTCCTACCGTACTTACTATATCCTAAATGTTCAGACATCTCAGCTTTTAATGCCCTCTCCAGAATACCCTTGCTTAGCTCTTTGATTAATCCATCTTGACCAAGTACTCTCTTTAGGTCTGCTCCTCCTTCTATTAATAAGTCTATTGCTTCATTTATTTTTTTATTCTTTTCTAATTGCATTTCTGTTACCTATATTTTTATTATATTAAATATATAGGACCTGCTCAAATTTACACAATCATTGCAAAAGACTCCGGGGTCAAGTTAACTTGACGGTGCCCATAGAACTTATAACTTTTTACTAACTTTTAAAGGTCATTTCCTAATAAACTAACTACATATTGAGCATCTTGATTATCTTGATAATCATTAGACTGGAAATGATGTATTAAATCTTCTTCATCGAAGTTACTTTCTACTATTCCACTATCATTTGCATTATTACTTTCCTGTTCTATATCTAAATCTAATGGTTCTAATGGATGAATGAATATTGCATTCACTGGGGTACTTACCCTAGACTGTCTTGGATTAAATGTTGTATAATCTTCTTCATCGAAGTTACTTTCTACTATTCCACTATCATTTGCATTATTACTTTCCTGTTCTATATCTAAATCTAATGGTTCTAATGGATGAATGAATATTGCATTCACTGGGGTACTTACCCTAGACTGTCTTGGATTAAATGTTGTATAATCTTCTTCATCGAAGTTACTTTCTACTATTCCACTATCATTTGCATTATTACTTTCCTGTTCTATATCTAAATCTAATGGTTCTAATGGATGAATGAATATTGCATTCACTGGGGTACTTACCCTAGACTGTCTTGGATTAAATGTTGTATAATCTTCTTCATCGAAGTTACTTTCTACTATTCCACTATCATTTGCATTATTACTTTCCTGTTCTATATCTAAATCTAATGGTTCTAATGGATGAATGAATATTGCATTCACTGGGGTACTTACCCTAGACTGTCTTGGATTAAATGTTGTATAATCTTCTTCATCGAAGTTACTTTCTACTATTCCACTATCATTTGCATTATTACTTTCCTGTTCTATATCTAAATCTAATGGTTCTAATGGATGAATGAATATTGCATTCACTGGGGTACTTACCCTAGACTGTCTTGGATTAAATGTTGTATAATCTTCTTCATCGAAGTTACTTTCTACTATTCCACTATCATTTGCATTATTACTTTCCTGTTCTATATCTAAATCTAATGGTTCTAATGGATGAATGAATATTGCATTCACTGGGGTACTTACCCTAGACTGTCTTGGATTAAATGTTGTATAATCTTCTTCATCGAAGTTACTTTCTACTATTCCACTATCATTTGCATTATTACTTTCCTGTTCTATATCTAAATCTAATGATTTTAATGGATGAATGAATATTGCATTCATTGGGGTACTTACTCTAGACTGTCTTGATGTAGCAGCATAATGCAAAGGCAGGTTATCGTTCCACTCATCTATTATACCTAACACTTTGTCATTAACAAATGTCTTATTTTCTAAATTTATGTTTAATAATTGTTGTGTTAGTACATTCCCGGATACTTCATTGGTTAACAATTGTACATAAACTGTATCACTATTATTAATTCTAGTATGTAATATTGGTATTATGGTTAATTGGTTTAATATATCTAATATTAATCTATTTAATATATTATAAGCAATATTAGATATATTTATTAATCCCATTTTATATTGCGAATGTGATGCAGTACCATATTCAGCAATATAATGCATAATTTTAGTACGTATTTGTACTTCTACCTTTCGTAAATCTTTGCTTATTATTACTGTATGTAGTGATTGATATCCATTCTTCCTAGGAAATTTAATTAAATTCTTATATCGTTCTGGAATGTAGACATAATGTTTATGGATAGTACCTAATATATCATAACATTCTTGTTCCTTCTCTACTATTATCCTAATACCAATAATATCATATAACTGCTGTATGGTACTAGATTTATGTACTATCTTTTTTGCAATAGAATAAGGAGACTTAATCCTTCCAGATATGGTATATTCTATATTTGTAGCAGGTAAAATATTATGCAATGCATTAATTATTTGAGCAACTAATTCATAATGCAGGTATTCTCTATCCAAAAAAGAAATAATAGTTTTATATAGTCTTGGTTGTAAGTTCTTAAAACAAGCATTTTGTAATGCTACTTTAATTTTTTCTACTTTGATTTCTTTAAATAAAGGTACATAAATCTTGCTAATCTCTTTACTAATCCAAACATATTCTATATGTGATATATTTGAATTAAATATTATTTTATGTAATAAGTAAGCAAATCTGATTAATAATACTTTAATTTTTATATTTGAATCTAATGATGACAATAACCGAATAGTCTTTTGTGATGTAACATCAGAATGTATATTATGAATTTTAAATAATTTAGTTAATGCATAAAATATGTCAAATATTTCTTTACTGAAAGAATATTCAATTTTTATTGACTTTAGGTTATTATTTTCTGTAATGAAAAATCGTAAAGCTGCAATAACTGAATTGCTATCAGGATATATAGATGTAATTATTTCTGCTATTTCCCAAGATATGTTATTATTAGAACACTTTAGGCTAAAAGTAATAGCACTATTAATCTCAGATTCATTAAAGTTAGGATCAAACTTTCTAAGTGTTGTAATGATGTGTTGAAAATGCATGAACATGGTCATTTAGCTTTGTTCAGAGAAGTCCGAGTTATCAACTAATACCGACATATACCGGTAGTTTGGAAAATACTTACGACGCAAATTAAAAGCATAAACGCTAAAACTCTGATATCCTAAAATCATCTTTTTTGGAGAGCATTCAAGACCTAGGGAAAATTCTGTAGAGTTCTGATTATTTTATGATACAGACCTTTTTATATCAGATATTGTTACTATTTGAGTCTATTTACATTGTAGAAGTCAAGAGGGGCTGTTGAAAAAGTCCAAAACTATTTTTCCACTGTTTATTTTTTTATAAAAATACTGCTAACAATTACGCCTTTTATAAAAGTTTATGTGTTTTTGAATGCATTTTTATATAAAAACAGTAATTTTTGTATAGACTTTTTTAGTAAAAGTACTTTTTCAACAGCTCCTCTCAACTATTACACATAATCTTAGTGTGGTAGCTCATGTATCTATTAAATCTAAACTTCTACACATGATTAGCCCTTTTCTTCCTGTTTATTAGTAGCTAAGCTTACGAAGCGTTGGCCTGAAGTATCTAGGGCTCGGCACGCTATAGATTGTACTTGTTGCGTTGCATTATCAGCTTTGGCAGTTAGCTCTTGGATAGTATTTTCCTGCTTCTTGATTTTATCTTCAAGATAGATAATGCTTTGCTCCTTTAGCTGTAGTATGCCATTATATTCTTTTTGTGTTAGTTGCTTTTCAAAATCATATTGTTGTAATAATTGGTTACGTAATAATTCTTCGGCAGTATAGACTGCTTCTTTTATCTTATCTGCCATACCATCTACTTGCATTTTTAATGAAACATATTCTTGTTCTTTGGTGGCCAAATCAGCTTCTCGTTTTAGTAAATTATCTTTTAACTCTGACAACTCTTTTTCAATTAAAATGCGTTTATTATTATACTCATCAAGTTCCTTACGACGTTTTAACTCTAAAGTATAATTATATTCTTCTTCCTCACGTTTTCTAGTTTTGCTAAGCAATTCTTTCTGTTCCTTATAGTCTTGTTCAAGTGCTGCTCGTTGTTGTTGCCAATGCAATTTCTGACTATTTATATCTTGTTCAAAATCTTGTTTTCTTTGACTCATCTCCTGCTCAAAACGCTCTTTTTGCTCAGCTTGTGCTTGTAATAAAGCTGACAAACTATTTGCTGTTTCATTAATTTGGTATAATTCCTGCAAATGTTGTTGCTCCAAAACAATAGCTTCTCGCAAATTAGCCAATTTTTCAAATTCGCTCAATAATTGTTCTGATAAATTATCAATCTGTTTGATAGTTTTAGACTTTAAGCTACTTAATTCAGTTAATATACTATCAGATGAATCAGTGCTGACCTTGTTTACTAACTCTTGTTTCTCTTGCTGTTTTTTCTGTTCTTGAGGGGTAGCTAGCTGTTTATCATTTAACTTAGCTAATACCTCATTATAGGCAGTTAAAATTTGCTCCTTAGTACTTTTAACAGAAATTTCTGGCATAGTTGATTTTTTGCTCATTATCTTTATAAGTTATTTTATTAATTTTTTTGGATGATTTGCCATAATATCTGGCTTTTAATAATATTAATTAGTTTTTAGCTACTCGTTCTCATTGATTAATTACTGATTTTAATTTCAATGATTGAAAATGAATATTTATCTAATATACAGCAGTCTATTAAACCATATTGGGTCATGCTATTCAATGCATTCTATACCAATATAGTTAACTGATTTTTAGTAATTCCAATGGCCGGTCTGTTATTTAAATATGCACTTACTTTATAGTTAACTCAACTTAAAATTTAATCATCTAATTCTTCAATTTGCTTTTTAGTTAAGCCAGTAGACTCAGATATTATCGTAATTGCTACTCCTGATCTTTTTAAGTTTCTTGCTATTGCTATTTTTTCTTCAGTTTTTCCGATCTGCATACCTCTAGCTTCAGCGGATTCAATCATGAAATCTTCGACAGCTTTGTTATCCATGATGCGTTTAATTTCTTGCTCATAAGCCAGGAGTTCTACTTCATTCCAGTTAAACTGATTTAATGCTTCATAAGCACGCCCTACTACAAGATCACTACCTATAATTTTCTGCAGGTCAGCTTCATTTGTGTTAGCAGCATATTTAAAGAAATAGCACCATTTTTCGGTAATAGTTTTTAAGTCTTCAATTTTATCTATATTAAATTTAGGTAGTTCAATAAAGCTAAAAGAGAAATCCTTTAAATCGTGTTCAAAAGTAATTTTATCTAGGATAACATGATGAGAGATATAATCAGCTTTATCAGGGAAGATAATATAATCACTAATAGCAATAAAGATGACTTCCTTAAGGTTAGCATAGAGACCGTCTTGTTTTTGTCCTTGGGATAGTTGTCGTGAATAAGCTTTAGCGGCATAATATTGAGCTCTTTTCTCAAAGCCTTTAGAAGGGGAGACTTGCATTTCTACGATGATTTGCGTACCATTTTGAGCTTTACAAAGAACATCGACGAAAGATTGTTTTTTATAAGCAATATCAGGGTCTTGGACAGGACTTAAGAAAGTAACATCCTGTATTTGTTCTGCATCTTTAAATTCCATGATGTCATTAATAAAATGAATAAGAATATCTTTGTTTTTTTCAGAACCAAAGATTTTCTTGAAGGCGACATCATTTTTAGGATCTAGGAACTTTGAAACTGCCATAATTAGTTACTAATATTTGTATATGCATTAACATATTATAGCACAAAGTACAAAATAAGTAAGTTATAAATTTGTTTTACATAATCTTGGGTGTTTATCATCATCAATGAATGTAAAGCGGTACAAGCAAGTATTAGGGGTTAATATCTCTGATACGCATAACTTACACAATCTTTCTGATCATACGTATCAAGTTAAGGTGTAAACTGCCTTTATTACAGTAGTTTATGAATAGTTTGATAGTAGCATCATATGTGACTATGAGACATATTTAAATATAAATGCCTTATTTATGGTAAAACAAAACATAATGATTTTACACTTAAAATACTTAAATTGTGAGATTCATAGACATAGTTACAACTAAGATGTCTGTTTAATTCGTGACTAATCAATTATACGGCTTGATACCTTTTTATGTTTAATAATGCTCCTTAGTTCTTTATTATATTTATAATCTTGCATAATAAATGGTTCTTTTAACGGATCATAATTTTTTTCAATTCCTGTATAGAAGGAACAGAAGATTTAAGATCCTGATATTTTTCCCAAGGTGTTTTCCCAGCAAGAGAAGTGTGTCCCCTATTATGATTATAGTAATGCTCCCAATTATATAATTGCTTTGGTAATTCTATACTTCGTATATCAACACTACTATAAAATTCATCTAAATCAGTCTTTTGCGATCTTTCTACCTTACCATTTAGATGAGGTGACAACGGTTTAATAGGACGAAATTTAATTTTATGTTCTTTCAGATAATCTTGTACAATGTACGCAAAAAACTCCTGTCCTCTATCAGTTTGAATACGCTGTATTGGAAATGGCAGATGTGTTAATACTTTCTCTAAAAAAGATACTGTGTTTATTGCAGTACATCTTTTATATAAAGCTAATATCTTATATCTAGTGCAATCATCTATGGCAGTATACTGATATAAATTACTGGCTATCTTACACACGTCCATTTGTATCCTTGCCCCTGGAACTTTAGCACTATAACGTTTTACTTGCTTACAATAATGCCGCTTTAAGTTTATCTTACCAAGATTATGTTTCTGCAGGACTTTATGTATAGTAGCCATAGAAAACGAAATGTTATGTAAACGTTTTAGTTCATTCTGAATACGTCTTGCTCCTAATTTCCTCTCTTGTCGTAACACTAGTATTTGTTGCTCTGATATATCATTTAATTTCTGAAAAGGAAATGTATGCGGTTTCCTGCTTAAAGAATGCAGCCCCTCAATACCCAATAACTCATAACGTTTATACCATTTACGTAAGGTAGATCTTGAAATACCATAATAACTACACACTTTCCCTGCATTACCTGACTCTTGATATAATTTAACCCAACTCAAACGTATTTTAATCTTAGAGTCCATTTTGGTATTTTTTATAACTAAATTACATTTGAGCTTACATCCTTATTATAACTATGTCTATAAATCACACATAATTGGCAAAAGGAAGTTTCTCGTACATTTGAGTGTAAAGGTTTAAGCACTACTAATTATATACCAAAAGTGGTCCCTATTCTTAAAGTATCATCAAAATCCGTATGAATTCCACTTAATGTACAATGCTCTAATACATCATTTCGTTCGTACGAGTTATCAGTAATGCTAACTACATTATTTAAAACTTTTGATTGTGGTGGTGGTATGTATATATTATCATATAGTATATTGTGACATGATAGAGATGATATATCCTGTATCATATTAGCACTACATTCTTGTTCCATTAAAAATTGTTCTATGTTAACATTACCTTTTTGCTTTGCCAAATCTCTAGGCGTATAACCACGCATATCTCTGGCATGAACATCATTGACGCCAAGCTCCTCGATTACATATCGTACTAACTCTAGATTGCCACTAAATGCAGCAGCATGTAACAATGTTCCACAAACATCATGCATGACATGCACATTAGCCCCAAGTTTTACTAGTTCTTTAGTAAGCTCAATATCTCCTTTCCTTACAATAGACTCTAATACCGAACTGCCATAAGTGTTATTAACATTAACATCTGCACCAAGTTCTATTAACTCTTTCACAAGCTTTATATCTTTATAAAAAGCAGCATAGAGCAGCGAAGTCATCTTAGTGTATTGCGTTCTTGCATTAATATCTGCCCCGCATGTCATTAGATACTTCACTGCATCTATTTAACTTCCGATGACTGCGCGGAACAATGGTGTTTCGCCAGCACTATTTTTAATATCAATACTAAAGTCATTCTTGACTAAATGTTTGATCAATTTTATATCACCATTAAATGCCGCATCATGTAATGATAATTCATCGTGTAGAATGTCAGTAAACTCCGAGTATTCTATATGCGATATAAGATAAGGAATATAATAACTACTTAAGATTTTACTAATATTCATCTCATGAAATAACGCATCAGCATCGTTCAAAATACTTATCTTATATAAATGAAGCACAAGAGAAGAAAAGATAGATATTTCTGCTAATTCTTTATTATCTGATACAAGTTTATTAAAGTCATGTACAGAACCAGAAGGAAATTTATAACAAAAAGATATGATCTGATCAGTAAGGTCAACTGAATATAATATATTACTACTAAATTTGTCTTGATAATTCGTTAAATTATACCCTTTATGTACAATTGTATGTAGTAAGACTACTGCATATACAGATTTACAGGCAATGTCTTGATTATACTATAAATCTGGTCATCATAGTTTTGAGAATCCTCCACATATTTACTATATAACAAAACTTACGCTATGTTTGATATAATGCCCATGAATTAAGGGATATTATGAAGTGCTTCACTATAAAACATTGCTGTGTAATAAGAGTTTTTAGCATATTTGCTATAACATAGCGTAAGTTTTGATAACTTTGGTGCAGTGTCGATGTCCTATAATGTGATTTTACATTCTATATTCTCTTCCTCCATTGTATCTTTAAACATGATGCTTGCTTTCTCTAAAATATCACTCATACCAATACTCCACCATCTTAACCCCAACACTTCCTGCAAGTCTTCTTATCACATGCGAGTATTATTGGGCTCTGTCCAAATAAGTGTGGGAATTTCTCAAAGGTTATATAAAAATATAATATAACAAAAGGAGAAATTATATGCGCCAAAAACAAAATGAAGCAATAAATCAAGCGATAGATTTATTAATAAATAATGATACAGATATATCAACATTACTTAAAGAGGATGGTTTATTAAAGCAATTAACCAAACGGCTTGTAGAGAAGGCATTGCAGTCAGAGATGAATAATCACTTAGGATATGATAAATATTGTCATACTGATAGTGATAATGTTCGTAATGGTAAGAATGTAAAGAATCTAGTAACAAATAATGGAGTTATAGAGATTGAGGTTCCAAGGGATAGAAGTAGTACATTTGAACCTGCATTAATTCCAAAGCGTTAAAGACGTATTGAAGGATTTGATGATAAAATAATATCGTTATACGCTAAAGGAATGAGCTTATCTGATATTAAGATTCAAATGCAAGAATTGTATGGAGCTGACGTTAGCGAAAGTTTGATAAGTCAAATTACTGATGATGTAATTGAGGATGTCAAGATATGGCAAAGCCGACCATTGGATCGAGTATATGCTATAGTATTTTTTGACTGTTTAGTAGTAAAAGTACGTCAAGATAAACGAATTATCAATAAGTCTGTATATGTAGCATTAGGTATTGATTTATCTGGCAGGAAGGATATTTTAGGATTGTGGATCAGTGAAAATGAAGGAGCAAAATTTTGGCTTGGTAATTTTACTGAGATGAAGAACAGAGGTATGCAAGACATGCTTATTGCTTGCAGTGATAATTTAACCGGTATGTCTGAGGCGATAGAGGCAGTTTTTCCGAAAACCGAACATCAATTATGTATTGTACATCAGATTAGAAATAGTTTAAAATATGTATCATATAAAGACCGAAAAGAATTAGCGGCTGATTTAAAGCCTATTTATACTGCTAGCACAGAGGAAGAAGTGCATCTTGCTTTAGAATCTTTTGAAGCTAAATGGAGTAAACAGTATCCACAAATTGCTAAATCTTGGTATGTTCATTGGGAAAATTTAATGGTTTTTCTAGGATACCCTGAGGCGATAAGGAAAGTAATATACACAACGAATAGTGTAGAATCTGTCAATAGCCAATTACGTAAGGTTAAGAATAAACGGGTTTTTCCAAATGATAATGCCGTTTTTAAGACCTTATATTTGGCAATTGATTATATGACCAAGAAATGGGCTATGCCGATTCCAAACTGGAACGCAGCTATGGCTCACTTTTTGATAAAATTTGAAGGTAGAATTTAAGCCCTATGAAAAATTTACACACTTAATTAGAAAGACTCTATGCAAATGCAATTCTTTGCTCAGGTGCTGTTTTAGTATATCTTCCAACATTTATGGCAAATATATTTCTGACTTTGCCCATCAGTGATAATGTACATTGTGCTGAATTAGGATGCTTGAATTTAATTAATATCTTTTCTTTTCGCCTAGTTGGCTGGTGAGCATTTTCAACACGATTATTTAATCTCTTATGAGTGCGATGCTGAGTCTTAGGACACATAAGCTTAACCGGTTTAATGTAACTCCTGAGCTTATCAGTAACAATTACTATTGGAGCTGGATAATTACCCAATAATCTTGATAAAAAACGGATAGCTGATTTCTTGTTACGACGCTTCTGCAGTAATACTTCTAATTCATGACCCTCAGAGTCAACGGCTCTCCATAATATAAATACTTCGCCTTTAATCTTCAAAACTTACGCTATGTTTGGTTCTAAATATCGTAAAGATGGAGAACGCAGCTGTTGTTGCATATAGTCATCTAAAAGCCCTAACTTTATTTGGTAAACCGTTTTACCGATTGTATTTGCAGTCCTTTTGAGAAATGCCCAAACTAAAAATGCCCAACTAATATGATTACGTTGAATACGCTGTTTCCTGCATTGACAACGTTCTATCCCAGTAAGTTGCTTAATTTCTCTGTGCATGCTCTCAATTACCCATCGAAAGCCACACTCATCTTGTGCAGCTTTAGAAGATTTGTGAGTTTTGTTATTGGTAACAACATACTCAACTCTGTTGGTAGAAACAGTAAATTTAAACAAATTAACATGCTTATTTTTAGCAAAGCCTTTTATATGAATCTCTACTCCATGCCTGATCTCTTCATCTGAAAATGTCAACTCTTTTACAGCTTTATAAGGTTTAGAATCGTGTGTTTTACTAACGTTTCTATTGGCTTTAATAGGGGCATAATAATATTTCCCCAGAGAGTCAACATGTTGCATAATTTTGTGTGTAGAATACCATGTGTCAAAAAGTACTGTTTGAAAAGGAATCTTCTTGCTATAAACAGCATTATTTAACATGTTTAATAGGTGTTCTAGTTTTGTTGCTCCATCATGATCAGGTGCAAAAATTCGATAATCTATTACCCAAAACTTATTAATATCAGGGTTATAATATACCAGACTCACTACTCCTATACCTTTAGTAACTCTACCTGTAGCTCCACTGTACTGCGATCTTGCAATTTCTATTTGCTTCGTATTCCTTTTATTTAAAACCGTATCATCAAATATTGTATATCCATTAGATGAAAAAATAACATCATTCTTGATGTGTTCCCATAACAAAGAAGGTGTATATTTTTCATTCCTTAAAAATCTATTAATAACATCATGACTACATTTCTTTGCATGTTCAGCGTAGTAGGTTAAACTATAATTCTTTTGGCTAACTATTAAAAATTGACAATAATCTGTCCTATTAATTGGTATTGCTTGCAACTTTATCCTCTTTGACATGTTTAATTATTTTTACAATAATTTATCACTTTTTTACTCATAGCGTAAGTTTTGAGTACAAAAGTGAAAACGTTAATTGAATCTGTTGGTTGCAGTATTTTATTTTTACCAACTTACTCTCCTGACTTAAATCCTATTGAGCATTACTGGTTTAAAATCAAGAATGAAATAAGAAAAACTATTTCTAATTTTGAGCACTTTTTTGATGCTGTTTACTATGCTCTTAAAAAATCACTACCTTATCGCATTAAGCTATACCCGAACGGTCCCGATGAAGACGTAGTAGGTGACTGTTCAATATTTTTTGAAGATTTTGGGTAAATGAAGAATCGGTAGACGAAGTTTATTTGGAAAAGAGCTAGGAGCCTTAGAATTTTTGACCGCAGCGTACATATTAGTACGTAAGGATCAAAAATGAGAAGCGACGACACCAATTTTTCAAATAAAACGAGTCTACCCGCCAAACTGTTCTTTGATAATACGATCTTCTAAAGTATGATTCTTATTAAAGAGCAGTTTGATAGATTTATCGTTAGTTGATTTAATAGTAACTGATTTTATATTATTAAATTCCTGAAAATCGGCAGTGGCATTTACTGGTCTTTTATTTGTATTAAGTATTTCAAATTTAATGGAAGCTGAAGACGGTAATAATGCCCCATGCCATCTACGTGGTCTGAATGAACATATAGGAGTTAGGCATAGCATATTCGACTCTAGAGGGAGAATATAACCACCGGCAGATAAATTATAGGCACTACTACCTGCCGGTGTTGCAACTAAAGCTCCATCTGCCACTAGCTCACTCATTCGCTCTACGCCGTTTACTTCAATTCTAAATTTAGCTGCTTGATTAGTTTTACGAAATATTGATACTTCATTAATCGCAAGAGCTGCATGTATTTGACCATCCACAGCTTCAGCTTGCATTAAAAGAGGATTAAGAGTAGAAGCGGTGCTTTCTTGAATATTTTGTATTATATTTTTAATATCCAAAGGGTTCATCAGAAAGCCGAGGCTACCTAAATTAACACCATAAAAAGGTATATTTAAAGGCATATAACGATGTATGTTATGCAATAACTCCCCGTCCCCGCCAGCTACCATGATTACGTCCGCATCTTCCACGTCACAATAAGTATAAAGTTTTTTTATTTCCTCTATACTACTTGAAGATTTAGAATTTTCATTATAAACTAATGCTATTTTATTCATATTCATTGTGAATTTCTTTTTTAAAGATAGACGCTTAAGCAATAATAAGTTATAAGATATATACCTTTAATACTTCAAAAGTTGGTAAGCCAAATTTCAGGATTCGTCTTTGCTCACGTAGTTTATCTACGTTCCGCAGACTCACCACTTATTTGGCTTACCAACTTTTGAAGTATTAAAGGTATACAATAATAAATATAATAATTATAGAAATTAATATGTCGTCATTCAATATCAAAAATCATAAAAATGATTTACTATTTATACCTCTTGGTGGTTCTAACGAAATAGGTATGAATTTTAATCTGTATCATTATAAAGGTAAATGGCTAATTATTGATTGTGGTAGCGGTTTTGCTGATGATTATTTACCGGGCGTTGATATGATGATTGCAGATAGCAGTTTCATTGAAAAACATAAAAAAGATATAGTCGGAATGATTATAACTCATGCTCATGAAGATCATTTGGGCGGAGTACAATATCTATGGAATAGCCTCAAATGTCCTATATATACTACTACTTTCACGGCAAATTTTTTGAAAATTCGTTTAAATGAATATGATTTTGCTAAAAATATTAAAATTCATGAAATAAAACCAGGAGGTAAAATAGATTTATCTCCTTTTTCGCTGGAAATGGTACCATTAACCCACTCAGCACCTGAGATGCAAGCAATTATGATCCGTACAGAGGCGGGTAATATTTTACATACAGGAGATTGGAAATTTGATAATGATCCTGTGCTTGGTAAAAAAGCTGATGAAGAGCTTTTAAAGTCTTATGGGGACGAGGGAGTGTTTGCGTTAGTTTGCGATTCTACCAACGTCTTTAATAAAGGAAGTTCCGGCTCTGAGGGTGATGTTAAAAAAAGTTTAATAGATATTATAGCTGGCTGCCCGCAAATGGTAGTAGTTTCAACTTTTGCTTCTAATCTAGCACGTCTTGATACAATTATTCACGCAGCTCAACTTGCAGGTAGAAAAGTAGCCCTAACTGGTAGAAGTTTGCACCGTATTAAGCTTGCCGCCGAAGAGAGCGGTTATTTTAAAGATATCACGCCTTTAATTAGTGAACGTGATGTTAGTAGATTCAGAAGAGAAGAGCTATTAATAATCGCTACTGGTTGTCAAGGTGAGCCGTTAGCTGCTACTGCAAAACTAGCCTCTAACTCGCACCCGTCAATAAAGCTTGCACCTAAAGACACCATGATCTTTTCTTCAAAAATTATCCCTGGTAATGAAAAGAAAATATTTAGGCTGTTTAATATATTCATTAAAAGTGGCGTGGAAGTTATTACCGAACGTGATCATTTCGTGCATGTATCAGGTCACCCTTCTGTTGATGAGTTACAAAAAATGTATTCTTTAATTAGACCAAATATTTGTATACCTGTACATGGTGAGCCAGTACATATTCATGAACATGTTAAACTTGCTAAGAAAAATGGCATAAAACAAGCAGTGGAAGTTGAGAATGGCAGCGTGGTGTTACTTGAACCTAATAATGCTAAAGTGATTGCAAAAGTTGAAAGCGGTTATTTAGCTGTTGATGGTAACTATTTACTCCCTATAGAATCACCTATTTTTAAAGCTAGAAGACGTATGCGTGAGTCTGGTATAGTAATAGCTTCGATTGTAATTGATCAGAAAAATATGCTTGCTGCGAAGCCAATATTATCTATGCCAGGTTTACTTGACGAAAATGAAGATATGCAATTGATTAATATAATTAAAAATGACATTGCAGAGCTTATTAAAACTCAGCAGAGCCAAGCTAAAAAAGCTTTATCTAAAGAACAGATAGAAGAAAAAATAAAATCTACGATACGAAAAACTCTTAAACAAGAAATTAATAAATCCCCTGCAATAATAGTTAATATCGAAAAAGCTATAGAGTAGTTTTTTCTTTCTTATTCCATGTGAGTCAAAAAATGTTATTGCAAGGAAATTCGTAGAATCGACCCGACAATCTTGTTAAACGTCCTGAGATTGCTTCGTCGAAACTTGCAGTTTCTTCTCGTAATGACGTTTTTTATTCTATCATCTAAAATCTTAATTATTTGACAAATCTTAATATTTAACGTATAATGTCAAAACTTACGCTATGAGTAAAAAAGTGATAAATTATTGTAAAAATAATTAAACATGTCAAAGAGGATAAAGTTGCAAGCAATACCAATTAATAGGACAGATTATTGTCAATTTTTAATAGTTAGCCAAAAGAATTATAGTTTAACCTACTACGCTGAACATGCAAAGAAATGTAGTTTTGTTATGGGAACACATCAAGAATGATGTTATTTTTTTCATCTAATGGATATACAATATTTGATGATACGGTTTTAAATAAAAGGAATATGAAGCAAATAGAAATTGCAAGATCGCAGTACAGTGGAGCTACAGGTAGAGTTACTAAAGGTATAGGAGTAGTGAGTCTGGTATATTATAACCCTGATATTAATAAGTTTTGGGTAATAGATTATCGAATTTTTGCACCTGATCATGATGGAGCAACAAAACTAGAACACCTATTAAACATGTTAAATAATGCTGTTTATAGCAAGAAGATTCCTTTTCAAACAGTACTTTTTGACACATGGTATTCTACACACAAAATTATGCAACATGTTGACTCTCTGGGGAAATATTATTATGCCCCTATTAAAGCCAATAGAAACGTTAGTAAAACACACGATTCTAAACCTTATAAAGCTGTAAAAGAGTTGACATTTTCATATGAAGAGATCAGGCATGGAGTAGAGATTCATATAAAAGGCTTTGCTAAAAATAAGCATGTTAATTTGTTTAAATTTACTGTTTCTACCAACAGAGTTGAGTATGTTGTTACCAATAACAAAACTCACAAATCTTCTAAAGCTGCACAAGATGAGTGTGGCTTTCGATGGGTAATTGAGAGCATGCACAGAGAAATTAAGCAACTTACTGGGATAGAACGTTGTCAATGCAGGAAACAGCGTATTCAACGTAATCATATTAGTTGGGCATTTTTAGTTTGGGCATTTCTCAAAAGGACTGCAAATACAATCGGTAAAACGGTTTACCAAATAAAGTTAGGGCTTTTAGATGACTATATACAACAACAGCTGCGTTCTCCATCTTTACGATATTTAGAACCAAACATAGCGTAAGTTTTGTATATACAAACAAATTATATACTAATCCCCAAGGTGAATTATTAATAAATTTTGATCACTTTGGTAATCATAAAGATGTAATAAAATTTGCTGGAGAGCATAATTTAGAATTTCATGAAGCTTTTTAACTTACTCAAAAGGCTGTCTTAAATTAATAGCAGCAGACAGAGTTCCCTCATCTAAATAGTCGAGTTCACCACCGATAGGTATGCCGCTAGCGAGGCGAGAGATTTTTGCGGGATGGTCTTTTAGGTATTCTGTAATAAAATAGGCAGTAGTTTGCCCTTCTAAAGTAGAGTTAGTTGCGATAATCACTTCTTTAATATTTTCCTTAAAGCATCTGTCAAGTAGTTCTGGTAACCTCAAGATACTAGGGTTTTGTCTGCTAGCAGCCGATAAATTATGACCAAGCACGTGATATAGTCCTTTGAAATTACCACTACGCTCCATCGCCCATAATTCAGCAACAGTTTCAACGATTGCAATAATTGATTTATCTCGATATTCAGACGTGCAAATACCGCAAATATTTTCAGTATCCATATTACCACAAACCTGACATTTTACTATTTTCTTATCTATTGCTATAAGATTATTGATAAGGGTTTTTAGCCTTACATCCTTGTCTTGTAATAAATATAATATTATACGTCTTGCTGATCTGCTACCAAGCCCGGGAAGCTTAGAAAAAAGGTAAATTAGCTGGTCTATCTCGTTATTATTATCGTTCATGTTAAGCCTTTATTACGACAGTTCCAGCTATTTTATCATGTAATGCTTGTTTCTGAGAAGAGAAAAGTATAAAGAAAATACCGATTGGAAATGTCATATATCCAAGGAATCGTTTAATTAACTGTTTAAGGGTCGGACGGTTAAAGTCGTTTGCATCTACTATTCTCATACGCATAAATATTTTACCAATAGTTGCTCCTTTATAATACCAAAAACCTATAAAATAGGAACCTATCACTGTTAAATTAATTAGTAAAATTGAAATATTAAACAAAATATATTTATTAAAATTTCCTGCTTTAAGATATTCATAAAATTCTTGACTCATAACAGATTGAAGAACCTTGCTTTGATTATGCAAGTCAATATTATAGCTCTGGAAATAATCATTATAGAAAAAAACCATTAGATAAAAGAAACAAAATTGTAAAATTGGAATTGCTATGAAAGCAAATAACGATAAATCAAGGGCTGTAGAAAAAATACGTGCTATAAAATCTGGGTATATAATTTGTTTTTTCATTGCTGATTACTATTTTTTGATGTTTAATTATAAATAATTTAAAAACATTACAGTATTTATGGAACAATTTGAAGCATTTAGTTTATTATTTGTTGATAGTTTTGTCTCAAACTTAGTCATCGGTTTTCAGCGTGAATTAATTTTTCATTCTATGAAAATGTTTGGTAACTATAGTTATCCTATAATGTTTGTAGTAGTTACTTGTGCTTCTCTTGGTGGTAATATAGTTAATTATATTTTTGGTAAATGTGCTTTAAATATTTTCTACTCTTCTAAAAATGAACAAAATATCTTAAGGCATAAAAATTTAGCACAACTTTTTTATAAATATGAGATATTTATACTTCTTCTGATGGCGTTTCCTTTTTGGGGAAGCTTTATTTCCTTATTTTCTGGTTTTTTTAAAACAAAATTTTCAAAATTTTTGGAGCTTGGTTGTTTAGCAAAAGCCTGCTATTATATTGCAGAACTATATATTATATAAATAGCCATGAAAAAATTAACCTCGGAAAACTCTCATAGACAGCAAAAAGTAGCAAGTATAATAAATGAAGCATTAATTGAGATTTTACATCGTGGTAAAATGCTCGACCCTAGACTTTACGATTGTCCTCTTACGATAACAAAAATTATAGTTACTGCCGATTTAAAAATAGCCAATTGCTATTTTCTACCTTTTAACACTAAACTAACGCCTCAAGAGATTACCGAAAGCCTAAATAATTCCAAAAATGCTATCAGAAATTTCGTAACAAGCAAGATAAATATGAAATACTCACCCGATATAAGATTTCATTACGACCACGGATTTGACAATGCCTTAAAGGTAGAGCAGTTACTAAAGGATACTAATAATAACTAAAAATGGGATATATTTTAGATAGGAACAGGTGCTAGGGGATAAACTCAATCATTGAAAACAATAATTATCCATTGTAGTAAGTATTTAAAAATACTTAGTACAACAGTCCCCTAGCATAAAGTTTGCACTAAAGGCTTAATAAGCTGTTTTGCAATAATGGAGTTTAAACATCATTCACGCTCTATATACTATCAACAGTAATTAAAATAACCAAGTGCTTTTAGTTACTTTTTAGTATTTTTTTAAACTATAAGTATACCCATATTATTTCTTAATGTTTTTATATTTCCAGTATAAAAAATTATTAATTTTTATAAAAAATAAAGCCTTATTTCCATAAATAACTTTCAAAGATTGTTTTTTTGTATTAAAATAAAGAGATAATCTTTTAGAGTAAGTAGAATGTCTCCTCAAATAATCGAGTTATTAATTTTTGCTGGTATTGCTTTTTTTATTATTAATAAGCTAATTACGACGCTTGGTGCTACTTCGGATGATGATCCAGCGAAACAAAAATCTTATTTTGGTGAACCAGTTATTAAAGATGTAACACACAGTTCTAATAAATCATATGAAGAAGAAAAAGATCTACCAACCGCACAAGATATTAAAACTTTTAAAAATTTGATAGTAGAACAGAATATAACGGCAGTTGTGGATGGTATGGAAACAGTACATAAACGTCTTAATGCATTTCAACCTATTAAATTTATAAACAATGCTAAAATCGCTTTCCAAATGATTATAGAAGCTGCTTATAAAAACCAAACAGAAGAACTTGCTGAATTAGTTGATAAAAGATTTTTAGAAGAATTTGAAAAAATATCTGATTCTTATGGTAATTTTTTCGACTCAAATGCTTTAAACGCTAAATATTCTGAAATTTATACATTTGGCAACAACATATTTATTAAATTACTATTCCAAGGTAAAAACGTAGTTGACAAAATAGAGGAATTAAAAGAAGAATGGACTTTTACCCGTAATGCTAATACCAAGGAAGTGGATTGGTTTTTAAGCAATATAGAAAAAGTGTAGTTTTTGCCGTCATTGTGAGGAGATGCAACGCATCGACGTGGCAATCTCAGGAGTCCTGCTTCATAAGATTGCCACGCTCATTTCATTCGCTCGCAATGACAATTTGGTACCACGCAACAATATAAATAACAAACTATTAGTAATGAACAAATTATTCTATATTATAGGCACTATATTAATAATAGGTGTCTTTTTTATATTTCAAAATAAATCCACTATAACAGGTGATGATAATAAAATAATCCCTCGTAAAGTTCTGTTCGGTAATCCTGACAAAGCCAGAGTATCATTAACTCATGACGGCAAATAATGTTGCACCAAAAGACGGGGTGTTGAATATTTGGCTAGCTCCAAGCGATGATATTAGTAAAGCGGAAGCTATAACGCATGATAAAGGGCGTGGTATATGGTCTTATGCTAAAGCTTATAACAATAAAAATATTTTATATACTCAAGATTTTAACGGCGATGAAAATGATCGAATTTATAGTTATAATATAGAAACAAAAGAAACAAAGTTACTTACTCCAGAAAAGGGAGTCAAAGCTGGTCTAGTTGGGCTGAGCTACAAAAAGCCAAATGAAATATTAATAGATTCAAATGAGCGTAATCCTGAATATTTTGATATTTATAAATTAAATCTAGATACTTTAGAAAAAGAACTGATTTATCAAAATGATAAATTTACCAATTTTGTAACAGATGAAAATTTAAATTTAAGATTTGGTAGTTTATTAGATAAAGATGGTGCTGTTGAATATTACGAATTAAAAGATGGCAAGCCTCAGCTATTTACCAAAATATCAATGGAAGATTCGTTTAATACCGCTATACTTGGTTTTGATGCTAATGGTGAAACTTTATATATGCTAGAGGGGCGTGATCGTAATACCTCAGCCCTTAAAGCTATAAATTTAGCTACTATACTAATAGTGAAGTAATATTAGCGGCAGATGCGAAAGCTGATATAGGTCTGTTTACAGTTCATCCTACCAAGCAGACACCACAAGCAGTATCAGTAAACTATGATATGGTATCATACAAAATATTAGATAAAGATATTGAAGATGATATCAAATATTTGCAAAATCTTGATTGAGGTGATTTGATTATTAATAGCAGAACACTTGATGATAAAACTTGGATTGTAGCTTATAACAGCGATAATTCACTGGTAAAATACTATAAGTACGATAGAATAAATAAAAAAGCTGAGTTTTTATTTACTAACCGCAAAGAATTAGAGCAATATAAACTTGCTAAAATGATACCGGTAATCATTAAGTCACGTGATGGTTTTGATTTGGTTAGTTATATTACTTTCCCAAATGATGTGAAACTTGATGAAAATAATATTCCTGATAAGAAAGTGCCGCTAATAATTAATGTTCATGGTGGTCCATGGGCACGTGATAGTTGGGGATACGATCCGGAGCATCAATGGCTTGCTAATCGTGGCTATGCAGTTTTAAGTATTAATTACCGTGGTTCTACTGGCTTTGGTAAAGATTTCCTTAATGCTGGAAATTTAGAATATGCCGGTAAAATGCATACTGATTTAATTGATGGTGTAAATTGGGCTATTAAGAATAATATAGCAGAAGCTGATAAAATAGGGATCATGGGTGGAAGTTACGGCGGTTATGCAACGCTAGTTGGTCTTACTATGACACCTGATGTGTTTGCTTGCGGTGTTGATGTTGTTGGTATGTCTAATTTATTAACTCATGTACAAACTAAAGCCCCATATTTGGCTCCATTATTAAGTATATATAAAACACGTATAGGTCCTTGGGATACTGAAGAGGAAAAAGAGTTTTTAAGACAAAGATCACCGATTAATTTTGTTGATAATATCAAAAAGCCTTTATTCATAGCCCAAGGAGCTCATGATGTGAGAGTCGTGCAAGCAGAATCCGATCAGATTGTAAACGCTATGAAAGCAAAGCATATACCAGTAGTTTATGCACTTTATAAAGATGAAGGTCACGGCTTTGCAAAACCTGGTAACAGAATCTCTTATTATGCTCTTGCTGAACAATTTTTAGCTAAAATCTTAAAAGGACGTGCTGAAGAAATTGGCGATGATCTAAAAAATGCTAAATAAAAGTAATCCCCGCCGCAAGCAGCGGGGTATTTTAGAAGAAAGCTAGCTGATGATCCTCATGCAGTTTCTGATATTCCTTGCCTTGGTTTTTTACGTATTTTCCTATCATATTCTCATTTCAATGCTTACCTACCGTACTCGTAAAATATCCATCAGTCCAAAATTCTCCACCCCATAATTGTTTCTTTACCTGTGGACACTGTCTAAATATTTGACGAGCTGTAACACTTTTAATTGTTGTTACTATTTTTGTTACGCTATAGGTTGGTACAGATTGTACCAAAAAATGGACATGATCTTCATCAACCCCTATTTCTAAAAATTTTATTTGATATCTCTTTTCTATCTCTAAACATATTTCTCGTAATACTTGATCAACTGATACGTCAAACACTGCTCGGCGATATTTTGCTGGAAATACCATGTGATACAGCAGTACCGTAACATTATGACTTTTATGTATATATTTGCTCATTCCGCCATATTACGCCGCAAGCGGCGGGGAATATACCCAAAAGAGATTTAATTTTGAATGATCAAGAGAATCTAAACGGAGTGGAAGCAGAGAAGATAATAGATAAGGCAATTGGAGAGTAATACGGCTAGGTCATTGCGAGTGTAATACTGTCATCCCGTGGCCTTGTCCACGGGATCTCAGGACACAGCGTGTAATAAAAGATACCGCGGTTAAGACGCAGTATGACATCATTAGGAGTACAATTATGCTACTTACGAATACTGAAAATTCTTATGGGTTGATTGCTAAACTTTTCCACTGGGTTATGAGTATTATGGTTATATTAATGCTCATTGCCGGTTTTTTAATGGATGATTACATAGAGCCGCCTTTAAAATGGCAAATATTTGGTTTACATTAAGCAACCGGAGTGCTAATTTTAACTCTAGTTATATTAAGGCTTTTATGGAAATTCTATAACACTACTGTTTTACTGTCTGCTGATTTACCAAACTGGCAAAAGAAAGCCACAGCCATTAACATAAATATCTTATATCTTTTAATGATATTGATGCCAATAAGCGGCTTTCTTATGACTATTTTGTCAAATCATCATATAGATTTTTACGGCTTATTTACTATACAATCTTTTGCCCAAGATTTACAATTCGCCAAAATATGCAAAAAAATCCACCAAAAAGCAGCTTTATTATTTACTGCTCTGATTATTCTTCATACACTAGCTGCGTTTTATCATCATTTTATTAGAAAGGATAATGTACTTAAGAGGATGTGGTAATGAGTAAAAATATTTTAGACTTTTTTGGAAAAGGTAAAAATAAAGGGGAAAATGAACCGATAGATATAGATAAGGCTATTAGTAAGGCAGTGATAGAAAATAACTTTAATTTAGATGTCTCTACTTTACAGCCTGAAGATTAATCATTATACTATGTTTTAATTATTTAAATAAATTATTTATGAATATTCACGAATATCAAGCAAAAGAGATTTTAAGAAAATACGGTGTGCCTACTTCAACTGGGGTAGTGGTTACGAAAACCGAAAGCATTAATGCCGCAATTGATGAGCTAAATACAAAGGTTTATGTAGTTAAGGCACAAATACATGCTGGTGGTAGAGGTAAAGCCGGAGGTGTTAAGGTTGTTAAGAGCAAAGAGGAAGCAAAAAAAGTTGCTCATGATATGTTCGGTATTAATTTGGTCACACACCAAACAGGACCACAAGGGCAGAAAGTAAATCGTCTTTATATTGAATCAGGTTGTGATATTTTAAAGGAATATTATTTTAGTGTCGTATTTGATAGATCAGCTAGTTGCATCACCTTTATAGCTTCTACGGAGGGTGGTGTTGATATAGAAGAAGTTGCAGAAAAAACACCTGAAAAAATTATCAAATTTTCAGTTGATCCAGCTACCGGCTTACAAAATTTCCATGCTCAAGGAATAGCATATGAATTGGGGTTTAAAGACCATCAAGTAAAGCAAATGAAAGAAATAGTAAAAGCAACCTACAAAGCTTTTATTGAAACAGATGCAGCACAAATTGAGATTAATCCTTTAATTGTAAATAAAGAGGGTAATTTATTAGCATTAGATGCAAAATTTACCTTTGATGATAATGGTCTATTTAAGCATCCTGAAATTATGGCTCTGCGTGATCAAGATGAAGAAGACCCGTTAGAAACAAGAGCAGCTGATGCGGGGCTTAGCTATGTGAAAATGGATGGTAGTATTGGTTGTATGGTAAATGGTGCAGGGCTTGCTATGGCAACAATGGATATTATTAAGCTTTATGGTGCAACGCCTGCGAATTTCTTAGATGTTGGGGGCGGAGCTGATCGTGAACGTGTGAAAGAAGCCTTAAAAATAATTTTATCTGACAAAGAAGTGAAAGGCATTTTAGTTAATATTTTTGGTGGGATTATGCGTTGTGATATTATAGCAGAAGGAATTATCGCAGCAGCAAAAGATATAGGTATAAAAGTACCGCTAGTAGTTCGGTTGGCTGGTACAAATGTTGAAAAAGGTAAAGAGATTTTATCAAATTCAGGTTTAGAAATAATACCTGCTTATGATTTAGCTGATGCGGCTAGTAAGATAGTCGAGGCTATAAATTAGGGTGTCATCTTGTGGACAAGTCGGCGTCCATGGATCACTTATGTCATTCCCGCGTAGGCGGGAATCCAGTATAAAGCGAGATAAATCGAGCTTTTAATTTTAGAAGTTTGTTGTATTTATGCTTTTTTTCCTTGATTCCCCCCTATGCGGGAATGACATATAGGACAACTCTAAGAGCTATGTAACAACCTAGGTACAAGCCACAGGATGACACAATATAAGAAAAAACATAAAAATTTATAAAATAGTATATCAAAGATGGCAATATTAGTTAATAAAAAAACCAAAGTAATCTGTCAGGGTTTTACAGGTTCACAAGGTACTTTCCACTCCGAGCAAGCAATAGCTTATGGTACTAAAATGGTCGGTGGGGTGACACCAGGTAAAGGTGGTAAAACTCACTTCGATTTACCGATATATAACACTGTGCATGAGGCAAAAGAAAAAACTGGAGCAAATGCTAGTGTTATTTATGTACCACCTCCTTTTGCAGCCGATTCAATATTAGAGGCAATTGATGCTAGAATTGAAATAGTCGTATGTATCACGGAAGGAATTCCGGTGCTTGATATGGTCAGAGTAAAACGTGCTTTAGTCGGTTCTAAAACAAGATTAATCGGTCCTAACTGCCCAGGCATTATAACCCCTGATGAATGTAAAATAGGTATTATGCCGGGGCATATTCATAGAAAAGGTTCTATAGGGATTGTTTCAAGATCAGGTACTTTAACTTATGAAGCAGTAGCACAAACGACAGCCGTAGGGCTTGGTCAATCTACATGTGTTGGTATTGGCGGTGATCCCGTTAATGGCACTAATTTTGTAGATTGCATTGATATGTTTTTACAAGATGACGAAACAAAAGCAATTATCATGATTGGTGAAATTGGTGGTGACGCAGAAGAAAATGCAGCTGATTTTATCAAGCATTCAAAAATCAAAAAACCTATAGTAAGCTTTATAGCAGGTATTACTGCCCCTCCAGGTAAAAGAATGGGGCATGCTGGTGCTATTATTGCTGGCGGAAAAGGTAGTGCTGAAGATAAGCTTGAAGCTCTGCAAAGTGCCGGCGTAACTATTACAAGATCACCTGCGGATATCGGCAAAACTATGCTGGATTTACTTAATAAAGGGTAAATTTTTATCATTCTTACTGTTATCCGTTTTGGAACTAGAACCAGAAAAGCGTTTGTCATCCCGCAAGCTTGTAGCAGGATCCAGCATAAAGCGAGATAAATCGAGCTTTTTATTTGTATTTTTTTCTGGATCCTGTGGACAAGCCTATAGTACCGGACAGTTTAAAAAAATTAGCATCATTGCAGGAAAAAGCTAGCGTTATTGTATGGCTTCTATGTCATTCCCGCGGAAGCGGGAATCCAGGAAAAAAAAGTCTAAATATAGCAATTTTTTAGAATATAAAAGCTCGATATTATCTCGCTTTATGCTGGATTCCCGCCGTTGCTAAGAATGACATAGAATAATAACTGTCCGGTACTATTGGACAAGCCACGGGATGACAGATATTAGCCCCCTCCAAATAAAAAAATAAAAATCATGAAAAGGTTTAAAAATATTGCAATATATGGAGGAGGGAGTTTTGGCACGAGCCTTGCAGCCATAGCAGCAAGAATGTTACTTTATTCTTACGTGATGAAGAGATAGCAAAAGAAATAATAGATAAGAAAACTAACACGAAATATTTAGGCAATATCAAACTACCTTCTAATCTACAAGCTACTATTAATCTAGATAAAATTAAAGATTTTGAGCTAATTATTATTGCAGTACCGTCTTACGCTTTTGATGAGGCAATAAAATTATTAAAAACTCATATCTCAAACGATAATATTCTTCTAATTGCTACAAAAGGTTTTGCACGTAATCCTACTGAATTATTTTCTGATAGGCTTAAAACTTTATTACCAAATAACCCTATAGCATTTTTATCTGGTCCAAATTTAGCAAAAGAGCTAGCAAAAGGTTTACATGCTTCTGCAACTATTGCAAGCTTAGATATAGATTTGGCAAATAAAATATCTTATAATCTATCTTCAGAAGCTTTTATTACTAATACTACTGATGACGTCATAACATTACAAGTAGCAGGTGCTTTAAAAAATATTTTTGCCATTAAAAGCGGCATTGATATGGCAAAAGAGCAGGGTGAGAATGCAAGAGCAACCCTAATCGTATCTGCCTTAAAAGAAATAGCGATATTGTCAAAAGCTTTAGGTAGCATGAAAAATAATATGGATATTTTGTTAGAAGCTGGCGTAGTTGGTGATTTAGTGCTTACTTGTTACTCGATGGACTCACGTAATACAAAGTTTGGTTATGAGTTTGGCGTAAGTCAAAACAAACAGAAATTTTTACAAGAATATACAGAGCTAGTAGAGGGAAGAGAGGTGATAAAGCTCGTTTTGGAGTTGATAGAAGAGATATGGTTTGGATATGCCGATTGTCTCTTCTTTGGATAGTGTCATTGGATAAGTGCGTCGTCATTGTGAGGAAAGGCGTAGCCTTGAGGTGGCAATCTCATGAAATAATATTAAACTCCTGAGATTGCTTCATCAAAACTTACAGTTTTTCCTCGCAATGACAATCTAGAAGCCACAAAATTAAATTTATTAACATGTTTAAAATAAAACAAGAAATAATAAACAACACTGTACAAATAGTATTTAGATTGCTGTTTGCGTTATTATGTTTTTTTATAATATTATTTACTGAATTTGCTTATAAAATTGGTATTAAGAGCAGAATTTTTCCTGCAATAGAAATCATATTTATTTATTATTTCATGACTTTATATTCCTTAAATATGCTCGGAATATTTTTGATAGGATTACTGCTTGATCAAATAAATTCTATGCCTATTGGGACAAATTCCTTAGTTTTTTTATCAGCTTATATAATTTTAAAATTATCTTCAAAATTTTTTGCGGTAAAAAATTATTTAGTAAATTTCATCGTATTTTGTGTTTACTGTTTATTTATCTTGAACTTTAAATATTTACTTGTAACAATAAAAAAGTTAGAAATAGATGGATATTTAACAATTTTATTTCAATATTTAACAACTATATTTTCTTATAATTTAATTCGTCTTATATTTGACTCTCCTCTAAGTTATTTTAAAAAGCATGCTAAACAAAAAAATATTACATAATGAGTTAATCTCACGCCGTGCTTTTATAATTGGAGCAAGTAAACTTGGACTTTTATCTTTACTTGGAATGCGGATGTTTTATCTGCAGCTTATCAAAAGTGAGGAATATAAGACGTTATCAGATAAAAATCGTATTAATTTTGTTGTTCTACCACCTAGCAGAGGCAGAATTTATGATTTGGAAAATAATATTCTAGCTACTAATAAACCATGCTATCAGCTATTAATAGATCGAAGCGTTAATAATAATTATAAGGATGAGCTAGAAATAGTTAGTAAAGTTTTAAACTTATCTGAAGAAAAATATAATTATATCCAGCAAAAAATTAAGAAATCTAGCCGTCACGTACCTTTGATGATACTCGATCAACTTGATTGGCAACAAGTATCTTTAATTGAAGAGCAGAAACATAAATTAACTAATATATTTATCGATATAGGATATTTAAGGTCCTATCCTTTCTCAAATGTGACTTCTCACCTAATCGGTTATCTTGGGCAGATAAATGAACAGGAAAAACAAGGATTGAACGTATATAATTTAAGTGATTTTAATATAGGTAAATCTGGTATCGAAAAATATTATGATGATAAATTGCGAGGGGAATTCGGTTATAAAAAAGTTGAAGTTAATGCTTATGGTAAACAAATAAGAGAGATTTCTGGCGTTTCTAGTAAATCAGGTAGTGATATTTATTTAAATATTGATGTAAACCTTCAGCAAAAAATACAAGAATATCTAAATCCACAAGGTTCTTCCGCAATAGTTATGGATACTGAAAACGGCAATGTATTAATTTGCACTTCATCGCCTGCGTTTGAATCAAATAATTTTAGCAAATTATCCGAGAGTTATTGGCAAAGCCTAACTAACGATCCTTATAAGCCTCTAATCAATAAAGTAGTGCAGAATTCTTATCCCCCTGGTTCTGTTTTTAAAATAATTACCATACTTGCAGCATTAGAAGCGGGTATTAAGCCAAACAAAACTTTTTTTTGCAGTGGTACTTCTGTACTTGGTACTAATAGTTTTAGATGTTGGAAACATACTGGTCACGGCACTCTTGATATGTCATCTGCTCTTAAACATTCTTGTAATACTTACATGTATGAGATATCTAGGATAGTAGGACCTGATAAAATTCTTGAGGTTGCTAGAAAATTTGGGCTAGGCTCAAAAACCGGTATTGATTTAGCCCCTGAAAGTTCAGGATTTGTACCATCAAAGGAATGGAAAAAGAAAAAACTAAAGCTTCCTTGGTCAATAGGTGATACTTTTAATTTAGCAATAGGACAAGGTTATTTAGGTGTTACACCTATCCAGCTTGCAAGGTTTATTACAGCTATTGCAAGTACGGGAAAATTATATACACCAAGAATAGTCAAAAATGATCTAGAATATCATAATATTGATATTAACCCTGAAAATATTAAAATAGTGCAGGAAAGCTTGTATAATGCGGTGAATGTTGCGGGCGGTACTGCTTATTATAATAGGATACTCGGGGAAGATAGACAACTTGCCGGTAAAACAGGCACTTCTCAAGTGCAAGGCAAAGCAAATGCTAACGATGATCTTAGCCGTGATTCTATCGCTTGGGAGCGACGGAATCATGCTTTATTTATAGGTTTTGCTCCTTATCATAACCCTCGCTACTCCATTACTGTTTTTGTCGATCATGGAGGAGGCGGAAGTAAAGCTGCTGCTCCTATAGCCCGCAAAATCATGTCTGCTGTGCTGGATAAGTATTTATAGTTTATTAAAAATTTAAATTGATTCGTACAATAATTCACCATATTTTATAATTAAAAATTGAATTAGGTTTAATATGTTAGAAGAATTGAGAACAATGTTTTTTGAAGCAGCTATAAAAATATTTGATGGGTCAGAAGAAGAATTATTAGAAGCTAAACAAGAATGGGAAGATTATCCAGTGGAAGAAATAATAGCTGCAGCTGCTGATTTTAATTTGTTGCATATATTAGAGTATTTTACTAAGAATGGAGGTAATTTAAATCTTATAGTAGATAAAGATGGAAAAAGAGATAAATTTACTTAATATTGCTGCAGAAAATGGTTCTATAGATGTTATAGCATATTTACTAGATAATAATATTTATACTATAGATAAAGAAGTTTCTGAAGATGATAAAACAGCTCTTGAATTAGCTATTGAATATAATAAGCTTGAAGCTTTCAAGTATTTATTGAAAAGAGGAGCAAAAATTAATGCTGAATTTAATGATGAGATACTTGAATTTGGTTTATATTGTAGGTTTAGGTATGTGGGAGAAGATTATAGAGAAATGGCTAAGTTTCTTGTAAAGCATGGTGCACAAATTCCGTATGACATGTCTTTATCATGGAATAATCACAGAATAAGAGAAGAACCTACTATTGGGTATGTTAGAGATTTTCTACTATCTATAACAAACCTTGAAGATTTATATAGTATCGGTCAAGGTGATGATTTTATTAAGGCTTATGAAGCCCTAGATACTGAAACACAAGAAATATGGAATATCAGGCAATCAAGAGAAAATTTAAAGAAAATAGCTAATTTTATTGAAGAAAAATTTAATAAAGAAAATGTCATTATAGAATATTATGAGTATAATCATCTTAGAAAATATAATAGTTTGTCAACAGCGGTCGAAAAATGATACAGATTTTTAATATGCAACGGCTGAAAATTGATACAGTATCATAAAAAAATTATCTGACAAAACTTACGCTATGTTTGGTTCTAAATATCGTAAAGATGGAGAACGCAGCTGTTGTTGCATATAGTCATCTAAAAGCCCTAACTTTATTTGGTAAACCGTTTTACCGATTGTATTTGCAGTCCTTTTGAGAAATGCCCAAACTAAAAATGCACAACTAATATGATTACGTTGAAGACGCTGTTTCCTGCATTGACAACGTTCTATCCCAGTAAGTTGCTTAATTTCTCTGTGCATGCTCTCAATTACCCATCGAAAGCCACACTCATCTTGTGCAGCTTTAGAAGATTTGTGAGTTTTGTTATTGGTAACAACATACTCAACTCTGTTGGTAGTGAAAATACTATAAGTAAGTAGAACAGAACCTATTTAAAATAATAAGATTTTAAATAGGTAATGATGAACAGAAAATATAGACACTTATCTCGAGAAGAGAGATATGAGATAAAAAGAATGTATGACCTAGGAGTCAGTATTAATAAGATAGCACAACATCTTACGAGGTCTAAAAGCACTATTAGTATGGAGCTAAAAAGAAATAAGGTAAAAGATAAGTATATGCCTTGTGTTGCTCAGGAAAAATATGAAAACAGGATGTATCAGCAAGAGTTATTAAAAATAGAAAAGAACCCTATGTTGTTAGATTATATTAAAAATGCTATGATTCGCAAGAAATGGTCGCCGGATGCTATAGCCGGAAAGTTAAAACTAGACAAAAATACAGCTTTGTGTATCAGTACAGAAAGTATATATAGATTTGTTTACACTTCTGCAGTAGCAGCTAAATTAAAGTTATATAGCTATTTACCTTCTAAAAGATATAAAAGGCAAGAAAGAGGGAAGAGGCGTCAAAGGATCATTATACCACAAAGGATCTCAATACATCAGCGTGATGCAATAGCTACGAAAAAGGTAGAAGTAGGGCATTTTGAGGCAGATCTTACATTTCATAAAGGTAATCAAAGTATGAATATTGGTGCACTGGTGGATAAAAAGAGTCAAAAGATTATTTTAGTGCTGAATAACTCCAAGAGAGCTACAACAGTTACCAATGGTTTTTTAAGAAAGATAAAAACTCTTCCAAATAGTGTGAGAAAGACTATTACTATGGATAATGGCAAAGAGTTTGTGGGGCATGTTGCCTATAGACTATCTGGGTTTCAAACTTTCTTTTGTGATCCATACCGCCCTAGACAAAAAGCATTAGTGGAGAAAATGAATTCTATGATTCATAGAATTTTACCTAAAAATACAGATATTACTACCGTTACACAAAGAGGTCTTGACAATGTTGCTGAGATTTTAAATAACATGCCAAGAAAGATTTTTGGTTATAAAACCCCCAATGAAATTTGGGCAGAAAATTTATAGGTTTTGTTCTACTTAGTCCTTGCATTTTCAAATAACTTAGTTCTTTCCTAAATATTGCTTCATTATCTATGCTTAACAATTCAATAATTTCTTCATTTAATTCTGAACCCAAGAAATATGGAATTATCTTTGCTTTTAAAGTAGGATATTGAGATATTTCAGTTTCCGTAAGCAGAAATTTAATAACTTTATCATTACGAATTATTGAATTTAATAACAATGAAGTGATTAAGATTTCTGCATATTTTTTATCGTCAATATTATTTTTTAATTCATTTATTTTAATTAAATTAATGTCATCGATAGCCATCCAAAAATATTTAATATTTTCTCCCTTAGTAAATATTTCTTTATTTACTATAAACTCCATTATCTTTTGCACCTGATCTTTAGAGAAATCTACTTCTTCTGCAATATTGCCAAAACCTAGCACCTCAATTGCTTCTTTGGATAATTCTTCTATTTTATTCAAAACTTACGCTATGTTTGATATAATGCCCATGAATTAAGGGATATTATGAAGTGCTTCACTATAAAACATTGCTGTGTAATAAGAGTTTTTAGCATATTTGCTATAACATAGCGTAAGTTTTGTATTATTAATTTCTTCAATTACACTTTCAGCGAAAAAATCGTTATATTTAATTTTCATAAATTACTCTATAAATATTTAGTTAAAAAATTAATGTTATTATATAAAATTAAGAAATTTACAATAATTATTTTGTCAACAGTTTATGATTAATTGTATAAGACATTATAATATGATATTATTTATTACATCTCGTCAGAAGAAGCAGAAAAGTTACTAAAATAAAAATATAGTCTATAACTTTGAACTACCGTCATATTTATCATGCAGGCAATTTTGCCGATATAGTTAAGCATCTAGTTTTAATTGCGATTTTAGAGCAGCTGAAAAACAAAGAAAAACCTTTTGTCGTTTTAGATGCTTTTGCAGGGCTTGGACTATATGATTTAACTTCAGAAGCCGCTTCCAAAACTTTAGAACATAACAACGGAATCGGTAAATTATTACAAGCTCTAGATCATACTCCTAAATCATTAAAAATATTTTTGTCCGTAATAAATTCCGTAGGTCAGAATTTTTATCCAGGTTCTCCCTTTATTATTCAACAATTATTACGATTTCAAGATCGTTTAATTGCTTGTGAACTCCATCCGACGGATTACCTTAATTTAAAAAAACTAATACCTAATGCACATAATATAGATGCTTATAACGCCATAAAAGCTTTTTTGCCTTTTAAAGAAAATAGAGGATTAATATTTCTTGATCCACCATTTGAAGTAAAGAATGAGTTTCAAAAACTAATTACTGCCTTGAAAAAAATTAAAGTTTCAGCTTTAAATCTCTTTTGGGTATATTCCCCGCCGCTTGCGGCGTAATATGGCGGAATGAGTAAATATATACATAAAAGTCATAATGTTACGGTACTGCTGTATCACATGGTATTTCCAGCAAAATATCGCCGAGCAGTGTTTGACGTATCAGTTGATCAAGTATTACGAGAAATATGTTTAGAGATAGAAAAGAGATATCAAATAAAATTTTTAGAAATAGGGGTTGATGAAGATCATGTCCATTTTTTGGTACAATCTGTACCAACCTATAGCGTAACAAAAATAGTAACAACAATTAAAAGTGTTACAGCTCGTCAAATATTTAGACAGTGTCCACAGGTAAAGAAACAATTATGGGGTGGAGAATTTTGGACTGATGGATATTTTACGAGTACGGTAGGTAAGCATGGAAATGAGAATATGATAGGAAAATACGTAAAAAACCAAGGCAAGGAATATCAGAAACTGCATGAGGATCATCAGCTAGCTTTCTTCTAAAATACCCCGCTGCTTGCGGCGGGGATTACTTTTATTTTGGTATCCTATAAAGGATTTATTACTAATAAGTGATTTTTACCACAATTATAAAACTATTGGATTCAAAGAAACATTAATTATTGAATATGAACTTTTATCCAGCGATAAGAATATGGTAAAATGTGGATTGATGTTGATTAACCCACCTAATATTAGGCAAGAATTAAAAGAGTTAACAAAATATCTAAGTTATGCTTTAAATCTGAAATTTACTTATATTGACTTTTAATGTTTACCCGAAGAAATATTTTTTTACTAGTTGCTCTTTTTTTTCTTCAAAACTGTAGTACTCTTGAATTCTCTAAGGATAAAACACTACTTTCTACTACCTCTTCTAAATTAGAAAAAAAATATAATATAAATCATGCAGAATTAGTAGTTCTATATAATCTTACAAATAAAAACAATAAATATTTATATGCTAAAAATTTAGGTGTTGTAATCAATGATCCTAAACAAAATAAAATTTTCTTGCAGAAATTCCATAACAAAAATCCTACTGAACTTAATAACACTGCTGGCTTAAAAATATCTGCTATCAAAGAATTGGTTACGAAATTAAATTCAAAATATAAATTCCTTTCTAACGCAGAAACTAGTTATTTTGCTAAAAAAACCACTCACAGAAATAATATGTCTGAGTTAGCAAAACTTGATAGAATAATTTCTAAAATACCTCTCATGCTGCCAGAATACGAACCTAAAATCACTAGCCATTATGGCAATAGAATAAGCCCGCATAAAAAGAAACGAAAGAAAAAATGCTTTCATAATGGCATTGATTTACAAGCAAAAAAAGAAGCACCGATATATGCATCCGCAAGTGGAGTAGTAATTAAGACCGCTAGAGTACGTGATTACGGAAATTTCATTGAGATTAAACATTCGCATAATTTTGTTACTAAATATGCTCATTTAAAAGAAATACATGTTAAAGAGGGCACAAAAGTTACACGTGGTCAATTTATAGGCACTCAAGGAAAGACCGGTAATGCTACAGGTGAACATCTACATTTCGAAATTATATTAGATAATAAACCCATAAATCCGTTTGATTTTATATTTAACTGCCGTAAATCTTAATCCAAAATACTTATCTTTTTCATTTCATAATAAAATTCTATTGACTTTTGATCGAAAAGCCCTAAACCTTTACATCTAAGGATTATAATTAGCAAAAATACTATGAAAAAATATATATTAATAATCATCATTTTGTTAATGAGCAATAATATATTTGCAAGGGAACAAATATCTAATCTTGTTACACCTGTTAGTTATTTTATAGATCATATATCACAACTAAGGCATGGGAAAAACTCAAATTGCTAGGATGTACGCTTATGATAAAGATAATAAGGCTGATTATGATATTATTTGGTTTATAGATTGCAATTTAGATATTGATGGACAATTAGTAAATCTTGCAAAGGCTATTAATATAAAAGCAAATACTGCGGTAGTTTCAGAAAATATCAATGTAGTAAGAAAAGAATTAATGACCTATCTGACCAGTCAAAATAGATGGTTACTAGTATTTGATAATTTAAAAATAGGACAGAATAAAAAAGTAGCAAATTTTATTAATTGTGAACACAATGGCAATATTCTTTTTTGTTCTCAAGATAGCGAATCATTACCGAATATAGTAAAAATTAGTCCTTTTGAGGAAAAAGAATCTAAAATGCTTGTAAAAAATATTTTAGAAAGTAATAATCCAGAATCGATAGAATTTTTAGCCCAAGAATTTAAAGGTTATCCAATTCTTATGGTTCAAGGATCGCAAATATTGAATCAGGTACAAGGTTTAAGTTTAAACGAATATAAGAAAAAAATACAAGAAGCTGATGATAAAATTAAACTAAATATTACACTTGCTATTAGTGAGTTAAGCCCTTCTGCCCAAAAATTACTAAATGAAATAGCTTTAATTAACAATAAAAGTTTTTCAAAAGAATTCCTAAGCTCTGTTACCTCGGATAAAGATCATTTAGATGATGATATTTATAATATTTCCAAATTTGCTCTTATTGAAAATACTATAAGTAAGTAGAACAAAACTTATTTAAAATAATAAGATTTTAAATAGGTAATGATGAACAGAAAATATAGACACTTATCTCGCGAAGAGAGATATGAAATAAAAAGAATGTATAACCTAGGAGTCAGTATTAACAAGATAGCACAACATCTTACGAGGTCTAAAAGCACTATTAGTATGGAGCTAAAAAGAAATAAAGTAAAAGGTAAGTATATGCCTTGTGTTGCTCAGGAACAATATAAAAAAAGGATGCATCAGCAAGAGTTATTAAAAATAGAGAAGTTACCTATTTTGTTAAATTATATCAAAAATGCTATGATTCACAAGAAATGGTCACCGGATGCTATAGCCGGAAAGTTAAAACTGGACAAAAATACAGCTTGTTGTATCAGTACAGAAAGTATATATAGATTCGTCTACACTTCTGCAGTAGCAGCTAAATTAAAGTTATATAGCTATTTACCGTCTAAAAGATATAAAAGGCAAGAAAGGGGGACAAGGCATCAAAGGATCATTATACCACAAAGGATCTCAATACATCAACGTGATGCAATAGCAATGCAAAAGCTAGAAGTAGGGCATTTTGAGGCAGATCTTACATTTCATAAAGGTAATCAAAGTATGAATATCGGTGTGCTGGTGGATAAAAAGAGTCAAAAGATTATTTTAGTGCTGAATAACTCCAAGAGAGCTAAAACAAGTTACCACTGGGTTTTTAAAAAAGATCAAAACGCTGCCAAGTAGTGTTAGAAAGACTATTACTATGGATAATGGCAAAGAGTTTGTAGGGCATCTTGCTTATAGACTATCTGGGTTTCAAACTTTCTTTTGTGATCCATACCGCCCTAGACAAAAAGCACTAGTGGAGAAAATGAATTCTATGATTCATAGAATTTTACCTAAAAATACAGATATTACAACCGTTACACAAAGAGGTCTTGACAATATTGCTGAGATTTTAAATAACATGCCAAGAAAGATTTTTGGTTATAAAACCCCCAATGAAATTTGGGCAGAAAATTTATAGGTTTTGTTCTACTTAGTCCTTGAATTTTCATTATAACCAACATTGAACCAAATGAAGATAATCCCGTATTTGAAATGCATGATGTTATAGTTGAAAAAATATTAAAAATTAATGGACATAATAATAAAGAAAATCTGAATCAACTTATCATTAATCTTCTAAATACCATACCTAAAAGTTTGATAAAAGGACGTGTTTTTAGAACTGCTAAGACCGTCTCAGATAATATTGAAATAATTACTCAAAATGCTGAAAATTATGATATTTCAATATATAAAATTTTAGAGTTAAACTAAATCTGTTAATACAATATGTTACTGCATGCGATATAACGAGAGCGAAAATATTAGTTGACTGGTTTGATAAAAACGAAAAAGAAAATAATTTTAAATTATTGATGATGGATAATGACGAGAAAGGAGCTTATGCTACTTATTTAGGACGCATAGGGTGGTATTATTTAAACCGATCAGAAGCTAGAGAAGCAATTGAATATAATATAAAAGCTAGAAAAATATTTGAAGATGTTAAAGGATATGAAACCTCAAAAAGTAATATAATTTTTGGTTTAGCTATATCTAATATTCAACTAGGGAATCTAAAGGAAGCAGAAGAAAATATCCAAATAATGCAAAATATGTTTAATCAAAAGCTAATAGATAAAACAGATGCTGCAACGTTAGATTATGCAAAATCTAGATTATTTGATACTTAGGGTAAATATGATGAAGCATTAGAACAAATTGATACTACGATAAATACTTGTATTAGTAATGGGATGAAGCCTCAGGATTCGTTTCTTACTGGCTTATACTTAATTAAAGTGGATATATTAAACAGCCTTAAAAAGTATAAAGAAGCTCTTCCTTTACTAGAAGATCTAGATGTACAAAACTTACGCTATGTTTGGTTCTAAATATCGTAAAGATGGAGAACGCAGCTGTTGTTGCATATATTCATCTAAAAGCCCTAACTTTATTTGGTAAACCGTTTTACCGATTGTATTTGCAGTCCTTTTGAGAAATGCCCAAACTAAAAATGCCCAACTAATATGATTACGTTGAATACGCTGTTTCCTGCATTGACAACGTTCTATCCCAGTAAGTTGCTTAATTTCTCTGTGCATGCTCTCAATTACCCATCGAAAGCCACACTCATCTTGTGCAGCTTTAGAAGATTTGTGAGTTTTGTTATTGGTAACAACATACTCAACTCTGTTGGTAGGAACAGTAAATTTAAACAAATTAACATGCTTATTTTTAGCAAAGCCTTTTATATGAATCTCTACTCCATGCCTGATCTCTTCATCTGAAAATGTCAACTCTTTTACAGCTTTATAAGGTTTAGAATCGTGCGTTTTACTAACGTTTCTATTGGCTTTAATAGGGGCATAATAATATTTCCCCAGAGAGTCAACATGTTGCATAATTTTGTGTGTAGAATACCATGTGTCAAAAAGTACTGTTTGAAAAGGAATCTTCTTGCTATAAACAGCATTATTTAACATGTTTAATAGGTGTTCTAGTTTTGTTGCTCCATCATGATCAGGTGCAAAAATTCGATAATCTATTACCCAAAACTTATTAATATCAGGGTTATAATATACCAGACTCACTACTCCTATACCTTTAGTAACTCTACCTGTAGCTCCACTGTACTGCGATCTTGCAATTTCTATTTGCTTCGTATTCCTTTTATTTAAAACCGTATCATCAAATATTGTATATCCATTAGATGAAAAAATAACATCATTCTTGATGTGTTCCCATAACAAAGAAGGTGTATATTTTTCATTCCTTAAAAATCTATTAATAACATCATGACTACATTTCTTTGCATGTTCAGCGTAGTAGGTTAAACTATAATTCTTTTGGCTAACTATTAAAAATTGACAATAATCTGTCCTATTAATTGGTATTGCTTGCAACTTTATCCTCTTTGACATGTTTAATTATTTTTACAATAATTTATCACTTTTTTACTCATAGCGTAAGTTTTATAATATGAAAAAATCTTAAGAAAAAGAAGAATATCAAATATTTGGACGTATTTATACTCAAATGTCTATAGTAAAGCTAGGGTTTGGAAGTACTAACGAAGCTTTAGAATATGCTAAAAGAGCTATAGCAACTTTTCTTAAAGATCCAAACAGACCTAAAGATGTTATTGTATCTCTGGATCTATTTTTAGCTCTGGCATTTATTGCTAAAGGTAATGCATTAGCTATGCCTACATAAATATCAAGAAGCTGTAACTGCTTATGCTACTGCAGAAAATATATATTGGAATAATTATCGTGAGTATATGAAAAATGTAGATGAAATAAGTATTATGTACTTAAATGCTGCTAAAGCAAGTTGCCATGTACCTTTAAAATCTTTTTATAAAAATTTCCGAGATCACCATATAGAAAAATTTGGAGAACAGCATCCAAGAAGTATAGAAATACTAAAACTTAATTGCCATTAAATTGACTTTGTTGTTTTTTCTCTGTCACCCTGTTGCTTGTCCTATAGTACCAGACAGTTATTATTCTATGTCATTCCCGCTTAAGGCTTGCTTGCGTGGATCGGTTTTTCCGTCTGAGCTAAGGAAATTACGAAGTAATTGACAAAGCAATCCAGCTAAAAAATGCTAATTTATAGTATTTTTTATTATTTTTTCTGGATTGCCACGCTCATTTCATTCGCGTAGCTCAGATGACTTTCGATCCACGCAGGCAATGCCTTCCCGCAGAAGCGGGAATCCAGAAAAATAAACATAAAAGCAGCACGTTTTTTAAATTAAAAGCTCGATTTATCTTGCTTTATGCTGGATTCCCGCCATGCGGGAATGACATATAAGGTCACCTACACCTGAATAAAATATAATATTTTTTTAATAACTGTCCGGTACTATTGAATGAATCACGAGATGACAGGGGAAAATGATCCGTACTCCTTGCAGTCACGTAGCTTATAACGATTTGGAAGCCATTTAATATCCCTATAATAATAAAACTGTCCGGTACTATACTCGCAATGATGTCCCTTAATTCACTATATTTTTTTCCATCTATTATGAAACCAGAACCATTGGCTAGGATTTTGCTTAACCCACTCCCCTAAAATTTGGTTAATATTAAGCATGATATTATAGCAATCTGTTTTACTATCGCCTGTTTGCTCCCAGGTTAAATTTGGATGGATTATTAGCTTAAAATAACTACCTTTAGTCCTAACAATTTGACATGGTACAATCGGATATCCATACTGTAAAGCTATTTTAGCAATAGCGTTAGCAGTCATGGCAGGATAACCTAAAAAAGGTACTTCAATGCCGTCATTCATTTTCTGATCAACAAGCATAGCAATAGATTCACGCCCTTTAATTGCTCTAACTAAAGCTCTGCTACCATCTGATCCTTTAGGAATAAGTCTTAGCTTAGAACTAGCACGACTCTCATTAATCAGTTTATTAACATAAGGATTATTAGCTTTACGATAAATTACAGCAAATTTAGGATAAATTTTATGAATAATTTTAACAGCAATATCCCAATTAGCAAAATGACCAGTAAAAAACAAAAAAGGCTGTCCTTTTAGCTTTTTAATATTTTCCAAACCTATTATCTCAATCCGGCGTTCTAGTTCTAACTCATCCATTTCATTAATATAAGCAAACTCGCCTATGAACCTACCGAAATTATCCCAAGTCTGGTCTATAGTTTTTTCTACATCAAATGCATCACCGAAAACAGCTTTAATATTTCGTCTGGCAATTTTATTAACAGCAAATAATATACCAATTTTGCGAGCTATAAAACTACAAATATACGCTGCTTTATCTATACCAAATATGCCAATTATCTTCAAAAAAATAACAACAACAGCATACTCAATTAGATATCTAATCTTTTTTAAAAATTTTTTCATAAAGTAAATTAGGATTATTGATAGATAACTTCACATCTAAGCATACAATAATATCACTCGAATCACCAATCTTAACGTAATCTTTTCTTGTAGTAATAAGAGTAGCATTATTTGTCTTAGCAAGTAGATATAAATTTTCTAAATCTGCTTGTAAATAATTATAATGATCAGGAAATATTTTATACCCTACTATATTCAAACCATAATTTTTCAAGGTAAGAAAGAAACGTTCAGGATTACCTATGCCGCTAAAAGCAAAATAATTTTTATTTTTGTCTATATCGCTTGAAGCTACTATTTGTGCTTGTATTAACTTATTTGCATAAGAAGTTAAGCTAACTGGTATTTCATCAGAATTATTACCCACTAAAAAAATTAAATCAGCAGCACTTAAAGCTCTATTTGGATATTCCCGTAATGGACCTGCAGGAATTAAAAATCCATTCCCGAAAAGCCTTTGTCTATCTACAGAAACTATAGTGATATCTTTATAAAAATAAGGATTTTGTAGAAAGTCATCAACTATTATTATGCTTGGCTTAAGTTCACGAATCAGAGGTAAAATTTGTTTAATATTTTTAGTGGCAATAACTGTGCCGTGCTTTGCAAGTATTACAGACTCATCCCCTACTTCTAAGGCATTATGCTCTGCTTTTACAATAGTTGCTTCTTTAAGATTACTACCATAAGCTTTAGTGACTATAACAAAATCTATATTTTGAGTCTTCAGTAAATTAGCTAGATACATAACTATCTGTGTTTTACCAGTACCGCCTACGCTGCAATTACCGACACAAATAACTTTAGCAGGTAATATAACAGGACCTGCAAAAACATGCCGCAAAAATCCTAGAAATTGATATATCAAACTTACAGGGAATAATATATAAGCTATAATATTCCGCTTTTGCCAAAATTTAGGATATAGAAGTTTAATCATACTAAAAAATTATATTTCTTCGTATCATTATACACTTCTTTTAAAATTATTTTAAATAAAAAAACCCCCTTTTTTTAAAGAGGACTTTACTTTATAGACAATTTTTGAAGTTCTATAGCTTAATGCGATAAGGTAGTGATTTTTTAAGAGCATAGTAAACAGCATCAAAAAAGTGCTCAAAATTAGAAATAGTTTTTCTTATTTCATTCTTGATTTTAAACCAGTAATGCTCAATAGGATTTAAGTCAGGAGAGTAAGTTGGTAAAAATAAAATACTGCAACCAACAGATTCAATTAACGTTTTCACTTTTGTACTTTTATGAAAATTAATATTATCCATTGAAAATTCAAGGACTAAGTAGAACAAAACCTATAAATTTTCTGCCCAAATTTCATTGGGGGTTTTATAACCAAAAATCTTTCTTGGCATGTTATTTAAAATCTCAGCAATATTGTCAAGACCTCTTTGTGTAACGGTTGTAATATCTGTATTTTTAGGTAAAATTCTATGAATCATAGAATTCATTTTCTCCACTAGTGCTTTTTGTCTAGGGCGGTATGGATCACAAAAGAAAGTTTGAAACCCAGATAGTCTATAAGCAAGATGCCCTACAAACTCTTTGCCATTATCCATAGTAATAGTCTTTCTAACACTACTTGGCAGCGTTTTGATCTTTTTTAAAAACCCAGTGGTAACTGTTTTAGCTCTCTTGGAGTTATTCAGCACTAAAATAATCTTTTGACTCTTTTTATCCACCAGCACACCGATATTCATACTTTGATTACCTTTATGAAATGTAAGATCTGCCTCCAAATGCCCTACTTCTAGCTTTTGCATTGCTATTGCATCACGCTGATGTATTGAGATCCTTTGTGGTATAATGATCCTTTGATGCCTTGTCCCCCTTTCTTGCCTTTTATATCTTTTAGACGGTAAATAGCTATATAACTTTAATTTAGCTGCTACTGCAGAAGTGTAGACGAATCTATATACAAAACTTACGCTATGAGTAAAAAAGTGATAAATTATTGTAAAAATAATTAAACATGTCAAAGAGGATAAAGTTGCAAGCAATACCAATTAATAGGACAGATTATTGTCAATTTTTAATAGTTAGCCAAAAGAATTATAGTTTAACCTACTACGCTGAACATGCAAAGAAATGTAGTCATGATGTTATTAATAGATTTTTAAGGAATAAAAAATATACACCTTCTTTGTTATGGGAACACATCAAGAATGATGTTATTTTTTCATCTAATGGATATACAATATTTGATGATACGGTTTTAAATAAAAGGAATACGAAGCAAATAGAAATTGCAAGATCGTAGTACAGTGGAGCTACAGGTAGAGTTACTAAAGGTATAGCATAAGTCATTAAGGTACTGACAGAGCGAGAGTATCATGTTATAGTAAGCAAATATTAACAAGCATGTAAAGAGATATGGCACGAGCATATGCAATAGAACTAAGACTAAGAGTTATAAAAGCTGTAGAAGCAGGGATACGAATAAGTAAGGTAAGTAAATTATTTAATGTAAGTCGTGATACTATATATAAATGGAAAAAATTAAAAGATAAGCAAGGTACTTTAGAAGCAGCAACTGGTTATCAGAAAGGACATAGTCATAAGATAAAAGATTCAGAATCTTTTAAAGAATTTTTTAAAGCTAATATGAATAAAACATCAAAGGAGTTAGCAAAGCAATGGGGTAATATTGCATCTGTAACTATTTTAAGACAAATCAGAAAACTTGGCTATAGCTATAAACAAAACTCATTTTCATCCGAAAAGAGATATTAAATTAAGAAATGAATTTATAGCAAAGATACAAACCATCACAAAAGACAAATTAGTATATCTTGATGAATCTGGAATAGAGGATAATGCTTGCAAAGAGTATGGATGGAGCATTATAGGACAAAGGTGTTATGGAGAAAAGGTGTATCAACATAAATTTAGAATAAGTATGATAGCTGGTCTTTGTAATGGTAATCTTATTGCTCCTGTAATATTTGAAGGTAATTGTAATACAGAGGTCTTTAAAACTTATATTAGGGATGTATTAATTACAGAATTACAACCTGGGCAAACCGTTATTATGGATAACATTAATTTTCATAAAAATTCTAAAGTTAAAGAGTTCATTGAATCCGTTGGTTGTACCATATTGTATTTACCAACTTACTCTCCTGATTTAAATCCTATAGAGCATTACTGGTTTAAGATAAAAAATGAAATTAGGAAAGTTGTAGAAGATTTTGAAACATTTTATGATGCTGTTTTTAATACTATTAAATTGTCAGTATCTTAATGATTTATGCTATATAGGAGTAGTGAGTCTGGTATATTATAACCCTGATATTAATAAGTTTTGGGTAATAGATTATCGAATTTTTGCACCTGATCATGATGGAGCAACAAAACTAGAACACCTATTAAACATGTTAAATAATGCTGTTTATAGCAAGAAGATTCCTTTTCAAACAGTACTTTTTGACACATGGTATTCTACACACAAAATTATGCAACATGTTGACTCTCTGGGGAAATATTATTATGCCCCTATTAAAGCCAATAGAAACGTTAGTAAAACGCACGATTCTAAACCTTATAAAGCTGTAAAAGAGTTGACATTTTCAGATGAAGAGATCAGGCATGGAGTAGAGATTCATATAAAAGGCTTTGCTAAAAATAAGCATGTTAATTTGTTTAAATTTACTGTTTCTACCAACAGAGTTGAGTATGTTGTTACCAATAACAAAACTCACAAATCTTCTAAAGCTGCACAAGATGAGTGTGGCTTTCGATGGGTAATTGAGAGCATGCACAGAGAAATTAAGCAACTTACTGGGATAGAACGTTGTCAATGCAGGAAACAGCGTATTCAACGTAATCATATTAGTTGTGCATTTTTAGTTTGGGCATTTCTCAAAAGGACTGCAAATACAATCGGTAAAACGGTTTACCAAATAAAGTTAGGGCTTTTAGATGACTATATGCAACAACAGCTGCGTTCTCCATCTTTACGATATTTAGAACCAAACATAGCGTAAGTTTTGATTATTATGCTCCTATTAAAGCCAATAGAAACGTTAGTAAAACACATGATTCTAAACCTTATAAAGCTGTAAAAGAGTTGACATTTTCAGATGAAGAGATCAGGCATGGAGTAGAGATTCATATAAAAGGCTTTGCTAAAAATAAGCATGTTAATTTGTTTAAATTTACTGTTTCTACCAACAGAGTTGAGTATGTTGTTACCAATAACAAAACTCACAAATCTTCTAAAGCTGCACAAGATGAGTGTGGCTTTCGATGGGTAATTGAGAGCATGCACAGAGAAATTAAGCAACTTACTGGGATAGAACGTTGTCAATGCAGGAAACAGCGTATTCAACGTAATCATATTAGTTGTGCATTTTTAGTTTGGGCATTTCTCAAAAGGACTGTCATTGTCAATTAAAAAGGGACCAGTAAATTGCACGAAAAAGGAACCACTATATTTAAAAATTTTTATGCCATATTACCTCCAGATTTATAGTTATTAATACGATAACTTTTACCTTTTATGTTTAGTATATGAGCATGATGTACCACTCGATCAATAATTGCATGAGTTAATACTTCATCAGCAAATATTTCATTCCATTTTTCAAAATCCTTGTTTGTGGTAATAATGGTAGATTTATTTTCATATCGTTTAGCAATAATATTAAAAAAGTCTTCTACTGAATGTTTTGGCAATTGCTTAAACCCGAGCTCATCAAGAATTAATAAATCAAACGATAGGAGTAATTTAACCTTTTTGTGATAACTATTATCTGCTCTTGCAATATGTAAATTATAAAGCATATCCGATACCGTAGTAAAATATACAGAGTATTCTCGTGTTAAAGCTTTTAATGCTAGCCCAATGGCAAGATGAGTTTTCCCAGTTCCTGAATCACCTATGAATATTACATTTCCCTTAGTATTAATATAATCACAAGTTGATAAATCACTTATTACTTTGGCATCAACACTTGGTTGGAAATTAAAATCAAAGTCTTCTAAATTTTTAGTTACCGGCAATTTAGCAGCACTTTTACGGCGACGGTAATTATTATCCTTACGGTTAGATTTTTCATCTTCACATAATAGTGATAGAAATTCTTTAAATCCTAGTTTATTATTTTGAGCATAAATAATCCTTTCATTTAAACTATTGACTATACCTGATAATCTAAAGCTTCGTAGGTCATTAAATAAGTTCTGCATTATTACCTCCAAACTCTGGTAATGGTAAGTTTACTGCATTACTATTTAAAATATTCTTAATTTTAGAGTAAGAACTTATACCATAATGTAGTGCTCTATGACAGGCTTTATCTATTAAGTCATCATTGTAAACCTTACGTAAAGAAATGATACCTCGTGCACAACGTTGCCAATCATTCACTCTTGTTTGTTGTAATGATTCTAATAATAAACTGCAATTATTCCCTATCTGCTGCATTTGTTGTTGATAATGTTCACTATATTCTATAAAACCTGGGCATAGACGTTTGTATTTAGCATAATGAGACGGATTAGTGGTAAATATCCCCTTGCCCTCTGTTCTAACGTGTCTTGCTATTAAATCATTTTGTATAGAAAATATTTGAACAAGTTTTGGGGACAATTGTACCATTACCTCACTGTATATATATTTTGCTGGTACAGAGTAATAATTATTATCTATGGTAATATGACAATCTTTTGCTACTTTTCGATTATGCCAAGATGACAAATCAAAAGTTTCTAATGGTAAAGGAATCAAACTACTTCTTTCCTCTTGCTCAAACAGTTCTCTAGGTATTCTCTTAGTAGTACCATGTATTCGGCTATTGGCCTTATTTAACCAATTTGCAAGACCATTTGTTAATTCTTCATATCTATCAAATTTACGACCAGCAAAAAAATTATTTTTAACGTATTTTATTCCCGACTCAACTTTGCCTTTTTCTTGCGGTTGATACACTCGACAAGGAGAAAGTAAAATTCCATAATGATCGGCTAAGCACTTATATTCCTTCTGATATACTGGTTCATAAAAATTGGCATCTACTACTCCAGCTTTAAGATTATCAAGTTTTATTACTTTTGGACTACCAGCAAAATAATTAAATGCATTGATATGACATTGAATCCATGTTTGACAACTTTGATCAAACACTACTTCATAATAATCAAGGCGACTATAGCTTAAACGCATATTAAATACATATGCTTTAACTCTACGCCCTTTAGAATTATACTGTAAGCCTATGTCACCAAAATCTACTTGTGCTTCCTCTCCTGCTAAAGTATGAAAACGAATGCAACTGTTATCCTTAATTTTATATTTTTTGATATAACGGGTCAAAGAAGTATAACTGCTTGTATAACCTTGATTTTTTAACTCCTTAAAAATTCTTATGTAACTCAGATTTTTTTCTAATAACTCAATTATTTTTTCGTGCCAAAAATCCAAAACTGAAGATCGTTCATAGATTGCTGGGGATTCTGTACCAGCCTCTACATAGCGGTTTATTATTTTTCGTACTGTTTTGCGGTCTGTTCTTGTTAGTTTGGCAATATTCCTTTGACTATTGCCTTGTTTATAAAGGGTGATAATTGTTGTATACATATTTATTCTTATCATTGTATCACTAGATATTTACTTGCTTAATTATCTAGTGAATATTGCACATTAACCTTATTAGGTCACACCAACTTCTCTGGTCCCTTTTTCGTGCAATTTACTGGTCCCTTTTATTTTAGCAATGACATTATATCAAAAAATATAAAATTAAGGATAACAGTTGCATTCGTTTTCATACTTTAGCAGGAGAGGAAGCACAAGTAGATTTTGGTGACATAGGCTTACAGTATAATTCTAAAGGGCGTAGAGTTAAAGCATATGTATTTAATATGCGTTTAAGCTATAGTCGCCTTGATTATTATGAAGTAGTGTTTGATCAAAGTTGTCAAACATGGATTCAATCTCTTTTGGGTATATTCCCCGCCGCTTGCGGCGTAATATGGCGGAATGAGCAAATATATACATAAAAGTCATAATGTTACGGTACTGCTGTATCACATGGTATTTCCAGCAAAATATCGCCGAGCAGTGTTTGACGTATCAGTTGATCAAGTATTACGAGAAATATGTTTAGAGATAGAAAAGAGATATCAAATAAAATTTTTAGAAATAGGGGTTGATGAAGATCATGTCCATTTTTTGGTACAATCTGTACCAACCTATAGCGTAACAAAAATAGTAACAACAATTAAAAGTGTTACAGCTCGTCAAATATTTAGACAGTGTCCACAGGTAAAGAAACAATTATGGGGTGGAGAATTTTGGACTGATGGATATTTTACGAGTACGGTAGGTAAGCATGGAAATGAGAATATGATAGGAAAATACGTAAAAAACCAAGGCAAGGAATATCAGAAACTGCATGAGGATCATCAGCTAGCTTTCTTCTAAAATACCCCGCTGCTTGCGGCGGGGATTACTTTTATTGCTAAACGATATGAAAATAAATCTACCATTATTACCACAAACAAGGATTTTGAAAAATGGAATGAAATATTTGCTGATGAAGTATTAACTCATGCAATTATTGATCGAGTGGTACATCATGCTCATATACTAAACATAAAAGGTAAAAGTTATCGTATTAATAACTATAAATCTGGAGGTAATATGGCATAAAAATTTTTAAATATAGTGGTTCCTTTTTCGTGCAATTTACTGGTCCCTTTTTAATTGACAATGACAATAATATCCTTTAATTTATAGGAATTATATCAAACATAGCGTAAGTTTTGTATAGATTTGTTTACACTTCTGCAGTAGCAGCTAAATTAAAGTTATATAGCTATTTACCTTCTAAAAGATATAAAAGGCAAGAAAGAGGGAAGAGGCGTCAAAGGATCATTATACCACAAAGGATCTCAATACATCAGCGTGATGCAATAGCTACGAAAAAGGTAGAAGTAGGGAATTTTGAGGCAGATCTTACATTTCATAAAGGTAATCAAAGTATGAATATTGGTGCACTGGTGGATAAAAAGACAAAACTTACGCTATGTTTGATATAATGCCCATGAATTAAGGGATATTATGAAGTGCTTCACTATAAAACATTGCTGTGTAATAAGAGTTTTTAGCATATTTGCTATAACATAGCGTAAGTTTTGAAGAGTCAAAAGATTATTTTAGTGCTGAATAACTCCAAGAGAGCTACAACAGTTACCAATGGTTTTTTAAGAAAGATAAAAACTCTTCCAAATAGTGTGAGAAAGACTATTACTATGGATAATGGCAAAGAGTTTGTGGGGCATGTTGCCTATAGACTATCTGGGTTTCAAACTTTCTTTTGTGATCCATACCGCCCTAGACAAAAAGCATTAGTGGAAAAAATGAATTCTATGATTCATAGAATTTTACCTAAAAATACAGATATTACTACCGTTACACAAAGAGCTCTTGACAATGTTGCTGAGATTTTAAATAACATGCCAAGAAAGATTTTTGGTTATAAAACCCCCAATGAAATTTGGGCAGAAAATTTATAGGTTTTGTTCTACTTAGTCCTTGCATTTTCACTTGAATTTTCAGTTCTAATAAAGGCACTATAATTGGTTCCCACACTTTGTCTAAAGGATCATTAATACGTTTAGAAACTTTTTTATATTGTTTTTGTGGTAGCCCTCTTCTTTCTATATTTCTAGCAGTACGTTCTAAAAATCCTGCTTTAGCTGATGCAATAACTTGGTTTAAACCTGCTTTTCTTAATGTCATATATACCTTTACTTATTGGTGTGTTATTCTTTTCCCAGACATCTTTGCAACTAATTAATTTGTTTAGATGTCTATTTTATTATCGGCAAAGAAAACTGTCACCCCTCGGCAATAATATCTGTCATTGCATAGACGTGAGTATATAAAAAAAAGAGCCTTTAGGAAACTAAAGACTCTTTTCTTGGATTTAGGGATTTAAAAGATGTAAAAAATTACATATCAAATCTTAGACCAGCCATTAAGTTACTACCTCTATAGCGTGTTCCACCTTCTCTTCCTGATGTACCATCGTTAAATTTAATAGCTTTAGTTTTTGTTTTACCGTAATCTCTCCAGCTATAAACTAGTTCAGCTTTTACACCTTGAGCAACTTCAAATGATGTTCCTAAAGATAATTGATAAGCAAAATTTGTTTTATTTTTAATATTTATCTTCTTATTGTGATCAGCGGCAAGATTGGGATCAGCGTATGCATATGAAATTTTTTCTTTCACCATTGCAGCACCAATACCAGCACCAGCAAAAACTTTAAACATATTTAAGTCAACTACGTCAACATAACCATTTAATAAAAAGCTTACAATATTAGGTCTATGCTTTACTGAAACTCTATCACCATCTAAATCATTTCCTGTCTTTTTTAAATGATTACTTGTTACTAATCCAACTGTGAAATCAGTTCTTAGATTATCCATAATATAGTAACCTGCTCCGATTTCACCAGTAAAGCCAGTATTAGACTTCATTTTTATTCCTGTAGGCTTATTTTTTTGGCTATCAAAAATCACAGCACCAGCATCTAATTTTAAATACCATTGATTCTCCATAGCTGATGCTGGCATTGATGAATTCATAGCTGAATCAGTCATAGGGGCATTCATCACAACTCCTTCACAAGGATCAGTAGCAGCAAATATTGCAGCTGAAGATAAAATAGCTGTACTTGCAGCTGTTATTAAAAGTAATTTTTTCATATTATTAATATTCCTTAAATTATTTGTTAGTTATTAAAATTAAGATTTAGATAAGATTATTACCTAATCTAATAAAAATAGTTCCAAGTAATAGAAAAGTTATTTTAATTACTTGAAACTATTAAATATCGCTTATTATTTGATTATATATCAAATCTTAAACCTGCAGTTAGGTTATGGCTTTGATAACGTGTTCCTTTAACTTGTTTGTTTCCTACACCAGGTAAATTTACATTTCCACCTTTTGCCTTACCATCACTTATCCAGCTATAAGCTAACTCTGCTTTAACTCCATCAGAGATTTGTGAAGAAGCACCTAAAGTTAGTTTGTAAGCAAAATTAGTTGTGTTTTTGCTTGAATAAGAAGTAGAAATAGTAGCACCACTATTAATTCCAGAATATGAAACTCTTTCTTTCAGAATTGAAGCACCGATACCAGCACCAGCAAAAACATCAAACATTTCAAAGTTAGATAGATCTACGTAACCATTAATAAGTAAACGTGTGATATTAGGCTTATAGCTTGATGAAATATTATCTCCCTTGACATTGCCAGACTTCTTTAATTTACCACTGAATGTAGTACCTAAAGTTAAGTCAGCTCTGAAATTTTCTGCAATATAGTTACCAACACCAATATCACCAGTAAAAGCTGTCTTAGATTTTAATTTAAGACCAGTTAGGCTGTCCTTTTCTTTATTGAACATTGCCGCACCAGCATCTACTCTTAAGTACCAGCTATCATTCTCGCAATCAGCGAATGAAAGGGCGGAAGATAAAACTGTTGCACTTGTAGCAGCTATTAAAAGTAATTTTTTCATTTTTAGTACCTCAATAATTTGAATTAATTAATAAAAAGCTATCTTTAGGGCTGGTATAACATACTATTATTAATTGTGCTACATTAATATATAAAATTAATAGATTAAAACAAGAACTTTAGATAAGTTTGTGACAAAATAGACACAAATAGATAATTAGCCCTTTTATACACCAATATATTTATTAAATTTATCTTTTTCATCTTTGAATTTATCAGCATCTGGCAGAGCGGGTTTTTTCTTAGTAATAACTTGCCATTTCTCATGTTCTATAAAGTGTTTTGCTCGCTCTACCCATTCAATTAATTCTGGTGATTCAGGTTTTATTGCATCTATTGGGCAGTCAGGCACGCATACCCCGCAATCTATACATTCATCCGGATTGATAACCAGCATGAACTCACCCTCATAGAAACAATCTACCGGACATACTTCGACACAATCAGTATATTTACATTTCACGCATTCATCAGTTACAACATAAGTCATTTTTTATTTACTTTTAATTTTGTTTGTTAATATAACCTTAATTATAAATTATAACTAATATATTTTTTTGCAAATTGACCATGTACCGCTACAAGTCAATTTGCTACAATTTTACAAAACTTACGCTATGTTTGGTTCTAAATATCGTAAAGATGGAGAACGCAGCTGTTGTTGCATATAGTCATCTAAAAGCCCTAACTTTATTTGGTAAACCGTTTTACCGATTGTATTTGCAGTCCTTTTGAGAAATGCCCAAACTAAAAATGCCCAACTAATATGATTACGTTGAAGACGCTGTTTCCTGCATTGACAACGTTCTATCCCAGTAAGTTGCTTAATTTCTCTGTGCATGCTCTCAATTACCCATCGAAAGCCACACTCATCTTGTGCAGCTTTAGAAGATTTGTGAGTTTTGTTATTGGCAACAACATACTCAACTCTGTTGGTAGAAACAGTAAATTTAAACAAATTAACATGCTTATTTTTAGCAAAGCCTTTTATATGAATCTCTACTCCATGCCTGATCTTCATCTGAAAATGTCAACTCTTTTACAGCTTTATAAGGTTTAGAATCGTGTGTTTTACTAACGTTTCTATTGGCTTTAATAGGGGCATAATAATATTTCCCCAGAGAGTCAACATGTTGCATAATTTTGTGTGTAGAATACCATGTGTCAAAAAGTACTGTTTGAAAAGGAATCTTCTTGCTATAAACAGCATTATTTAACATGTTTAATAGGTGTTCTAGTTTTGTTGCTCCATCATGATCAGGTGCAAAAATTCGATAATCTATTACCCAAAACTTATTAATATCAGGGTTATAATATACCAGACTCACTACTCCTATACCTTTAGTAACTCTACCTGTAGCTCCACTGTACTGCGATCTTGCAATTTCTATTTGCTTCGTATTCCTTTTATTTAAAACCGTATCATCAAATATTGTATATCCATTAGATGAAAAAATAACATCATTCTTGATGTGTTCCCATAACAAAGAAGGTGTATATTTTTCATTCCTTAAAAATCTATTAATAACATCATGACTACATTTCTTTGCATGTTCAGCGTAGTAGGTTAAACTATAATTCTTTTGGCTAACTATTAAAAATTGACAATAATCTGTCCTATTAATTGGTATTGCTTGCAACTTTATCCTCTTTGACATGTTTAATTATTTTTACAATAATTTATCACTTTTTTACTCATAGCGTAAGTTTTGTATTATGATAATAATAGGTTTATCTGGATGTTTAATTACAGTGTAAATTAACATAACAAACGCTTTGTAGTCGTAATAGTTCTTAGCTTTGATAATTTTTATTAAGGTGAGATTTAATTTTTTGCAGCTTATATTTGTATCATGGCAAATTCTTTCGCTTTTTGTATTATAAGGAGGCAATAAGAGGAGAATGGCTTTAGAGGTATGGTTAATTTGATTTAGCATATTATTGCTCCCAGTTATAACTTAATTGATTTAAGTTTTAACCACCAATGAACGTAAGCTTTGGTGGTTGGGGAGTTCAAAAAAACCGCGACTAACAGCTCACAATAGGTTTTAAGCTTAAGGTAGTACCTTAAGCTCTGGACATGCCTATAGTCATCCCCAACCATAAGTGCTGAGGATTGCATCATAATAATGGCTGATGCATGTGCCATAATCGCAAGAGGTTTTGAAGCCCCAAAATAGCATTGCTGCTATTTCAGTTAAAATTTATACCTAACTATTTGAAAAAGTCAACGGATTTAGGTTTTGTTAGTAAGTAGATTATATACTATTCCCAATAGTACCGGACAGTTTTTATTATATATCATTCCCGCAGAAGCGGGAATCCAGCATAAAGCGACAAAACTTACGCTATGTTATAGCAAATATGCTAAAAACCCTTACTACAAAGCTATGTTTTTACAGTGCATCACTTTATAATATCCTTTAATTTATAGGAATTATATCAAACATAGCGTAAGTTTTGGCGAGATAAATCGAGCTTTTATATTCTACAAAATTGCTGTATTTAGACTTTTTTTCTGGATTCCCGCCGTTGCTAAGAATAGCATATAAGGTCACCTATACCTGAATAAAATATAACATTTTTTTAAAACTGTCCGGTACTGTGTAATAATGACTTTAGGACTATGCCTGCCTAATTCTAATTTATTGTATAGTGCTAGCTTTTATTAGCTCTTTGAATAAAACTAGGTCTATGCCATTATCATTGACATATTCAGGGTGCCACTGTACGCCGATAAGAAATTTATGGTTTGTTGATTCTATTGCTTCTATAATCCCGTCTTCTGCTTTTGCTGATATAATAAGATTATTACCAATTTGTTTAATGGCTTGATGGTGAGTTGAATTAACCATTGTGCTCAGCTTATTATTTGCCATTTTAGCAAGCTTAGTATTTGGCTTTATACTAATTGCATGCGAGACTATATCTTTAGGATGAGGCTGTGTATGGTTTATGATTATAGGCTGTTTTGTCTCTTCAATATAATCTGGAATATGCTTAATAAGAGTGCCACCTAGAACAACATTTATTAGTTGCATCCCTCGGCATATTCCTAAAACAGGTATATTTTTTTCTAACGATTTCTTTAAAATTAATATTTCAAAATTATCACGCTCTTCATTAGAAATTACTACATCTTCAGCATATTCAGGCTCATAAATTTAGGGTGTATATCTTCATCACCGCCAGGTAATATAACACCATCAATAAAATCCATGAGATGATCTATTGTTTCAGCTTGGTATGGTAGTAACATAGGGACGCCGCCAGCTTCGATTATTGCATCGGTATAATTCTTACGTAATGCATACCAAGGAAAGACGGTATAAGTATATTTCTCACAATTTTGAGCTAAATCAGGAGTAATTCCTATTATAGGTTTTCTATTCATGTTTTTCATATAGAAATAATAAAATTAAGTTTCTGATCATGTAATTCAACAGGAAAGTTATCTATAACTTGTTCTTTTAAACAAACACCGGCAGTTAATATATCTTTATTATTATTTATGTATCGATCAAAATGTCCTTTACCATAACCAAGTCTATAGCCATCTTTACTAAATGCCAGACCTGGAACAATTATCAATTCTGGTTCATAGAAATCATTATTTATCGGTTCTAAAGTTTTAAAACTCCCTAAAACTAATTCATCATTAAAATTATAAGCACAATATTTTATTTCATTATTTATGATTTTAGGCAGAAAAAATTTTATTTCATGATGAATATTTAATATTGCAAGCAGGTTAATTTCATATTTTAGTGGGTAATATATTCCCACATGCTTTACTTTTAACTGTTTTAATAAATTACTGACTTGATTTAGTAAAGAAGTTTTTGTTAAATCAGAATTTATTTTATCTATATTTTTCGTTAAAAGCTCCTTGAAATGCAAACGTAATTCTTGTTTAGTCATTATGACTTTACTATTTGCGTGTCGAACACTAAATCATGAAGCATCTTATTATCTTCTCTCATCACCATCATAATAATGCTTATTACAAAAAGTATACCAGTTAAATTAATCACATAAAAAGCGATAAATCTAATAAATGCTTCACTACCTTTAAGAGTAGTTCCATCTTGATGAACTACTTTTAAATCTAATAATTTTTTCCCAATAGAGGCTTGTATTTTTGAAGATTCTAGGTAAGAAAAGTAAAATCCTGAAATAATAAAAAATAAAGCAATTTCTATTATAGTGTCTTTTACATATGCTATATTCAATGATAGCAACATTCCGATTATAATTTTGTCAATTAAGAAAGCAAATAATCTTCTAAGAATCATAAATTATTCCTCAATATGCGGTGGTGTCTCAAATGTATGGAATGGTGGAGGAGAGGTAAGTGTCCACTCTAGTGTATCAGCTCCATCGCCCCAGGGGTTATTGGGGCAATCTTTACCATATTTCAACGTATAGAAAACGATAAACACGAAATATAAAGCAGCTGCCATAGAGATTCCTGCCCCTATCGATGAAACCATATTCCAACCGGCAAAAGCTTCAGGGTAGTCCGGTATTCTTCTTGGCATACCTGCAAGTCCTAAGAAATGTTGCGGAAAGAAAGTGAGATTAACACCAACAAAGGTAATCCAAAAATGGATTTTACCTAAAATTTCCGGATATTGCTTGCCTGATATTTTACCAAACCAGTAATAAAAGCCAGCAAATGCGGTAAATAAAGCACCAAGCGACATCGTGTAATGGAAATGTGCCACAACATAATATGTATCGTGCAGAACTCTATCAAGTGCGGAATTTGATAAGATTATACCCGTTACGCCGCCAATCGTGAATAATATGATAAACCCAATAGAGAATAGCATAGGTGTTGGAAAAGTAATCGAACCACCCCACATAGTTGCGATCCAGCTAAATATTTTGATACCTGTTGGAATTGCAATAATCATTGTTCCGGCAGTAAAATATATAAGTGCGTTGTAGGAAAGTCCAACTGTAAACATATGGTGAGCCCATACAATAAATCCGACAAAGCCTATTATTGCCATAGCTCCAACCATGCCTTGATAGCCAAATATTGGTTTACGTGAGAAAGTAGAAATAACTTGGCTTACAATACCAAAGCCTGGGAGTATTACGATATATACTTCAGGGTGACCAAAAAACCAAAATAAGTGCTGAAATAATACCGGATCACCGCCACCATCAGTTTTAAAGAAAGTAGTACCGAAATTACGATCGGTAAGTAGCATAGTGATAGCTCCGCCAAGCACCGGCATAGCTAAGATTATCAAGAATGCAGTAACTAAAATAGACCAAACAAATAATGGCATTTTAAATAAGCCCATCCCGGGTGCTCTCATATTAAAGATAGTAACGATTAGGTTAATTGAGCCAAGAATTGATGAAAGACCTGTTAAATGCAGACTGAAAATAGCCATATCAACAGCTGCTCCTGGATGTCCGCTTATACTGCTTAGAGGAGGGTAGAGCGTCCAGCCCGTTCCTGGTCCGCCATCAACAAACGCTGACCCCATAAGTAGGATGAAAGCCGGAACTAGTAGCCAAAAACTGATATTGTTAAGGCGTGGGAATGCCATATCGGGAGCCCCTATTAATAAAGGTACGAAATAGTTACCGAAACCACCGAACAAAGCCGGCATGATCATAAAAAACACCATAATTACCGCATGGGCAGTAATCAGCACATTATATAGCTGGAAATCATGATTTAAGAAAGTTCCGCCAGGCATTGCAAGTTCTAGCCTAAACAGCAGCGAAAACAACCCGCCGACAATTCCGGCAAATATGGCAAATATGATATACATAATGCCAATATCCTTGTGGTTAGTAGAAAACAGCCACCGCCTCCAGCCATGCGGAGTGTGATGGTCATCGTGGTTTAGGCCTTCTGTAGTTATATCCATAATTGTTATTCTGTTTGTGTTAATATATTTTTTTAGTTACCATGATTCATTACCTAGGGCATCTTCGCTTTTTTAAATATAATTATTTGTCAATTTTGGCTTTATTATGTTGATCGAAAAGCTTTTTCGGTGTCATCCCGTGACTTGTCCACGGGATGGCATATGTAAAACATTATTTCTTACTCGCAACCCAATTATCGAAATCCTCTTTACTTACTACCTCTATAGCAATTGGCATGAAGCCGTGATTGATACCGCAAAGCTCTGAACACTGCCCATAATATACACCTTTTTTAGCGACTCTTGTCCATGTTTCATTTACTCTTCCGGGTACGGCATCTATTTTAAAACCAAGAGATGGAACAGCAAAACTATGTATTACGTCACCGGCTGTAATTAAAAACCTAACTGTAGCATTCTCAGGTATCACTATCCTATTATCAACATCTAATAATCTTTTTTGGTCAGGTTTTAGATTTTCATCTGAGATCATAACGCTATCAAATTCTATATCATTATGATCAGGATATATATAATGCCAATACCATTGATAGCCTACTACTTTAATAGTTAAGTCCGCTTGAGGTATTTTTTCGGCGTGACGTAATATTCTAAAAGATGGCACGGCAATAATCACTAAAATTATTATAGGTATTACAGTCCAAATTATTTCTATTAAAACATTATGCGAAAATTTTGCTGGTACTGGATTATTCCTTGCATTAAATCTAATACATACAAAAGCTAATAATCCTGCAACAAATAAAACTATAGCAGTAGAGATATAAAGTAAGAAATCGTGGAATTTATGTAATTCTTCCATGATCGGACTTGCAGGTGGCTGAAATCCCATTTGCCAAGGCAAAGGCTCAGAAGCAAAGCAAAAACTACTAAATAAAACTGAGCCAATTAAAGTAATAACATTCTTCATAAAGTACATAATACAGGTTATTTTTATATTAATATAAATGGATATGTATTTTAATTAAAGCAAAAATCGATAAATAAAATAAATTTTATATGCTATTAATGATGTTTGAGGTGGAAAGTGTACCTATATCAGGGTGTTGTATTAAGTCTATAACTTCTATTACTCGGGCATTTATTAATTTAACTTGAGTTTGTTTATTTGTTAGCTGAGGATCAGGTTTTGTTACAGCAATTACAGACGGACAAATATTTTGCACTAATAATGCATAATCGTTAAAACCTTTTAACTCAGGCAACATAAGTACTTTATTAACAAATGTAAGGGAACTTAAAATTTTTGCTCGTTGCAGTTGATTATGAATAGGTTTTCGCTTTTTATAATAAAAGTAATCCCCGCCGCAAGCAGCGGGGTATTTTAGAAGAAAGCTAGCTGATGATCCTCATGCAGTTTCTGATATTCCTTGCCTTGGTTTTTTACGTATTTTCCTATCATATTCTCATTTCCATGCTTACCTACCGTATTCGTAAAATATCCATCAGTCCAAAATTCTCCACCCCATAATTGTTTCTTTACCTGTGGACACTGTCTAAATATTTGACGAGCTGTAACACTTTTAATTGTTGTTACTATTTTTGTTACGCTATAGGTTGGTACAGATTGTACCAAAAAATGGACATGATCTTCATCAACCCCTATTTCTAAAAATTTTATTTGATATCTCTTTTCTATCTCTAAACATATTTCTCGTAATACTTGATCAACTGATACGTCAAACACTGCTCGGCGATATTTTGCTGGAAATACCATGTGATACAGCAGTACCGTAACATTATGACTTTTATGTATATATTTGCTCATTCCGCCATATTACGCCGCAAGCGGCGGGGAATATACCCAAAAGAGATTTAATTATTGTTTCATCAGGCTCTAAAGCAACGATCAAATATTTACCTTGCTTTTTAGCTTCATGTAAAAACTCTAAATGACCATAATGTAACACATCAAAACAACCTCCTACTAAAACTATTTTGCTATTTGGGAAACATTTTTTATTTGAAGAAATATTCTCATAATATTCTATTTTTGATAGCCTAACATCTTGATTATTAAACGAACAAGAGGCGAAGTTTGTAAGAATTAATAAAAATAGGAACAATCTAAACATAATTTTAATTATTAAAAATTAAAGGAAATTAACTTTAATAACACAAAAAATATAACAAAACTTACGCTATGAGTAAAAAAGTGATAAATTATTGTAAAAATAATTAAACATGTCAAAGAGGATAAAGTTGCAAGCAATACCAATTAATAGGACAGATTATTGTCAATTTTTAATAGTTAGCCAAAAGAATTATAGTTTAACCTACTACGCTGAACATGCAAAGAAATGTAGTCATGATGTTATTAATAGATTTTTAAGGAATGAAAAATATACACCTTCTTTGTTATGGGAACACATCAAGAATGATGTTATTTTTTCATCTAATGGATATACAATATTTGATGATACGGTTTTAAATAAAAGGAATACGAAGCAAATAGAAATTGCAAGATCGCAGTACAGTAGAGCTACAGGTAGAGTTACTAAAGGTATAGGAGTAGTGAGTCTGGTATATTATAACCCTGATATTAATAAGTTTTGGGTAATAGATTATCGAATTTTTGCACCTGATCATGATGGAGCAACAAAACTAGAACACCTATTAAACATGTTAAATAATGCTGTTTATAGCAAGAAGATTCCTTTTCAAACAGTACTTTTTGACACATGGTATTCTACACACAAAATTATGCAACATGTTGACTCTCTGGGGAAATATTATTATGCCCCTATTAAAGCCAATAGAAACGTTAGTAAAACGCACGATTCTAAACCTTATAAAGCTGTAAAAGAGTTGACATTTTCAGATGAAGAGATCAGGCATGGAGTAGAGATTCATATAAAAGGCTTTGCTAAAAATAAGCATGTTAATTTGTTTAAATTTACTGTTCCTACCAACAGAGTTGAGTATGTTGTTACCAATAACAAAACTCACAAATCTTCTAAAGCTGCACAAGATGAGTGTGGCTTTCGATGGGTAATTGAGAGCATGCACAGAGAAATTAAGCAACTTACTGGGATAGAACGTTGTCAATGCAGGAAACAGCGTATTCAACGTAATCATATTAGTTGGGCATTTTTAGTTTGGGCATTTCTCAAAAGGACTGCAAATACAATCGGTAAAACGGTTTACCAAATAAAGTTAGGGCTTTTAGATGACTATATGCAACAACAGCTGCGTTCTCCATCTTTACGATATTTAGAACCAAACATAGCGTAAGTTTTGAAAATAAAAACAGAAAGTATTTTAAATAAAACAATTTAAAAACTAAATTATTTTATAATTCTTATTGTAATTTATGTTTATATAGTTCATATTAATAATAACGAAACCAAGATAACTTCTAAGTAATCAATGAAAAATGACACGCTATCTTACGATTTTGATGATGTATTATCAGTTCCTTATCTTAGTGCACGATTCAAAAAAGTTCTTACCTCTGTTTCCCTATTACTATTTATAGCATTAGTTATATTTGTCTCTTTTGCTGTTAATAACTATGTGAATGATACTTTATCTATAACATTAGTACGTCCTGAGGCTGAAGAAATTCAAGAAGCAATTTCATTTAAAGAAGTAACGGTTAAAAAAGGCGATACTATAAATTCTATTCTGAGCGGTCAAAATATCCCAAGAAATGATATAGAAAAAATATTAAGCTTAATAAAAGAAAATAAATTATTGCCATCACTTAAAATAGGGCAGCAAATTACTTTTGAATATGAAACAAAAATTACTGAAAATGATAATGAGGATTTAACTTCTGAAACAGTATTTCTTAATAAGATTATTTTAGCTATAGATAAACTTAAGACTATTGAAATAATAAGAGAGAATGATAATTTTAAAATTGCAGAAATTATCGTGCCTTTAACAAAAACAGTAGCTAAGTCATCTGTAAATATCGAGTCAAACTTTATGTCTGCTCTTAAGAAGCTTGGTTTGTCAAACAATAATATAATAGAGCTGATTAATGCTTATGCTTATCAAATTGATTTTCAGCGTCAAATAAAAAGTGGTGATACTGCGACTGTTATAACAGAAAAATACGTAACAGAAGATGGTAAATTTTCTCATCACGGTAAGATTTTATATGTCTCGTTAAATCTTTCAGGAAAAGAATATAATATTTATCGCTATTCACATGATAATAATGTAAATAATCATGCATTTTTTTCTGAAGATGGTAAAAGTGTAAAAAGAAGTTTGCTTAGAACTCCTTTAAAAGTTATAAAAGTTTCTTCACAATATGGTATTAGGAAGCATCCTATACTTGGTTATAACAAAATGCATAAAGGGGTTGATTTTGCAGCACCGACTGGAACACCTATATATTCGGCGGGTAATGGTGTTATTACTGAAATAGGTTGGAAATCAGGTTATGGGAAATTTATCCAGATAAAACATAGCGGTACGTTATCTACTGCCTATGCTCACGCATCAAATTTTGCTAAAGGTTTAAAAGTAGGAAGTTTAGTAAAACAAGGCGATATTATAGCATATGTTGGAAGTACTGGTAGAGCTACGGGACCGCATTTACATTATGAAGTTAAAATTGATGGTAAACATGTTAATCCTATGTCCGTTAAAACAACACTAGGTGTAGAATTAAGCGGAAAAAAATTAGAAAAATTCAAACAGTTTAAGAAAGAAATCAAAACTTTGAATGTTAAGCTTGATAAAGAATTGCAGTCTAATAAAGTAGCTGAAGTTTCGCTATAATGTGTTAGGCGTGTGTCGTTTCGTGGTAGTCGTCATTGCGAGGAGCATAGCGACGAAGCAATCTCAGGAGTTATATTCTATTTCATGAGATTGCTGCATCGATGCTGTGTGCATCTCCTCGCAATGACGCCCTTCCTTTATTCCTTTGTAAAAATCCCTAAATAATTATGATTCTATCATTTAAAAAACTATATCTAACATTTGCCCGTAGTAGCCGTATTATAATAACATTAGTGATTATTGATCAATTGACTAAATGGTGGTTTATCAATAATCTAATATGGAAGCCTGGCTTGACCTTAAAGGTCACTTCTTTTTTAAATATGGTTTATACTTGGAATTATGGTATTAGCTTTGGTTTAATGCGTGATTATTACCAATATAGTAATATTGTGTTCTTAATAACAAATACGATTATTGTTTGTTATTTATATTATTTAATGATGAGTTCCAAAACCATAGGAGGTTTTGCGGGTTATAGCTTTGTAATTGGTGGTGCTATCGGTAATTTAATTGATAGATTCTTTCGAGGGGCAGTTTTTGATTTTATACATTTTCATTATCAAGATTATAGCTTTCCAGTATTTAATCTAGCTGACTGTTTTATTACACTTGGAGTAATTATCTTAGTGGAAGATTATTATAGTGCTAAAAAAAATATTGAAGAAAAAGCTAAAGAGAATTATGATAAAGCCCAAATTGAGGCTATGGCTGAAAAGATTCGTAATGCTCCACAAGGCGATAACGATAAAATATAATATAATCTAAATAATCTATAAGGTATTAAAGTGAGAAAAGTTTTTTTATTATTTACTGTTTTATTAATTACTTCTGCATGTAATAAAAAATTAAAAGAAACTGTAGGGATATCAACAGCTGGTCCTAATGAGTATCAAGTTCAGCGTAGTAAAGCTTTAGAAGTACCGCCTCATTATTATTTACCTGTTCCAACTAACAATCAAGCAGTTTATAATAATGTTAATGATCAGGTCAACCTTAATGAGGGTGAGCAAGCATTGATACAGGACATTAAGTAATGTTTTATGTCATTCCCGCGTAGGCCGGGAATCCAGCATAAAGCGAGATAAATCAAGCTTTTAATTTAAAAAACTCACTATATTTGTATTTTTTTCTGGATTCCCGCCTACGCGGGAATGACATCGTTTAATTAACTCATGACTATTCATAAAAGACAAAATATAGGTGTTTTTGGGCTTGGTAAAACCGGTATTTCGGTTTATGAAGAGTTGCAAGACAAATGTAATATAATTGTATATGATGATCTAGAAGCACATAGAAATAAGTTTGAGGAATTATTCGGTAAAAATTATATTATTCCTATATCTGATATAAAATGGCAAAGTTTAGATAAAATTGTATTAAGTCCTGGGATTCCTCTAACACACGAGATAGTCAAAATCGCAAAAAATTTTAATATCTCGATCATCTCCGACATAGATTTATTTTTCGAAAAATCTAAAGGTTTAAACCTCCTAGCTGTAACTGGTACTAACGGCAAGAGTACTACCACTGCTTTAATTAGTCATATCTTAAATAGTAATGGTTTAGATTATCCATTAGCTGGTAATATCGGTGTTCCGGTTTTGCAAGCTAAAGTAAGTAAGGATGGGTATGTGCTTGAATTATCTTCTTTCCAGTTAGATTTAGTGAAAACTTTTATTGCTAAAGTGGCAGTGCTTCTTAATATTACTCCTGATCATTTAGATAGGCATGAAAATATGGAAGGTTATATTACAGCAAAATCTAAAATTTTTGATCGAATGGATAAAGATAGTTACGGGATAATTAATATTGATAATGATTATTGCCATGAAATTTTTACAAATCTACAACAAAAACATCATATTAAATTAATCCCTTTTTCAGTTACTAAAATTCTTGAAAAAGGTATATCAATAGTTAATGATATAATTACCGATAATTTCTTTGAGCATATTAGTGTTAAACTAATGTTTAATAAGAGTCTTCAAGGAATTCATAACAGTGAGAATATTGCAGCAAGCTATGCAGTTGCTAGAATAATAGGTCTTGAGCCTGTAAAAATTGTTGAATCTATAAGTAGTTTTCAAGGACTGCCGCATAGGATGCAATATCTAGGTAGTACAAATGGTATAAATTTTTACAATGATAGTAAAGCGACAAACGCTATAGCAGCAAGGCAATCAATTAAAGCTCTTGATAATATTTATTGGCTTGTGGGCGGTATTGCTAAAGAGGGTGGTATTGAGGAAATAAAACCTTATTTTAATAAAATCAAAAAAGCTTATTTTTATGGGCAAGCCAAAGAAATGTTTGCAAATACTGCTAAGAATATAGTAGATTTTGTTATATGTGATGACCTTAAACAGGCTTTTGAACTTGCTTATAAAGATGCATTAAATGATAATGAGAGCATAAAAAATATTTTATTAGTACCTTGCTGCAGCTCATATGATCAATTTAAGAACTTTGAGGAGCGGGGTGAATTGTTTATAGCCTTAAGTAACAATCTTATAGCTAGAGGAAAAATTGAATAACTATAGCGTGAATAACGAAATATCGAATAATTTTATAAAATTATGGTGGCGTAGTACCGATCGCCAAATAGTTATTTCTTTAGTTATTTTATTTGTTTTTAGCTTAATGCTTGTGACTACTTCAGGTTCAGCAGTAGCAAGTAGAATAGGGCTGGAAGAAAATTATTTTGCATCAAGGCAAGTATTTTATCTAACAGCTGCCTCAGCTCTTATATTGTTATTTTCATGCTTTAATAAAAAATGGTTAAAGCGTTTTGCTATATTGGGTTTTATAGCTAGTGTAATTTTATTGATCGCTGTTAAATTCTTTGGTTACGAAGTGAAAGGAGCAACTAGGTGGATTAATATTGCTGGCTTATCTATTCAGCCGTCAGAATTTATTAAGCCATTTTTTGCTGTCGTTACAGGCTGGATATTATCGTTAAAATTTAATGATGATTTCCCAAGCTTTACAGTTTGCTCTATACTTTATTTTATTGTTGCTATTCTCTTAATCATTCAACCAGATTTTGGAATGCTTGTGATGATTACAGCAGTTTTTGGTATTCAGCTTTTTATTGCTGGTATGCCAATATTTTGGATTGTTCTAGCGGGTTTTTTAGGAATGATAGGAGTAACTGTTGCGTATTTTTGGTTGCCGCACGTTACACAAAGAATTAACTCCTTCTTAGATCCTGATAGTAGTGAGAATTATCAAGTTAGCAAGTCTCTGAAAGCTTTTGAGCATGGTGGTTTATATGGTAAAGGACCGGGTGAGGGGGCAGTAAAACAGGTTCTACCTGATTCACATACTGATTTTATTTTTGCCGTTGCTGGGGAAGAATTTGGGGCTATTATTTGCCTTATTGTTATAGGTATATTTGCGTTTATAGTGCTTAGAAGTCTTGCTAAGTTATTAAATGAGCAGGATAAATTTGTCCAATTTGCTGCTAGCGGTATTGTTGCACAATTAGGGCTTCAGGCAATAATTAATATGGGTGTAACTTTGCATTTATTACCTACTAAGGGTATGACGTTGCCTTTTATTAGCTATGGTGGCTCTTCAACACTTGCAATTGCTATAGCTACTGGTATGCTGCTTGGCTTTACTAGATACCGAACGCCGCTTGATTCCTATAAGATAAATAAAATAGAAATATGAAAAAAATAGTTTTAGTGGCAGGTGGAACAGGTGGGCATTTTTTTCCAGCAGTTGCTCTTGGGGAGGAATTGATAAAAAGAAAGTATGAAGTTCATTTTATTACAGATTTAAGATGTGAGAAATATATAAATCATGATGCGGGATTAATTTTTCATGTCATAGATTTAAAACGACCAAAAAATATTTTATTATTCTTGCCGTTATTATCGCTTGCTATTTTTAAAGCTATTAAATTGTTATTTAGTCTTTCTTCTTCTGCTGTAGTAGGATTTGGTGGTTATCCGGTTGTTGCTTCAATGTTTGCAGCAATTTTACTAAGAGTGCCGATTGTAATTCATGAGCAGAATTCTTATCTTGGAAAGGTTAATAGATTTTTTGCAAATTTTGCTAAGAAAATAGCTATCTCTTATAAAAATACCAAAAACTTGCCTATGGTAGTAAAAAATAGAACAGTAGTTACTGGCGGGATAGTGAGAAAGAATATTAGAAATTTGGATTTGGTGGTCAAGCGGCGGAATGACAAAGACCGTACCTTTAAAATTTTTATCTTTGGCGGCAGTCAAGGGGCTAAATTATTTTCAGAGTTAATACCTGATAGTATAAAAATTTTAATGCAAAAGCAGCCAAACCTTAAACTCCATATAACTCAGCAAGCAGCACTCGAGGATCAAGTAAAAATAAAAAATATATACTCAAATTTAAATATTACTTACGAATTAGCTGAATTTTTTGATAATATGGCAAATCAGTATAAAAATACTGATTTAGTGATTTCAAGAGCAGGAGCATCTACTATAGAAGAGCTAACTTATATAGGATTGCCAGCAATTTTTATTCCTTTGCCAAGTGCTGCCGATAATCACCAATATCATAATGCAAAATTATTAGAAGATGAGAAATGTGGTTGGTGCATGAAGCAAGATGATATATCAAGTGAAAAATTAGCCGAAAAAATGTTTGAGCTAATAAGTAATCCAAAGATACTAGAAAATACCTCGAAAAATCTATTAAAAAGAAAAAAAGAGGGGCATAAGTTGCTAAGTAACCTAATAGAAGAGCTAATTTAAACAATATAAGCTCTTTATTCTTGCAAGTTTGATTATTATGTGGCATTAATCATAATAGACTTTTTCATATGGCTTGTTTTTAAAGATAATTTGTCAAGTTATATAAATAAATCTAATTGAAGTTTTGGAATAATATATGTTGAAAAAAATTATAATATTATTTTTAGGTGTTTTTGTACTATCGGGTTGTACTGATAATTTTAGAGGTTACTTCCAAAAATCCGCAAATAATAGGTTAGTTGATAGTAAAGGTTTTAAAGGTGGTAAAAGAAAACCTTTATATAATAATAAATATATTAGTTTAGCTAAAAAGAATATAATTGAAGATAATCTTGACGATCCAGAGGATGACGATGATGATTACGATAATCCTTTAAGAGGGGAGCAAATTGATCCTGTCAAAAGAAATCGTGAGATATATCTTAAAATGATTAGACGAGATATGGAAAAATATAAAGCTGAATCAGGTGAATCTTCAGACGATGATAATATGATTTTAAGTAAAGCCAGTAAGAAAGTTAGAAAGGACAACACTGATAAAGAAAGAAAAATGCAAGAAGAGCTAGACCAAATAAAGGCAATGCTGAGAGAAACTAAGCGTGATATATCAAAATACACTTGTCCAAATGCAACAGCAAATCAAAATTATGTACCTCCAGTTTCAAACTACGAACCTGTAGCACCAGTTAAAAATAATAAACCTTATAATAATAACTCTAAGGTAAAGCAAAAATTTATCCGTGAGGATGATGATTATAGTAGCAACGCCTGCTCTATTTAGTATACTCGTTTTATTTGAAAAATTGGCGTCATTAGTAAAATCTTCAAAACGCCTTGCGAGGGAATCGAGTTTTTAATTTTAAAACTTACTATATGTACTTTTTTATTACTGGATTCTGTGGACAAGCCAAATAGTACCGGACAGTTATTATTCTATGTCATTCTTAGCTAGAAGCGGAAATCCAGAAAAATTAACATAAAAGCAGCAAGTTTTTTAAATAAAAAGCTCGATTTATCTCGCTTTATGTGGATTCCCGCCTCTAGCTAAGAATGACATATAAGGTCACCTATACCTGAAAAAAATATAACATTTTTTTAAAAATGTCCGGTACTATAGAATAAATCATGGGATGACTACCTTAGGGCGTTTTCCGATCCACGCAACAATGCCTCCCGTGGACAAGCAACTAGATGACACCAAAGTTGCTTTTCCTCGCAATGACGGTAAAAATCAATCCATGCGGGCAATGCCCTCATGGGATGACACCGAGCTTTATCTATTATTAAGCTATTTCAGGTATAGCTTCAGGTGCTTCTCCTATTAGTTTAAGTCCACAAATTTTGAATTGATCAACAAAATATTTAGGTATGGTGCTATATGATATAAAGTTTTCATCATGTATTTTTTTTGTGTAATTCAGGGGTGTCTACAATTTTAAATATCAAAACTTACGCTATGAGTAAAAAAGTGATAAATTATTGTAAAAATAATTAAACATGTCAAAGAGGATAAAGTTGTAAGCAATACCAATTAATAGGACAGATTATTGTCAATTTTTAATAGTTAGCCAAAAGAATTATAGTTTAACCTACTACGCTGAACATGCAAAGAAATGTAGTCATGATGTGAAAATTCAAGGACTAAGTAGAACAAAACCTATAAATTTTCTGCCCAAATTTCATTGGGGGTTTTATAACCAAAAATCTTTCTTGGCATGTTATTTAAAATCTCAGCAATATTGTCAAGACCTCTTTGTGTAACGGTTGTAATATCTGTATTTTTAGGTAAAATTCTATGAATCATAGAATTCATTTTCTCCACTAGTGCTTTTTGTCTAGGGCGGTATGGATCACAAAAGAAAGTTTGAAACCCAGATAGTCTATAAGCAAGATGCCCTACAAACTCTTTGCCATTATCCATAGTAATAGTCTTTCTAACACTACTTGGCAGCGTTTTGATCTTTTTTAAAAACCCAGTGGTAACTGTTTTAGCTCTTTTGGAGTTATTCAGCACTAAAATAATCTTTTGACTCTTTTTATCCACCAGCACACCGATATTCATACTTTGATTACCTTTATGAAATGTAAGATCTGCCTCAAAATGCCCTACTTCTAGCTTTTGCATTGCTATTGCATCACGCTGATGTATTGAGATCCTTTGTGGTATAATGATCCTTTGATGCCTTGTCCCCCTTTCTTGCCTTTTATATCTTTTAGACGGTAAATAGCTATATAACTTTAATCTCTTTTGGGTATATTCCCCGCCGCTTGCGGCGTAATATGGCGGAATGAGCAAATATATACATAAAAGTCATAATGTTACGGTACTGCTGTATCACATGGTATTTCCAGCAAAATATCGCCGAGCAGTGTTTGACGTATCAGTTGATCAAGTATTACGAGAAATATGTTTAGAGATAGAAAAGAGATATCAAATAAAATTTTTAGAAATAGGGGTTGATGAAGATCATGTCCATTTTTTGGTACAATCTGTACCAACCTATAGCGTAACAAAAATAGTAACAACAATTAAAAGTGTTACAGCTCGTCAAATATTTAGACAGTGTCCACAGGTAAAGAAACAATTATGGGGTGGAGAATTTTGGACTGATGGATATTTTACGAGTACGGTAGGTAAGCATGGAAATGAGAATATGATAGGAAAATACGTAAAAAACCAAGGCAAGGAATATCAGAAACTGCATGAGGATCATCAGCTAGCTTTCTTCTAAAATACCCCGCTGCTTGCGGCGGGGATTACTTTTATTTAGCTGCAACTGGAGAAGTGTAGACAAATCTATATATACTTTCTGTACTGATACAACAAGCTGTATTTTTGTCCAGTTTTAACTTTCCGGCTATAGCATCCGGTGACCATTTCTTGTGAATCATAGCATTTTTGATATAATTTAACAAAATAGGTAACTTCTCTATTTTTAATAACTCTTGCTGATGCATCCTTTTTTTATATTGTTCCTGAGCAACACAAGGCATATACTTACCTTTTACTTTATTTCTTTTTAGCTCCATACTAATAGTGCTTTTAGACCTCGTAAGATGTTGTGCTATCTTGTTAATACTGACTCCTAGGTCATACATTCTTTTTATTTCATATCTCTCTTCTCGAGATAAGTGTCTATATTTTCTGTTCATCATTACCTATTTAAAATCTTATTATTTTAAATAAGTTTTGTTCTACTTACTTATAGTATTTTCAATGTTATTAATAGATTTTTAAGGAATGAAAAATATACACCTTCTTTGTTATGGGAACACATCAAGAATGATGTTATTTTTTCATCTAATGGATATACAATATTTGATGATACGGTTTTAAATAAAAGGAATACGAAGCAAATAGAAATTGCAAGATCGCAGTACAGTGGAGCTACAGGTAGAGTTACTAAAGGTATAGGAGTAGTGAGTCTGGTATATTATAACCCTGATATTAATAAGTTTTGGGTAATAGATTATCGAATTTTTGCACCTGATCATGATGGAGCAACAAAACTAGAACACCTATTAAACATGTTAAATAATGCTGTTTATAGCAAGAAGATTCCTTTTCAAACAGTACTTTTTGACACATGGTATTCTACACACAAAATTATGCAACATGTTGACTCTCTGGGGAAATATTATTATGCCCCTATTAAAGCCAATAGAAACGTTAGTAAAACACACGATTCTAAACCTTATAAAGCTGTAAAAGAGTTGACATTTTCAGATGAAGAGATCAGGCATGGAGTAGAGATTCATATAAAAGGCTTTGCTAAAAATAAGCATGTTAATTTGTTTAAATTTACTGTTCCTACCAACAGAGTTGAGTATGTTGTTACCAATAACAAAACTCACAAATCTTCTAAAGCTGCACAAGATGAGTGTGGCTTTCGATGGGTAATTGAGAGCATGCACAGAGAAATTAAGCAACTTACTGGGATAGAACGTTGTCAATGCAGGAAACAGCGTATTCAACGTAATCATATTAGTTGGGCATTTTTAGTTTGGGCATTTCTCAAAAGGACTGCAAATACAATCGGTAAAACGGTTTACCAAATAAAGTTAGGGCTTTTAGATGACTATATGCAACAACAGCTGCGTTCTCCATCTTTACGATATTTAGAACCAAAGATAGCGTGAGTTTTGTAAAATTTTTGGTGTAATAGGTGAGTTTGAATTTAAAGTATTGTCTAGGTAATTTGAAACTTGATTTGTTTCAGTATCATTTTTTGAAAACATAAAATACCTATTATTTACAAAATAATAAATACATTATCAACTATTAATTATCAAGTTAATATTTTACAAAACTTGTTGATGATTGTTGTATTGTGGCGTGGATAAGTTTTCCCGTCATTGCGAGAAGAAACTGAAAGTTTCGACGAAGCAATCCAGTTTTATTATTATTTTTAACTGGAACCCGTGGACAAGCAACTAGATGACATCAAAGTTGCTTTTCCTCGCAAATGACGGAAAAGATCTCTATTTCACAAATACTAAATCACTATTTGATGAATCTTTAGAGTTATATTTATAATCTAGATATGAAAATTCTTTAAGTAATTCAGGAGAGTCAATTAGATTATTGGCAATAACATTCACCATATTCCCACGAGCTTTTTTAGCATTTATTCCAATAGTTGCTAACTTACCGTTTCTATTTTCTTTAAAATGAATATTAATTATAGGATATTTTAACTTATCCTGATTTATCACAGATGAATATTCCTGTGATGCAAGATTAAGCAAATATTTATGTTTATGATGCTCAAGCTTCTTATTAATATAATCTGTTATCTCATCTTGCCAAAATTTGCTCAAGTCATTTATTTCATCTAACTTTGTTGCCATTTCAAGCCTATAAGGTTTGATAGCATCGAGCGGTTTTAAAGCTCCATATAACCCTGATATGATAAGTAAATGCGATTGTAAAAAATTTATTGCATCTTCGCTTAAATTTTCTGATTGTATATTGTTAAAAACATCACCCGCATAAGCAAAAATAGCTGCTTTGCTGTCTTGCTTCTCAAAATTCTGAAATCTTTCTTTATTTAGATGTGCCAATTTCTCGCTGATATCCATAATTTTAGATAGCTGAGCTTCAGAATAATTTTTGACTATAGCAAGTAGTTGATTTGTTATTTTGGGAAAAGCAGGGGAGATTAGCTCCCCTTTAAAAGCTATTGGCTCAAAATTAAGAGTTTTAGCAGATGAAATAATAGTAAGCATTTAACGAACAGGAGGGTTTGGTACTGTTGAAACAGTACTAGCGATACTTCTATTAGTGTTGTTGACTGTTCTCATGATAGCATAGCTTGGATCACCATCAGCTTGTATTACTTCTTTTGACTTGGTGTTTTTTTGATTAGAACAGCCAGTTAAAGCCAAAGCAGCAAATAAGATTATTAAATATTTCATAATAAAATCCTTTTTATAAAAGTAATCCCCGCCGCAAGCAGCGGGGTATTTTAGAAGAAAGCTAGCTGATGATCCTCATGCAGTTTCTGATATTCCTTGCCTTGGTTTTTTACGTATTTTCCTATCATATTCTCATTTCCATGCTTACCTACCGTACTCGTAAAATATCCATCAGTCCAAAATTCTCCACCCCATAATTGTTTCTTTACCTGTGGACACTGTCTAAATATTTGACGAGCTGTAACACTTTTAATTGTTGTTACTATTTTTGTTACGCTATAGGTTGGTACAGATTGTACCAAAAAATGGACATGATCTTCATCAACCCCTATTTCTAAAAATTTTATTTGATATCTCTTTTCTATCTCTAAACATATTTCTCGTAATACTTGATCAACTGATACGTCAAACACTGCTCGGCGATATTTTGCTGGAAATACCATGTGATACAGCAGTACCGTAACATTATGACTTTTATGTATATATTTGCTCATTCCGCCATATTACGCCGCAAGCGGCGGGGAATATACCCAAAAGAGATTTAAGATAATGGCTTATGATGACTATGTCAAGCTACAACCAAGGACCAGCTATTGACAAAATATTAAAATACTGCTAGTAATTACAATACAAAATAATATGTTAAATTATTTATGATATCTTTGAAAGTTATTAGTTTAATACAAAATTGGCGTTGGCGTAGATAATATTTTTACGTTATGGGTGTATTATGCCCACTGCTCAATTATTAAATTATAACTTAATATAGGATATTAAAATGTCATTCCTTAATATTTTCTTAAGAGTTTTCTCTCTTTTATTTTCATTATTTTTCACTTTATCAGTTTATGCGACTCAAAAAAACGTCGCTGTTATTGTTCCGCTTGAGCATGAAGCAATGACTCAGATCGTAGCAGGCATTGAAGAATCACTTAAAGCTATAGATGCAAAAATTATAATGAAAAATGCCCATGCCGATTCTAATATTTTACTTGCTATTATAAAACAAATTAAAGATCAAGATATTGACGTAATAATTCCGATTGGTACATCTGCTTGTCAAACTGTAATTTCTCATGTCTCTGATAAACCGATTGTTTGTGCGGCAGCTAAGATTGATAATAGAAATCTTCCCTTGGTTACTGGTGTTAATGATGAAATAAAAATTACCGATATTATCAATAAACTTCCTTTCCTACAAAATATCACCTTAATTTACAGCAGTAGCGAGAAAGTTATACCGGAAGTAGAAGAAATGGAAAGATATGTAAAGAAAAATAATATCTCATTAAATCTTAAAATGGTACAGAACCTAAATGACTTATCAGTAGCTGTAAAGAACGCTCCCGAAAATACACAATGCTTTGTGATTTTAAAAGATCATTTAATAGTTAGTGGTATAAATATTTTAAAGCAAGAAGCCTTTAAACGGGATATTCCTATTATTGCCTCGGATGAAGGGTCGGTAATTAGCGGAGCAACCATTGCGGTAGGGGTACGAGAAAAAGATATAGGCTTCAAAGTAGGCAATCAGGCAAAGCAAATTTTAGAATCAATAGCCCCTAAAGATATTCCGTTTCAAAATATGTATGAGCTAACTTTATTTGTTAATCTCAAATCCTTTATCAAACAAAAAATTCTTACTAAGGAAAATTTAGCGAATTTTCCTTTTAACAGAAAAGAGTTGGAAGAGTAATATAATGAATCTTTTATTTATCACTCTTGAGCAATCTTTGATAATGTTGCCGCTTATTTTAGGCATGTATATTAGCTACAGGATTTTGAAAATTACCGATTTGACTGTAGATGGAACATATTTATTAGGTGCGGTAGTGTTTGCTAGGTTTATTTCATTTGGACTATTTCCGGCATTAATACTTGCCGTAATAGCAGGGAGTGTTATCGGTGTTATAGTAAGCTTTATGCAGAAGAATAACCGTGTTAACAGCCTTACATCGGGAATACTTGCCAGCTTTATGCTTTATTCGGTTAATTTGCAGATTATGCAGCGTCCTAACATATCGACTCTTGGGATGCCGAGCTTACTAACTATATTTAATACTGAAAATTGGTTATTATCTTTGATCATAACAAATATTATTGTGATATTTGCAGTAATAGTTTTATTAAAAGGGCAACTAGGTCTAAGGCTTAGAGCATTTGGGTTTAATAAAGATTTGCTTGCTATTTTAGGAAAGCCTGCCGAATTCTATCGTACGCTTGGGCTTAGCATAAGTAACGCACTTGCTGCATTAACTGGTACTATATCGGCACAAGTAAATGGTTTTGCCGATATTAATATGGGTTTTGGGGTAGCACTTGTTGGTATCGGTGCGATCGTTATAGGGCGACATATCCTAATTCACAATAACAGTTTTGATACCTTTAAAGAAATATTTTCCTGTTTTATAGGTATATTATTTTACTTTATCACTTTAAGTATTTTACTCCGCATCGGTATTGATCCTATAAATCTTAAGCTTATCTTAGGAATGGTGCTATTTATTTCGCTTCGTTCTGTGAAAAGAGAGAATGTATGAAACCTTATTTATATGCCGAGAAAGTGCAGTTTAAAGTAAAAGAGCGTAATGAGCCGATAATATCGGAAACTACTTTAAACATTGCCAAAGAAGAGTTTGTTGTATTACTTGGAACTAACGGCAGTGGTAAATCTACTTTAACCAAAATTCTAGCAGGTTATTTAAAGCCGACTAGCGGGCAGGTGTTTTTAGATCAAATGCGAATTGATAAATTACCGCAATCGCAAAAAGCTAATATATTACTAACTATAACTCAAAAAGCAGAAGACAGATTATTTTCGGAGTTAACATTAGAAGAAAATATTACTTTATGGGAAAGCCGCTTTCCAGCAAATGAGCGTAAAACAGATGTGGAAGTATTAGAGCTTATCGGTTTATCGAAATCTAAGCGTTTTTTATCACGTCTAACGCAGCCGCTTAGTAATTTTTCCGGTGGAGAGAAACAGCTTATATTGCTGGCACTAGCTATTTCTCATCCGCCTAAAATATTATTTTTAGATGAACATACTGCAAGCCTTGATCCTAAAGCTTCGCATGAGGTAATGAAAAAAACGGCAGAGATTGTTGATGAGCGTAAAATAACTGCCGTAATGATCACACATAATTTGGATGATGCTGTAAATTACGGAAAAAGACTTATAGTTTTAAATAATGGTAAGGTAGTACAAGACTACCTAAAACCACCGGCTTTTTCTATGAGAGAATTGAAAAAGATGTTAGGGTAAAAGTTTATAGTGAAGATTCTTTAGGATAAAGCCAAACAATTAATAAACCAATTAAAAGTCCCAAGTTTAATAGTAAATTATACTCGGTCATAGAAATACTAAGGATTTTAATTGCCGGTTTGGTGCAGGAAGTTATTGGCTGTGAATAAAGCATCTGTCTAATATGCTCGATAGATAAGCCTTTTGGGAAACGAATCATAGATGAACAAAGGCTGCTTGGCTGAACTATTCCTCGCTCTACCATACTATGATAGGTTGATAATATGTAGGAGCTAAGAAGTGTTAAGAAAATAAATATTAAAGTATATTTGCTTAATTGCCTTATAATTAAAGCAGTTAGACAAATTTTTATTAATGTTAGATAAGGGAATCTTTCGTAAACGCATAAAGGGCAGGGGGCGTAATGCAATATATACTCAGCAAAGTAGGCTGTAGCAAGAGCTATTACGGAAATCGCAATTAAGCCTATATGCAGCATTTTATAGCTGTCTTTTCTTATGTAGTTTATAATGGTATTAAATAGCATAGTTTTATTTTATAGTTTTTGTATTGTCAAACAGTGCCATCCTGTGGAGGCATTGCACACTTGTCATCTCGTGGACAAGCTGGCATTGTTGTATGGTTCCAATGTCATTCCCGCGAAAGCGGGAATCCAGAAAAAAAAAGCATAAACATAGCAAGTTTTTAAAATTAAAAGCTCAATTTTCTCGCTTTATGCTGGATTCCCGCCTACGCGGGAATGACATAAGAGTTATGCAACAAACCATTGTTGGGAATGACAATTAAATTTTACAATTAATTAAATATAGTATATTGTCACTGATAATTAATTACAAGTGTAAGAAAAATAAATGTCGGAAATTTTGGAAGATGCAATAAAGTCAAAAGCTTGGCCTTTTGAAGAAGCTAAAAAAATACTAGATAGCTTAAACGGCAAAGTGCCTGAAAAAGGTTATGTATTGTTTGAAACAGGCTATGGTCCATCAGGGCTGCCGCATATTGGGACTTTTGGTGAAAATGCCCGTATGGTAATGGTGCAGAAAGCGTTTGAACAATTATCTGATATTCCAACTAAGCTAATTTGTTTTTCTGATGATATGGACGGGCTTCGTAAAGTACCAAGCAATATCCCAAATCCTGAAATGGTAGCCAGATATATGGATATGCCACTAACCTCTATCCCTGATCCTTTCGGTGAATGTGAGAGCTACGGGCATTATATGAACGCAAAACTTCGCTCATTTCTTGATAAATTTGGCTTCGAGTATGAATTTTACAGCAGTACGAAAATGTATAAAGCAGGAATGTTTGATGAAATGCTGATAAGGGTACTTGAGAAATATGATGAGATAATGGAGCTGATGCTACCAACTTTTAGAGAAGAGCGGAAAGCTACCTATTCGCCTTTTATGCCTATTTGTCCGAAAACTAGTAAAGTTCTGCAAGTACCTATACATAAGTGGGATGCAAAACTTGGTACAATAACCTATAAAGATGAAAACGGTGAGACAATAGAAGTGCCGGTGACAAAAGGGCATTGTAAATTGCAATGGAAACCAGATTTTGGTATGCGTTGGGCAGCTTTAAAAGTCGATTATGAGATGTATGGAAAAGATCACTTAGCAAATGGTAGACTTTACTCAGAGATTTGCCGAATTTTAGGTGGAAAACCGCCGGTGCAATTATGTTATGAGCTATTCTTAGACGAAAATGGTGAAAAAATATCAAAGTCAAAAGGCAATAGTATTAGCGTTGATGATTGGCTTAAATATGCCCCTGTTGAAAGTATGGCTTTGTTTATGTATCAAAACCCTACTAGGGCTAAAAGGTTATTTTTCGATGTAATTCCTAAAAATGTTGATGAATATATTACCTTTAATCAAAAATATCATTTAGAAGAAGATAGATCAAAACGTTTTGCAAATCCGGTTTATCATATTCATCATGGAAATGTGCCTAAAATTGAGATTTTTGGTATTACTTACTCGCTATTATTGAACCTAACTTCTGTGTGTAATCCATCCGATAAGTCGGTACTTTGGGGTTTTATTAGCAGATATGAACCAAAAGCTACGCCAAATAATAGTCCTTATCTTGACCACTTAGCAGAATTTGCTATAAGATATTATAATGATTTTGTTAAAGCACATAAATCATATTTAGCTCCGTCTGAAAAGCATAAAGCTATTTTGCAAGATATTTTAGATATGCTAAAAAGTTTGCCTGAGCAAATAGAAGCTGAAAGCATCCAAAAAGGAATTTATGATATCGGAATGAAAGCCGGATATGAAAATTTGCGTGATTATTTCAAAGATTTATACCAGATATTACTTGGGCAAAGCGATGGTCCAAGGCTTGGCACTTTCATAAAGCTTTATGGTATAAACGAAACTATGAAGTTGATTGAAGAGAAGTTATAGAAGAGCTATGTTTCCTGCGTAAAAATTGTTGTGCAGGTTAAAAAGTGTCTTCGGTGTCATCCCGTGGCTTGTCTACGGGATCCAGTAATAAAAAGTACAAATATAAAAAGCTTAGGTTATCTCGTTTTATGCTGGATCCCGTGGACAAGCCACGGGATGACAGGACTTGCGGTAGATACTAAAAGTATAAATTATTAACAAATGAATGATATTTTTTGCAGTACGTTGCCGATTTTTTTAATTATCTTACTTGGTAGTATTATAAAAAATAAATGGCTAACTTTAGAAGAATTTTGGCGTGGCATAGAGAAATTATCTTATTTTGTATTGTTTCCTGCAATGCTTTTTAACTATATCTCTACAGCTGATTTAAGCGTTACATCAATAATTAAATTAGTAATCGCTCTTATTATTTCTACTCTTCTTATTACTTTAGGTCTAATAATTTATCAAAGAAAATATAATATTGATAAAATAGAATTCACTTCTATTTTTCAAGGATCGATTCGCTATAATAGCTACATTTTTTTTGGAGCAGCGAGTCCCTTACTTGGTCCTAGTGGTCTTTCTATTGTTGCCGTTATTTCTTCTTATATGATTATCATCACCAATATTTTATCGGTAATGATTTTTGCATATTATGTTCCTGATAAGTCGGTCACTACTACCATTAGAACTAGTATTGTTTTAATGATCAAGCTAATCGTACGCAACCCGCTAATTATTGCAAGCTTAGTAGGATTTGTTTTTAATTATTCAAACCTTGAACTACATTTAGGTCTTAAGAAAACTTTAGATAGTCTTTCTAATGCTGCTTTAGCAATCGGTATGTTAAATGTTGGGGCAGGGCTTAATTTTACTATTAGACAAGAGCTTTTACATAGCATAGTATTTACGAGCTTTATTAAATTAATTGCTTTTCCGTTAGTAAGTGTAGTAGTGCTATGGATGATGTCAATTAGCGGAATAGATAGATCTGTAGGGATATTATATAGCTCACTGCCATGTGCAAGCACTGCTTATGTTTTATCACGCCAGCTTGGCGGCAATCCTGATTCGATGGCATCGATTATAACATTTACAACTTTCTTCTCGGTAGTGACTATATCAATTATTATGTATGTGATGGGGTAACTGTCATTCCCGCAAAAGCGGGAATCCAGGAAAAAATTCTAAATACAGCAAATTTTTGAAATTAAAAGCTCGATTTATCTCGCTTTATGCTGGATTCCCGCCTACGCGGGAATGACATGGAGTACGCCACGATTAATAAATAAAACAAAACAGGAATATCTAAAAAATGGATAAAATGAACAAAATAAATTACACTGAAGCACTTGAATATCATCAAAAAAATAAGCCAGGTAAAATTGCTATTTCTGCGACTAAGCCGCTTGTTACGCAGCATGATTTATCGCTGGCTTATTCTCCAGGTGTTGCGGTTCCTTGTCTTGAGATCGCTAAAAGTACTGATGAAATGTATAAATACACTGCACGTGGGAATTTGGTTGCTGTGATTTCTAATGGTACTGCCGTGCTTGGTCTTGGTAATTTAGGAGCTGCTGCCTCAAAGCCAGTGATGGAGGGTAAAGCGGTACTTTTTAAAAAATTTGCCGATATCGATGCAATTGATTTGGAAGTTGATACTAATGATCCAGAAGAGTTTATTAATGCTGTAAAATATCTTGGTTATAGTTTCGGCGGAATTAATCTTGAAGATATTAAAGCTCCTGAGTGTTTTGTTATTGAAGAGAAGCTAAAATCTTTAATGGATATACCAGTATTTCATGATGATCAGCACGGAACGGCAATTATCACAGCAGCAGGGCTAATAAATGCCGCTTATATTACTAACCGTAAGCTAGAGAATTTAAAAATAGTGGTTAATGGTGCGGGTGCTGCCGCTATTGCTTGTATTGATCTATTGATTGCTCTTGGAGCGGATAAATCAAAAATTATTTTATGCGATACTAAAGGTGTTATCTATCAGGGTCGCACGGAGGGTATGAATAAATGGAAAGAGGCTCATGCAAATAGCACGGAGCTTAGAACTTTAGAAGAAGCATTAAAAGATGTGGATGTATTTATAGGATTATCTGTAAAAGGTGCAGTAACTAAAGAGATGGTTAGCAAAATGGCAAATAATCCAATTATTTTTGCTATGGCTAACCCTGATCCGGAAATTACGCCTGAGGAGATAAAGCAAGTTCGTAATGATGCGATTATAGCAACAGGTCGTTCTGATTATAATAATCAGATTAATAACGTTATGGGTTTTCCTTATATTTTTAGGGGAGCATTAGACGTTAGAGCTAAGACCATCAACACAGAAATGAAAATAGCAGCAGCAAAAGCTATAGCAGAACTTGCTCGCAAGCCTGTGCCGGAGGAGGTATATAAGGCATATGCCGGTCGCAAGATGATTTTTGGTAATGAATATATTATCCCTGTTCCATTTGATCCCCGTTTAATTACAGTAGTGCCGATAGCGGTAGCTAAAGCAGCACTAGATAGCGATGTCGCTAAAATTTCTGATTTTAATCTCAATAAATATAAAAAAGAATTAGAAAGTAGACTAAACCCTACCTCTAACTATATGAATTTCTTATCTGAAAAAATCCATAATGCACCTCTAAAACGTATTATTTTTGCTGAAGGAGAAGAAGAAGAAGTAATCGTTGCGGCAATAATGATGCGGGATGAGAAATATGGGAACCCTATCTTGATCGGTCGCATTGAGAGAATTGAAGCAAAGCTAAAAAAGCAATTAGGGCAGAATATTAGTTTAGATGGTATTACCATAATGAACGCTGCTTTAACTGATAAGTTAGAGATATATATTGATTATTTATATAAAAGGCTCCAACGCAAAGGTTATTTATACCGAGATTGTGCTAAGCTGGTTAAAACAGATAAGAACATTTTCGCCGCTTGTATGCTTGCTTGCGGTGATGGCGATGCACTTTTAACAGGGGTGACAAAAAGCTATGTTGATAGTTTAGAAGATATATTAAAAGTCATTTCACGAAAGCCTAATCGTAGAATTTTGGGTTATTCTATCATGATTGCAAAAGATAATAATATTATTATTTCTGACAATTGTATTACTGAATATCCAAATAGTCACGAGCTTGCAGAAATAGCAGCTCAAACAGCAGAAATAGCTAAGGATATGGGAATTGTCCCACGTGTTGCACTTCTTTCATTTTCAAGTTTTGGCAATTCTTCTAAGGAAAAAACAGCTCGTATTCGTGAAGCAGTAAATATATTAGACAATTTTAGTGAAGATAAAGCAAAGCTTAATGATATGGAGGTAGATTTTGAATATGATGGCGAAATGTCAGTTAAAGTTGCTTTAGATTCTAACTTACGTAAATTATATAAATTTTGTAGGTTATCTGGTCCTGCTAACGTGCTTATTATGCCAGGTTTAAACTCTGCAGCTATTTCTACTGAACTGCTTCGAGAGTTTTCTTCAAATAGTTTTATAGGTCCTATAACAAATGGTTTTGAAAAGCCTGTTCAAATCCTGCAAGCCACAGCTTCAGCAAGTGAAATATTAAAAATAGCGACTTTTGCTTGCGTTGAAGCTATTAAATAGCTATATTAAAGATTAATAATAATTAACTTATGAGAGATAGTTATGGACCCCTTAATAAAAAGAGAAGTAATAAGTTCATTTAATGATAAACCTAAAGATGGAATCAGTAAGATTAAAGAATGGTGTGCTAGTAATAATAAAGATTTTGCAGAAGAGACAGCTAAATTTTTTCGTGAGGAAAAAAATAATTTAGATTTAGTAGCTGTTGGGGATTATCTTGGAACAGATGGGGAAGATAATAAAAAAGTATTGGATAGTTTTGTTAAACAATTTGATTTTAAAGATAAAAATTATTTGAAAAGTTTAAGAGAGTTTTTAAAGGCTTTTAAATTACCAGGTGAGGCTCAAAAAATAGATAGGTTGGTTGAAAGTTTTGCCTCTAAATATTATGAGCAAAATACTACTACTGACATAAATCATGCAGACGCAGCTTTTATATCAGCTTACGCTACTGTAGGTCTTAATACTAATCTTCATAATCCTAGCGTAAAAGATAAATGGACAATTGATCAGTTTAAGGATCAACTAGAAGGTTTAAATACAGAAAGTAAATTGCAAGGAATTAAGAGTGGTAAAAATTTTAGCAATGAGTTCTTAGAAAATATTTATAATGGAATAAAGGCAGAGCCTTTTGAATTAAATTTTATACAAATTGCTACTGGTTATGAAATAGCCGGTATAAGTTCACAAAATGATAAAACTTTTAAAAAACTAGATGATTTTTTAACAGCAAAAACAGATATAAACAAAGTTTTTTCTAATCTAGGAAATAATATAACTGCAGAACATAAACAACCAAAAACATGGCTTAATAAGTTCACAGGTTATGAGGGTAGTATATCAGTTAAAGCAGGTAATGCAGAGGTAGAAATACAAGTTTATAAACCAAATATTTTGTCAAAATGGTTTTTAGGAGAAAAAAGTAAACTTGTGATTCAGCCTAAAGGGGGGTCAGAGCAATCTTTAAAATTAGCAGCTCAAATTGCAGCAAGTTTTGACACTAAAGTAACCTCTATTAAAGCAACGTATGATTATCTAAAACAGGATTTAGAAAATTATTATAATAATCCTGAACAAGAACTAAGAAAAGCAAATTCAGTGGTAGATCTTCATAATCAAATAAAAGAAACTACCGCAAAAGTACAACAAGTTGATCCAGAAATACCTGATACTAAAAGCATTCCTTTGGCTTCTGAAACAAATTTTCAGGATCTCAAACAAGCAGAAATAGGGATTCAGCCGGTAAGAACTCAACCAGTAGAAAAGCCAAAATTTAATACTTTTGCAGAAGAGTTAGCTTGGAAAAATGCACAAAAAAAGCAAGCTATTGATGCTCCAGTAACTAAAAACGAAGAACCTAAAGTACAAATAGATAATCACAAAAAACGTTTAGAGGAATTAAAGCAAAAGCAGAAAGAGCTTGAAAATAAAAAGAAAGAGCTTGAAGAAAAAAAAGCTAATTCTAATATTACTAAAGAAGAAAAATGGAAAATTGTCGCTGAATTAGAAGGAGTTAGTAAGCATCTTGAAAGCATAAAAAAAGAACATAATACTATAAATACTGCTGAAGAAAGAGAGAAACAATTTAATAAAAGCTCACAATCTTCAGCTTTAAAAGGCGAGCCTACTGCAGCTGATAAGCAGCAACAAGGTGCTATGGAAGCAATCAGGCTTAGAAAAGAGCAAAGATTACAAGAAGAAGCTGCTAGTAAGGCTATAATCGCTAATAATCCAGCCACACAACCTCTAAAACCTGGTGTTATACCACCTCCTCCTCCGGGGAAAGGTGTTCCTATTCCGCCACCTCCACCACATCCAATGCCAGGCAAGGGTGGGGCTGCTCCAAAGTCATCTCAAATGCCTAATATTCCACCGAAATTGCAAGAAACATTAAAAACTATGCAAACACCTCAAGATAGGAATAAGCAGCAAGGAAATAATAATTTTCAAGACGATCTAAGAAAAACCCTAGCAAGGAGAAATAGTCCAACACTTCAGATATAAATGTTGTGCTAAAAATCTTGAGTTTTGAAATAACATTTTGATAGTCAGTGATAAAGGTGAAAGAAGAATCCCACCTTTATCACTATATTTATTTGCACTATTGGATAAGCCACGGGATGATACCGAAAGTGTTTTTTGATCTATGCAATAAGGCTTTTATATCATTCCCACAAAAACATTGCCTGTGTGGATCGAGAGTCGTCATTGCAAGAAGAAACTGAAAGTTTCGACTAAGCAATCTCAGGAGTTATAGCCTTATTTCATAAGATTGCAACAAAGCTTTGCTCCTCGCAAGGCATTTCCCTCATGGATTATTTTTGCCCCTGTGTCATCCCGTGGCTTGTTCAATAGTATCGGACAGTTATTATTATATGTCATTCCTGCTTCTGTGGGAAGGCATTGTTGCGTGGATTGAGAGTCGTCATTGCGAGGAAATTACGAAGTATAGCATAAGTCATTAAGGTACTGACAGAGCGAGAGTATCATGTTATAGTAAGCAAATATTAACAAGCATGTAAAGAGATATGGCACGAGCATATGCAATAGAACTAAGACTAAGAGTTATAAAAGCTGTAGAAGCAGGGATACGAATAAGTAAGGTAAGTAAATTATTTAATGTAAGTCGTGATACTATATATAAATGGAAAAAATTAAAAGATAAGCAAGGTACTTTAGAAGCAGCAACTGGTTATCAGAAAGGACATAGTCATAAGATAAAAGATTCAGAATCTTTTAAAGAATTTTTTAAAGCTAATATGAATAAAACATCAAAGGAGTTAGCAAAGCAATGGGGTAATATTGCATCTGTAACTATTTTAAGACAAATCAGAAAACTTGGCTATAGCTATAAACAAAACTCATTTTCATCCGAAAAGAGATATTAAATTAAGAAATGAATTTATAGCAAAGATACAAACCATCACAAAAGACAAATTAGTATATCTTGATGAATCTGGAATAGAGGATAATGCTTGCAAAGAGTATGGATGGAGCATTATAGGACAAAGGTGTTATGGAGAAAAGGTGTATCAACATAAATTTAGAATAAGTATGATAGCTGGTCTTTGTAATGGTAATCTTATTGCTCCTGTAATATTTGAAGGTAATTGTAATACAGAGGTCTTTAAAACTTATATTAGGGATGTATTAATTACAGAATTACAACCTGGGCAAACCGTTATTATGGATAACATTAATTTTCATAAAAATTCTAAAGTTAAAGAGTTCATTGAATCCGTTGGTTGTACCATATTGTATTTACCAACTTACTCTCCTGATTTAAATCTCTTTTGGGTATATTCCCCGCCGCTTGCGGCGTAATATGGCGGAATGAGCAAATATATACATAAAAGTCATAATGTTACGGTACTGCTGTATCACATGGTATTTCCAGCAAAATATCGCCGAGCAGTGTTTGACGTATCAGTTGATCAAGTATTACGAGAAATATGTTTAGAGATAGAAAAGAGATATCAAATAAAATTTTTAGAAATAGGGGTTGATGAAGATCATGTCCATTTTTTGGTACAATCTGTACCAACCTATAGCGTAACAAAAATAGTAACAACAATTAAAAGTGTTACAGCTCGTCAAATATTTAGACAGTGTCCACAGGTAAAGAAACAATTATGGGGTGGAGAATTTTGGACTGATGGATATTTTACGAGTACGGTAGGTAAGCATGGAAATGAGAATATGATAGGAAAATACGTAAAAAACCAAGGCAAGGAATATCAGAAACTGCATGAGGATCATCAGCTAGCTTTCTTCTAAAATACCCCGCTGCTTGCGGCGGGGATTACTTTTATTCCTATAGAGCATTACTGGTTTAAGATAAAAAATGAAATTAGGAAAGTTGTAGAAGATTTTGAAACATTTTATGATGCTGTTTTTAATACTATTAAATTGTCAGTATCTTAATGATTTATGCTATAATTGACGAAGCAATCCAGTAAAAAATGCTAACTTTATAACATTTTTTATTATTTTTTTCTGGATTGCCACGTTCCTTGCAGTCGCGTAGCTCAGACGATTTGGTATCCACGCAAGCAAGCCTTAAGCGGGAATGACATAGAATAAAAACTGTCCGGTACTATTGCTCTGCTTTCATGCTTGTTACAAAATTCATTGCGTTATTTTTTTGAATTGTAAAAATCTAAAATTGCTTTGTTCAATTCATGATTTAATACTGAAAAGTCTACTGTATCAAAGCCCTTTCTTGGAATAATTATCATAGCAAGCTTTTTAAGGTTAGAATTGCTACAAATAAGCCTAATAAGATGTTTTATACGTCTTTTAATTTTATTACGTACTACAGCCTTTTTATTTAGCTTTCTGCTAACTTTTATTCCAAGAAAGATATTATATTTTGATTCAAGAAAGATTTTTGGGATGTTCTTTGCTATCACCAAAATAAAATATTTTTCATGAAATTTTTTGCCAAGCTTATTTATAAGCTCAAATTCCTTTTGATTTTTTAAAGAGGTGATAAACAATTGAATAGGTCAGATTATTATTTATGCGGATAGTTTTTTTCTGCCTTTAGCACGACGGTTTCTTAAAATTGCTCTTCCAGAGGCAGTAGCCATTCTAGCTCTAAAACCATGTCTTCTTTTTCTTACTAAATTACTAGGTTGAAATGTACGCTTCATAATATTTATACCAAACGAAAATTAATTATTTATAATGAAATAAATGTCATTGCGAGGAAAAACTATAAGTTTTGACGAAGCAATCTAGTGAAAAAATCCTGAGATTGCCTCAGCAACAAAGTGGCTTCGCAATGACGTTGTCTATATTAAATATGTGCCTTTGCTTGTTCTACGATACTTGCAAATCCTTCATTGTTATTTACAGCAAGTTCTGCAAGGACTTTACGATCTATATCGATTTGAGCTTTTTTAAGAGCACCCATAAATTGAGAATATACTAAACCATGCTCTCTTACCGCTGCATTTATTCTTTGAATCCACAGACCTCTGAAATCACGCTTACGATTTCTACGATCTCTGTAAGCATATTGCAGTCCTTTTTCTACTTTCTCAATAGCTACTCTAAAACAAGTACTAGCTCTACCTCTATAACCTTTTGCAAGTTTGAGGATTTTTTTATGTCGATTTTTGGAAATTTTTCCTGATTTTGCACGTGTCATTTTTTAGCTCCTTAATTAATTTGTACCATATGGAAGAAAATATTTTTTGATGTTATATCCATCTTGATCACAAAGGATCGTGGTTCCACGTAAGTTACGAATTTGAGCTTTAGTACGACGACGCATAAAATGTTTTTTACCTGCTTGAGATGCAACCACTTTACCACTAGCAGTAAGTTTAAAACGCTTTTTTACAGCAGATTTTGTCTTTAATTTAGGCATGATTTTCCTTTAATTGGTATTTACAAGATTCGTCGGTAATATTATTTTAGGCATACCAAAGCCACGTTACCGATTAGAAGCTACATAATAGTTTTTTTACGATTTATTGCAAGATGTTTTTTATAATATATGTTATAATTGCTAAGATTAATACTTATTTATTAAATATAATGTTTGGGCAAAATCCTAAAAGAGGAATATTTAAAGGTGACGGGACGCAATTACAAGTGCAGTCTATTTTTAAGACTATTCAAGGTGAGGGAATATTTGTAGGTGTTCCTGCTATATTCATTAGGCTTGGAGGATGTAACCTTGCATGCGATTTTTGCGATACAGAATTTGAAACTTTCGAAACAATCAAAATAGATGATATTTTATCTAAGGTTAACTTGCTTGCTTTAAATTCTAAAAACGAGCAATCAGTTAAGTTAGTAGTGATAACAGGTGGTGAGCCGATGCGTCAACCTATAGAATTATTGTGCCAAAAATTATTAGAACAAGATTTTAAGGTGCAGATAGAAACTAACGGCACGTTATATCGTTCTTTGCCGGATAAAGTATCTATAATATGCTCGCCTAAAGCAGGTAAAAACGGCTATAGCAAAATCAGAGAAGATTTATTGCCTAAAATTAGTGCTGTAAAATTTATCGTTGCTAAAAATACTTTAGAGTATAGCTTAATACCTGAAGTAGGGCAAACTGCTTACAATATACCGGTTTTTGTTCAGCCTATGGATCAGGGTGATCAAGAGCTTAATAAAGAAAATAACGAATTAGCAGTAAAATTAGTGTTAGAAAGTGGTGCTAGGTTGTCAGTACAAACTCATAAATTTGTAGGCATAGAGTAATTATAAATATATCTTGAATTTTAGATTAATTAGTACTATTATAACCTTTTTATAAAGTTTAAAGTGTTGAAATAATGAGTGAAATATTAGAACTTGAAGCAAAGTCTCGCAATGAATTTGGTACGGGTGCAGCAAGAGCCTTAAGAAGAGAAGGGCGTGTTCCTGCTATTATTTATGGGGCAAAGAAAACCCCAGTTAGTATTTCTTTAGAAGAAAAAGAAATAACAAAATATTATAGAAAGCCGGCTTTTATATCTCAGCTAATTAGTTTAAAAATCGATGGTAAGCAATATAAAGTGCTACCGAAAGCTGTAGAATTACATCCTGTTACAGATATAGTACGTCACGTCGATTTTGTCTTTTTAGAAGATAAAACCCAAAAAATGGAAGTTCCTGTAGTTTATGAGGGTAAAGAAAGAGCATTAGGCGTTAAAAGAGGTGGGTATTTCAATATAGTAAAAAGAAGAGTTACTTTATTATGTGATGTTAATAATATCCCAAGAAACGTAACTATTGACGTTACTAATATGCCGATTGCTACTTCATTAAAATCTTCAAAAGTAAAACTACCAGAAGGTTGTAGCTTTACTACAGAAAAAGAATTTGTGCTTGCAACTATAATAGGACGTAGAGGTGCAAAAACCGAAGTTGAAAGTGAGCAACCAGCTGAAGCAGCGAAGTAAAATATTTTTATTGCTAACTAAAAGCGTTGTTGTATGGCTCGAAAAATGCCTTATATGTCATTCTCGCAGAGGCGGGAATCCAGCATAAAGCGAGATACCTAAGCTTTTAATTTTAAAATCTTACTGCGTTTGTATTTATTTTTTCTGGATTCCCACCGTTGCTGGGAATGACATTGGAGGAGTCATACAATAAGACCGGCTTGTCCAAGGTATCCAGTTAAAAAAACTAATAAAATTAGTATTTTTTATTATTTTCTGGATCTAGTTCCCAAGCAACTATAACTACCTTAGGGTGCTTTTGAACCCATGCGGGGCAAGCCTTAAGCGGAAATGACCACATAGGAGTAAGATTCGCACAAGAACAAATACGCACATCCCCATTCTATTTCAAACCATATGTATCTTTAAAATTTTTCAAATAAAACGAGTATATATATTATGATGCTTATTATTGGTCTTGGTAATCCAGGTAAAGAGTATGAGCATACAAGGCATAATATTGGCTTTATTGCTTTAGAAAATATAGCAAAACAATGCGATGCATCATTTAGCGTAAAGAAAAAATTTCATTGCGAAATTGCTGAAAGTACTAATAGTGGGCAGAAGCTAATATTCATAAAACCTACTACTTATATGAATTTATCCGGCAAGTCCGTGATAGCAGTAAAAACATATTATAATATTCCTCTTGAAAAAATCTTTGTTATTCATGATGATATTGATTTAGAATTAGGTAAAATAAAGTTTAAAACTGGTGGTGGAAATGGTGGACATAACGGTTTAAAATCCATTGATGGAATTATAGGAAATAATTATCACCGTATTAGAATTGGTGTTGGTAGACCGCAAAATAGTCAGGATGTAGCTGATTATGTACTCAGTAACTTCTCTAAATCTGAATATACGATAGCAGAGCAGGCTATAGATAAAATAACCGATAACTTTGATTTGATATTAGAAAATAAATTAGAAGAGTTTAAAGGTAAGATGGTTTAAGTATTTTGATTGTCATTGCGAGGAGATGCGTAGCATCGATGTAGCAATCTCATGAAATAGTGTCCGGTGTCATCCCGTGGCTTGGGAACTAGAATCCAGAAAAAAGCGAGAAAAATCGAGCTTTTAATTTTAAAATTTGCTGTATTTAGCTTTTTAAGTACTGGATCCCGTGGACAAGCCACAGGATGACAATGTGAAGTTAAAAATACCAAATTAGCTAAAAATAAAATTATGACCCAAGATTTTGAAATTATATATGCCGAAGAAATGGATAAAGCCTATTCAGCTATAATTTGGGATGCCTTTAGTAAAGACGCAAGAGAAAAGAAAGGTTTAACGGGTGATTTAAAATCTTTTTCTTTCTCATGTTTAGACCAAGATAAAAACTTTATTGCCGGTATGCAAGGGATAAGCCTTTGGGGTGGTGTGTATATTACTTCATTGTTTGTAGATGAAAATCATAGAAACAAAAAATATGGAAGCATGTTAATGGAAAAAGCTGAAGAATTGGCACGTGAGCGTGGCTGTAATTTTGTTGTTTTATCGACTATGGATTTTCAGGCTAAACCATTTTATGAAAAATTAGGATATAAGCTAGAATTTACAAGACACGGCTATGAAAAAGATTCAGTTTCATATCATTTAAGGAAAGATTTATGACATTAAAATTAGGCATTGTGGGTTTGCCGAATGTTGGTAAGTCAACGTTATTTAATGCCTTAACGGCAAGCGTGGCAGCTGAAGCTGCTAATTATCCGTTTTGTACGATTGAGCCAAATAGTGCCGTTGTTTCAGTACCTGATGAGCGTTTACACAAGCTTGCCGCACTTGTAGGAAGTAAAAAAATTATACCATCTTATATCGAATTTGTCGATATTGCGGGTCTTGTTAAAGGTGCAAGCAAAGGGGAGGGGCTTGGTAATAAGTTCTTGTCAAATATTAGAGAAGTAGACGCAATATTGCATGTGTTACGTTGTTTTGAGAATGAAGATGTAACGCACGTACATAATAAGGTTGATCCGATTCATGACCTTGAAATAATTGAGATGGAGTTAATACTTGCCGATATAGAATCGGTGGAAAAACGATTAGCTACAAGCGAAAAACGTTTGAAATCAGGCGATAAGACTTTAGCAGAACTAAAAGAAGTTCATAAAGTGTTAGCCGATGGTAAACCTGTAAGAGTGCTAAATAAAACTTTAGGAACTGATAATCTAAAGCAGTTACAGCTACTTACTTCTAAGCCTGTTCTATATGTGTGTAATGTACTTGAAAAGGATGCAGCAAGTGGTAACGAGTTTACAAAATTAGTAGCAGAACAAGCAAAAAAAGAAGAGGCTAAAAGTGTTATTATTTCCTCAAAAATAGAAGCAGATATTGCTTTGCTTGAAGATGAGGAAGAGAAAAAAGAATTTCTAAATAGTATTGATCTCAAGGAAACTGGTTTAAGTCAAGTAATTAAAGAGGGATATAATCTCTTAAATCTTAAAAGCTTTTTTACGATAGGTCCGAAAGAAGCACATAGCTGGACTTTTAAAGATGGTACGCTTGCACCTGGTGCTGCAGGTATTATTCATACCGACTTTGAAAAAGGTTTTATTAGAGCAGAAGTAATAAGTTACGCAGATTATATAAATCTCGGTAGCGAAGCAAAAGCCAAAGAAGTGGGAAAAATGAGGCTAGAAGGTAAAGAATATAAAATGCAGGATGGGGATATAGTTCATTTTAGAATAAAAGTAATCCCCGCCGCAAGCAGCGGGGTATTTTAGAAGAAAGCTAGCTGATGATCCTCATGCAGTTTCTGATATTCCTTGCCTTGGTTTTTTACGTATTTTCCTATCATATTCTCATTTCCATGCTTACCTACCGTACTCGTAAAATATCCATCAGTCCAAAATTCTCCACCCCATAATTGTTTCTTTACCTGTGGACACTGTCTAAATATTTGACGAGCTGTAACACTTTTAATTGTTGTTACTATTTTTGTTACGCTATAGGTTGGTACAGATTGTACCAAAAAATGGACATGATCTTCATCAACCCCTATTTCTAAAAATTTTATTTGATATCTCTTTTCTATCTCTAAACATATTTCTCGTAATACTTGATCAACTGATACGTCAAACACTGCTCGGCGATATTTTGCTGGAAATACCATGTGATACAGCAGTACCGTAACATTATGACTTTTATGTATATATTTGCTCATTCCGCCATATTACGCCGCAAGCGGCGGGGAATATACCCAAAAGAGATTTAATGTCTGATAAGTGTCATCTAGTTGCTTGCTAACTAGATCCAGAAAATAATAAAAAATACTAATTTTATTAATATTTTTTAGCTGGCTCTAGTTCATAAATCACGGGATGACAGGGGAAAATGATTCACGCTGGCAATGCCGTCACGGGATGACACTAACCTATACACTAAAAATTGAGTTTTTCTAATTAAGTGTGTAAATTTTTCATAGGGCTTAAATTCTACCTTCAAATTTTATCAAAAAGTGAGCCATAGCTGCGTTCCAGTTTGGAATCGGCATAGCCCATTTCTTGGTCATATAATCAATTGCCAAATATAAGGTCTTAAAAACGGCATTATCATTTGGAAAAACCCGTTTATTCTTAGTAACCTTACGTAATTGGCTATTGACAGATTCTACACTATTCGTTGTGTATATTACTTTCCTTATCGCCTCAGGGTATCCTAGAAAAACCATTAAATTTTCCCAATGAACATACCAAGATTTAGCAATTTGTGGATACTGTTTACTCCATTTAGCTTCAAAAGATTCTAAAGCAAGATGTGCTTCTTCCTCTGTGCTAGCAGTATAAATAGGCTTTAAATCAGCCGCTAATTCTTTTCGGTCTTTATATGATACATATTTTAAACTATTTCTAATCTGATGTACAATATAGCATAAGTCATTAAGGTACTGACAGAGCGAGAGTATCATGTTATAGTAAGCAAATATTAACAAGCATGTAAAGAGATATGGCACGAGCATATGCAATAGAACTAAGACTAAGAGTTATAAAAGCTGTAGAAGCAGGGATACGAATAAGTAAGGTAAGTAAATTATTTAATGTAAGTCGTGATACTATATATAAATGGAAAAAATTAAAAGATAAGCAAGGTACTTTAGAAGCAGCAACTGGTTATCAGAAAGGACATAGTCATAAGATAAAAGATTCAGAATCTTTTAAAGAATTTTTTAAAGCTAATATGAATAAAACATCAAAGGAGTTAGCAAAGCAATGGGGTAATATTGCATCTGTAACTATTTTAAGACAAATCAGAAAACTTGGCTATAGCTATAAAAAAACTCATTTTCATCCGAAAAGAGATATTAAATTAAGAAATGAATTTATAGCAAAGATACAAACCATCACAAAAGACAAATTAGTATATCTTGATGAATCTGGAATAGAGGATAATGCTTGCAAAGAGTATGGATGGAGCATTATAGGACAAAGGTGTTATGGAGAAAAGGTGTATCAACATAAATTTAGAATAAGTATGATAGCTGGTCTTTGTAATGGTAATCTTATTGCTCCTGTAATATTTGAAGGTAATTGTAATACAGAGGTCTTTAAAACTTATATTAGGGATGTATTAATTACAGAATTACAACCTGGGCAAACCGTTATTATGGATAACATTAATTTTCATAAAAATTCTAAAGTTAAAGAGTTAATTGAATCCGTTGGTTGTACCATATTGTATTTACCAACTTACTCTCCTGATTTAAATCCTATAGAGCATTGAAAATGCAAGGACTAAGTAGAACAAAACCTATAAATTTTCTGCCCAAATTTCATTGGGGGTTTTATAACCAAAAATCTTTCTTGGCATGTTATTTAAATCTCAGCAACATTGTCAAGACCTCTTTGTGTAACGGTAGTAATATCTGTATTTTTAGGTAAAATTCTATGAATCATAGAATTCATTTTTTCCACTAATGCTTTTTGTCTAGGGCGGTATGGATCACAAAAGAAAGTTTGAAACCCAGATAGTCTATAGGCAACATGCCCCACAAACTCTTTGCCATTATCCATAGTAATAGTCTTTCTCACACTATTTGGAAGAGTTTTTATCTTTCTTAAAAAACCATTGGTAACTGTTGTAGCTCTCTTGGAGTTATTCAGCACTAAAATAATCTTTTGACTCTTTATTATCCACCAGTGCACCAATATTCATACTTTGATTACCTTTATGAAATGTAAGATCTGCCTCAAAATGCCCTACTTCTACCTTTTTCGTAGCTATTGCATCACGCTGATGTATTGAGATCCTTTGTGGTATAATGATCCTTTGACGCCTCTTCCCTCTTTCTTGCCTTTTATATCTTTTAGAAGGTAAATAGCTATATAACTTTAATTTAGCTGCTACTGCAGAAGTGTAAACAAATCTATATATACTTTCTGTACTGATACACAAAGCTGTATTTTTGTCTAGTTTTAACTTTCCGGCTATAGCATCCGGCGACCATTTCTTGCGAATCATAGCATTTTTAATATAATCTAACAACATAGGGTTCTTTTCTATTTTTAATAACTCTTGCTGATACATCCTGTTTTCATATTTTTCCTGAGCAACACAAGGCATATACTTATCTTTTACCTTATTTCTTTTTAGCTCCATACTAATAGTGCTTTTAGACCTCGTAAGATGTTGTGCTATCTTATTAATACTGACTCCTAGGTCATACATTCTTTTTATCTCATATCTCTCTTCTCGAGATAAGTGTCTATATTTTCTGTTCATCATTACCTATTTAAAATCTTATTATTTTAAATAGGTTCTGTTCTACTTACTTATAGTACAAAACTTACGCTATGTTTGGTTCTAAATATCGTAAAGATGGAGAACGCAGCTGTTGTTGCATATAGTCATCTAAAAGCCCTAACTTTATTTGGTAAACCGTTTTACCGATTGTATTTGCAGTCCTTTTGAGAAATGCCCAAACTAAAAATGCACAACTAATATGATTACGTTGAAGACGCTGTTTCCTGCATTGACAACGTTCTATCCCAGTAAGTTGCTTAATTTCTCTGTGCATGCTCTCAATTACCCATCGAAAGCCACACTCATCTTGTGCAGCTTTAGAAGATTTTTGAGTTTTGTTATTGGTAACAACATACTCAACTCTGTTGGTAGGAACAGTAAATTTAAACAAATTAACATGCTTATTTTTAGCAAAGCCTTTTATATGAATCTCTACTCCATGCCTGTGTCATTGTCAATTAAAAAGGGACCAGTAAATTGCACGAAAAAGGAACCACTATATTTAAAAATTTTTATGCCATATTACCTCCAGATTTATAGTTATTAATACGATAACTTTTACCTTTTATGTTTAGTATATGAGCATGATGTACCACTCGATCAATAATTGCATGAGTTAATACTTCATCAGCAAATATTTCATTCCATTTTTCAAAATCCTTGTTTGTGGTAATAATGGTAGATTTATTTTCATATCGTTTAGCAATAATATTAAAAAAGTCTTCTACTGAATGTTTTGGCAATTGCTTAAACCCGAGCTCATCAAGAATTAATAAATCAAACGATAGGAGTAATTTAACCTTTTTGTGATAACTATTATCTGCTCTTGCAATATGTAAATTATAAAGCATATCCGATACCGTAGTAAAATATACAGAGTATTCTCGTGTTAAAGCTTTTAATGCTAGCCCAATGGCAAGATGAGTTTTCCCAGTTCCTGAATCACCTATGAATATTACATTTCCCTTAGTATTAATATAATCACAAGTTGATAAATCACTTATTACTTTGGCATCAACACTTGGTTGGAAATTAAAATCAAAGTCTTCTAAATTTTTAGTTACCGGCAATTTAGCAGCACTTTTACGGCGACGGTAATTATTATCCTTACGGTTAGATTTTTCATCTTCACATAATAGTGATAGAAATTCTTTAAATCCTAGTTTATTATTTTGAGCATAAATAATCCTTTCATTTAAACTATTGACTATACCTGATAATCTAAAGCTTCGTAGGTCATTAAATAAGTTCTGCATTATTACCTCCAAACTCTGGTAATGGTAAGTTTACTGCATTACTATTTAAAATATTCTTAATTTTAGAGTAAGAACTTATACCATAATGTAGTGCTCTATGACAGGCTTTATCTATTAAGTCATCATTGTAAACCTTACGTAAAGAAATGATACCTCGTGCACAACGTTGCCAATCATTCACTCTTGTTTGTTGTAATGATTCTAATAATAAACTGCAATTATTCCCTATCTGCTGCATTTGTTGTTGATAATGTTCACTATATTCTATAAAACCTGGGCATAGACGTTTGTATTTAGCATAATGAGACGGATTAGTGGTAAATATCCCCTTGCCCTCTGTTCTAACGTGTCTTGCTATTAAATCATTTTGTATAGAAAATATTTGAACAAGTTTTGGGGACAATTGTACCATTACCTCACTGTATATATATTTTGCTGGTACAGAGTAATAATTATTATCTATGGTAATATGACAATCTTTTGCTACTTTTCGATTATGCCAAGATGACAAATCAAAAGTTTCTAATGGTAAAGGAATCAAACTACTTCTTTCCTCTTGCTCAAACAGTTCTCTAGGTATTCTCTTAGTAGTACCATGTATTCGGCTATTGGCCTTATTTAACCAATTTGCAAGACCATTTGTTAATTCTTCATATCTATCAAATTTACGACCAGCAAAAAAATTATTTTTAACGTATTTTATTCCCGACTCAACTTTGCCTTTTTCTTGCGGTTGATACACTCGACAAGGAGAAAGTAAAATTCCATAATGATCGGCTAAGCACTTATATTCCTTCTGATATACTGGCTCATAAAAATTGGCATCTACTACTCCAGCTTTAAGATTATCAAGTTTTATTACTTTTGGACTACCAGCAAAATAATTAAATGCATTGATATGACATTGAATCCATGTTTGACAACTTTGATCAAACACTACTTCATAATAATCAAGGCGACTATAGCTTAAACGCATATTAAATACATATGCTTTAACTCTACGCCCTTTAGAATTATACTGTAAGCCTATGTCACCAAAATCTACTTGTGCTTCCTCTCCTGCTAAAGTATGAAAACGAATGCAACTGTTATCCTTAATTTTATATTTTTTGATATAACGGGTCAAAGAAGTATAACTGCTTGTATAACCTTGATTTTTTAACTCCTCAAAAATTCTTATGTAACTCAGATTTTTTTCTAATAACTCAATTATTTTTTCGTGCCAAAAATCCAAAACTGAAGATCGTTCATAGATTGCTGGGGATTCTGTACCAGCCTCTACATAGCGGTTTATTATTTTTCGTACTGTTTTGCGGTCTGTTCTTGTTAGTTTGGCAATATTCCTTTGACTATTGCCTTGTTTATAAAGGGTAATAATTGTTGTATACATATTTATTCTTATCATTGTATCACTAGATATTTACTTGCTTAATTATCTAGTGAATATTGCACATTAACCTTATTAGGTCACACCAACTTCTCTGGTCCCTTTTTCGTGCAATTTACTGGTCCCTTTTATTTTAGCAATGACACCTGATCTCTTCATCTGAAAATGTCAACTCTTTTACAGCTTTATAAGGTTTAGAATCGTGCGTTTTACTAACGTTTCTATTGGCTTTAATAGGGGCATAATAATATTTCCCCAGAGAGTCAACATGTTGCATAATTTTGTGTGTAGAATACCATGTGTCAAAAAGTACTGTTTGAAAAGGAATCTTCTTGCTATAAACAGCATTATTTAACATGTTTAATAGGTGTTCTAGTTTTGTTGCTCCATCATGATCAGGTGCAAAAATTCGATAATCTATTACCCAAAACTTATTAATATCAGGGTTATAATATACCAGACTCACTACTCCTATACCTTTAGTAACTCTACCTGTAGCTCCACTGTACTGCGATCTTGCAATTTCTATTTGATTCGTATTCCTTTTATTTAAAACCGTATCATCAAATATTGTATATCCATTAGATGAAAAAATAACATCATTCTTGATGTGTTCTCATAACAAAGAAGGTGTATATTTTTCATTCCTTAAAAATCTATTAATAACATCATGACTACATTTCTTTGCATGTTCAGCGTAGTAGGTTAAACTATAATTCTTTTGGCTAACTATTAAAAATTGACAATAATCTGTCCTATTAATTGGTATTGCTTGCAACTTTATCCTCTTTGACATGTTTAATTATTTTTACAATAATTTATCACTTTTTTACTCATAGCGTAAGTTTTGTTGATTGCCAAAAGTTACGCCTGGTGTGAGATTAAAATTACCATTTACTGCATCAAGTTCATAAGTACCAACACCTGCAACAGTTCCTATAGTTATTGATGGAATACTAGCTGAAGTAACGCTTTGATCAGCAAATGTTGTACCTCCTCCAATAGTTAAAGCAGCGGCACCATTAGTAAAGCTTAATTGATTAGCTCCGCCAAGTAATGTAACAGTATTAGCTCCTTCAAGATTTATAGATATTAATGGATTAGTTGCTCCTACAGTTTCAGCACCTGTTGCACCTTGTAATGTTAAAGCACCGTTAGTTGCGTCGAAGTTTAGAATACCTCCGCCGCCAGCAGTACCATCTAAATTACCATTAAATGTTATAGTTTGTGCTTGACTTGGCTGTATATATAATGTTGAGCTTGGATCATTAAAATTAATAGCACAACCTGCAGCAAGTAAACTTAACGCTGGTTGGTTAACTGCTATAGTAAGTGTTGTTGGTGCAGCTGCTTGACCTATATTAATTGTTTTTATTGTTCCAATAGATGCATCGGTAGATGTTAAATTAGTATAAGCATTTAATGTTCCATTCTGACCATTTGTAACTGCACTGTTAAATGAATAGCCGGCTGGGTTTGTTCCTGAGAATTGTAAGATACCACCGCCGTTGTTGAACTCCACATCATTAGTAGTGGTGAGTGATCCTTTTAAATCAGCTGTTCCACCATTATTAAGTGTTAATATTACAGTTGATATATCTTGTTGGAACTCCACAGTTGTATCTGCTACACCATTGACTTGTACCTCGTTAATATTACTTATAGGACCTGTGATTGTCCCATTTACTGCTGTAACTAAAGTACATGCTGCAGCTTGACTATTCGTAACTGCTGCTAAACTACCTCCGTCTGTAAGAATTAACGCACCTGTCTGACCTTTAAAATCAGTTGTTCCAGTAACATTATTTACTGTGAGATTAGTTGCAACAGCAAAATTAATACCAGTATTGACATTTCCAAGTATTAATTGACCAACTAAACCTGTAAGAAGAGGCTTTACAGTGTTAATATCCGGTGTTATAGTAACATCACCAGTTCCTGATGGTACAATTTGATTTAAAAGGTTGCCGCCCTGTCCCTGTGTACCTAAACTACTTCCTGCAGGTCCAGTTATCGTTAAAGAACCATTAACACCCGGGTTTAATCCAATGTTACCATTACCTGATGTACGTGAGTCTAAGCTTCCATTTAAAGTAACTGTTATATTTGTTCCATTACCTTCAATCCCTAATTCAGAGTCTTGGCTACCAAATTCTATACCAGTGGCGTTAAGATTAAAATCTGCAACTGGCTTGAGTAAATAACCTCCATTACCATCACCAATAATTATAGAAGCAATATTTGATGAAGTCACACCCTGATCTGTAAAATTACTACCGCCAGTAACAGTAAGAATATTAAAACCGGCAATATTAATTAGATTTGCTCCACCTGAAGCTGTAACATTTCCTATAATCTGTAAATTTTTAAATTTATTAGTAGCCCCTATAGTTTGAGTATTGGTAGTTCCTTGAATAGTTAAAGGTTGAGTACCATTTAAGACCATGTTACTAGTACCATCAGTAAAACCATCTATACTATCACTAAAGGCTACGGTTTGTGGAGTAGGAGCAGCAAAAGTTAGACTAGAATTAGTTTGAGCAAAAGTAAGTTCACTACCATTTGCCAAAAGAGTAAGATTTGGTTGATTAATTGCGTAAGTCAGCTCCAGGAAGCTGTGATCCTATTTGAGTACTTCCAATACCAGCAATACTAGGGTCAGTTACTATAAGATTGGTAGCTACGGTTATTTCACCATCTGATTGGTTAAGAACAGGGCTTGAAAAAAATAAGGACCTGCTGCTGATCCATCAAATATAAGTATTCCTTTTTGGTTATTAAAATTTACTCCTGATATAGCGGTTAATGTTCCACCTACAGCAGCCATACCATCAATAATGAAATTAAAATTGTCAACAGTCACATCTCCCTGAAGATCAACTCGTGTATTGCCTAGAACATTTAACGTATTAACAGGATTACTTCCTGTCGCACTCCCTACGCTACCGGTAACTATGTTATTTCCAGCGAAATTTAAGCTTTGCGTTCCTCCTGCTACGGAATTAATTATATTACCCGTTATATTAACTCCCGAATCTATTATTGCTGTTGCACCCTTTCCACCAAAATCCATATTAGAGGTTATAGCTGCTTGGAATTCTGAAATACTATTGCTCGCAAATTGTACTACCCCTCCTGCTCCAGTATCAATCGGTGTTTGCCATTTAAGCTGTGTAGTACCGGCAGGCACGTCTGAAGGGTTTTGATTAATTCCAATAGTTTGAGCAAAAATAGTACCGGTAATAGTTGTTACGTTAGTACCGTCTGTAATGAAAGTATTTAGTCTTTGATTATTGCTAAGCCCGATATTTACAGCAATAGTTGTTTCTGAGGTAGAAACGTGAAAGGCTGCTGCCCCATAGCTGTCTGTTATTGTTCCACTGTTATCAGTGATAGGTGCTATAGGTTTATCGGATACAAATGCATAGCTTTGACTGCTTTCATTACTAAAATCAACTGAAGAAGTTTGACCTCGAAATATAAAAGTTTGCCCGTTTGGATATACATTAACATTACCAGTTAAGGCGTTAATATATTTATATCCTGTTCCTATTGTTGCTGTTAAAGCTGGAGCAATATCAACTGTCCCCATGCTAGTCCAAGTTTGGTCTTTTACCTGTATAGTAGTACCAGCCCCAATTATTGTAGTAGCATCCGCAGCATTAGCAATAGTAGTAGGTGTAGTGCCGGTAGCAAAATCCATTTAGCCAGGAGTTGTGGCATTCATCTCAATTATTCCATTACCGCTTTGGAAATCTATACTTTTGATATCACTTTGATTAGTTGCAGTACCAGCAAAAGGGTTTGAGTTCCCAGAAGCATCTTGTGCATTTGGATCAGCGGCATATCCTACACCTGTCAGGGTAACATGTACGCCTGGTGTTATAACCATACTTAATGCGTTCGGGTTACCATTTGAGCTTTGAATAGCATCAATTGTTGTATTAGGATTTGTAAAGGTCATAACAGTACCTGAAGCACTTAAGATATGTTCCATTAACCGTGGGCGTGTTAACATTGATGTTGGACTGTATTGGAACTGTAAGCATTTGACCAGGGAGAAGCGGTGTTCCTGCATCAAGTCCCATCCCGCTGTTTAAATCTGCAGTACTTCCTATCACATTTCGATTTATTAACGTTGATGTACCGAAAGCACTTTCTGCTGTAAGCATTGTTGCAGCCATAGAGGTACTGACTAGTGCCTTTTTTACGAAATCCTTTATGTTATTTTTTTGACTTGACATAACGTCTCCTAAACTTTGCTTAATCTTTAAATTAAAATTTGAGATCTGTATTTTTTCAGCAAATATTGTTCTGTATTACGTGAAGATTGGTAAATACTTCGTGCAAAAGATAATATAAAAATGTTAATGTTTCTGTTATGTTTAACCTTAAAAATGGTTAATAATAAAATTAATATTTTTACTCTGTATTTTAATTAATATTAATAATAAAAAAGGAATAGTAGAAATAATTAATAATTATTAAAACAATAAAATTTTCTTAGTGCATAAATTTGTTCTATAAAAAACACACTACTTTTAATTGAAAATTATTAATTATAAGTAACAAAAACATGGATAAAGTTAGCATTCAAAAGGAAATTATGGGATTAGTTAACAACTTATAATTGTTTTTCTTTTGTTAAAGAGAATTAAATTTTGTAAATTTTTTGTAATAACTTCGTAAAACCTAAATAAAATTTAATTTTTCTGCTTAAATATAATTAATTTTAACTATAGTTAAAATTTTATTAACATGAGTTAACCTATGCTTAGTAAGATGTCGAGTGGATAAGGTATTAATTACTGCTTTTATTGTTAAATAAGCTAATATTTACATATTTTTAAATAAACAAATTGATTTGTTGCGAATAATGGAGTATATAATATAGGAAATTAACTCTCGGGGCGTAGCGCAGCTTGGTAGCGCATCTGGTTTGGGACCAGAGGGTCGGGAGTTCGAATCTCTCCGCCCCGACCATTTATAAATATAAATATAATGTCAAAAGACGATCTCATTCAGTTTACGGGTACAGTAATTGAGCTTGCACCTAATGCTACTTTTAGAGTGAAGTTGGAAAATGGTCATGTAATTATTGCTCACACCGCTGGTAGAATGCGTAAAAATCGTATTAGAATATTATTGGGTGATAAAGTTACAGTAGAAATGACCCCTTACGATTTAACTAAAGGACGTGTAATTCTTCGTCACCAATCTTAAACATGCAATATCGATCAAAAAACCTACCTATAATACTAGCATCACAGTCACCTGCAAGGGTTGAGCTTCTTAAAAGAATTAAAATTACACCTACACAAATTATCCCAGCAGATATAGACGAAACACCTAATCTACGTGAATCACCAAATCATTTAGCGACAAGGCTTGCTTACAAAAAAGCTACAAAAGTTGCCTCTCAAATAGAAGATTCTGCTATTATCATAGCAGCAGATACTGTAACGGCACTTGGAAGAAGAATATTGCCAAAAGCAAGTAGCCCTGAAGAAGTAAGATATTGTATGAATATATTATCCGGACGTCGTCATCGTGTTTATACCGGTTTATGCATCATCAAAAAAGATAAAGATCAATTGGTTACTAGGCAGAAAATAGTCCAAACAGTCCTGAAGGTTAAAAGACTCAGCGAAGAAGAGCTAAATTTTTATTGCTCACTAGATGAGGGGATTGATAAAGCTGGAGGATGTAAAATCTCTGGTTACGTCGAAGCTTTCATTTCATTTATTTCCGGCTCTTATTCAAATGTTATGGGATTGCCATTATTTGAAACAGTAAACTCCTTGAATTCTCTGGGATTTATAAGTTATAAATAAATATCACCTTACTTTTTGCATTGCCTATGTGGATCGATTTTTCTTTTATTACAAGAAGGAATTGCCTGTGTGGATCAACTCAATCTTGTCATCAACTATGTTTTTAAGTATAAGCAAAAAAATAAAGGATAAAAATTAATTTGCATTATTTAACATATCAAAATCTCTTAATTTAGCATTAACGATGACAATAATTTTACGCATTAAAGCAGTAAGAGCGACCATTTTCTTTTTTTAACATTGTTAATGAGTTACTCATAAAAGAGTCTCAAAGTAGAAGCCTTACTATTCCTTGCCCCCATAGCAGCAAGGAATAGTGTAGGCTTTACGCCAGCTCTACCATGTCCTACTCTTCTATATCCTTGATATTTACCACTATCATTAGCTTTCGGAGCAAAAGCCCTGCAAGAGAAGCAATCTGCCGTCTTGTTAACTTCCCTAACTCCAGTAATAATATTAATAACTCAAAAGCAACTACATTACCAACACCTGCTATCGTTTTTAATATCTCATGCTTTGCTTTTAGCATCTGATCCAATGATATAATTGCTTCTATGCCGTTAGTAATCTCTGTGATCTCATCATAATAAATTCAAATATACCGGAACTTGTATTCTCATATTCTTTTGTATCTTTTATGTCCTCTATTCCTACTACAAAATTATATTTTCCTATATCAATCCCCATAAATTTATGATATTTTAACATATGTACCTCAAAATTTTATATTATTTAGGATTGTAATCGGGTGTGCTTATCGCATCCCTTCCAACTATGGGGACGTCTCGAGAGTTCGGGCTATAGTACCTTGATGACTTCGGTCTTTTATGATCTCTATCCCGTGACGGTCGCTTACGCCCGTTTAATACCCTATATCATGATATAGGGTATTAACACTCTCTTATAAATGTTTATATTACATTTATAATTCATATTATAACTTATTTTAAACTTACAATCCCGTGGCTTGGGAGGAAAGGATACACGCAACAACACTACGCGGGGATGACACCAAAAGTGTTTTTCATCGTGATACAAATATTTAATCGAACTATTTGGAGTATACCAATATGGCACTTGCTACTAAAGTAAAAGAATTTTTAAAAGAAAAGTTAAAACAAGAAAAAATAGATCGTAAATATCTGGCTGAAGTCACCGATGTTCCTTATACTACCATTAGCAGGATTATGAGAGCGGAAGTAAATCGTGAATTTAATCCTGAAATAGATACAATTTTAAAAATAGCAAAATATTTTAGTTGTACTATGGATGAGGTAATAAAGAGAACTGTACCTAATACGAATAGTTAGTAAACATGACAAAAAATAAAGGGTTGATCATAATTTTATCTTCCCCATCTGGTGTAGGTAAATCAAGCTTAACAAGAGCGTTATTAGAAATCGATGATAATCTACGCTTATCAATTTCGGCAACTACTAGAAAACCACGACCAAACGAGCAAGAGGGCGTAAATTACTATTTTAAAACTAAATCTGAATTTGAAGAATTAGTTAAACAAAATCAATTCCTCGAACATGCTAAGATATACGATAATTATTATGGTACTCCTAAAAAATATATCGAAAATTTGCTAAATCAAGGACTAGATGTTTTATTCGACATTGATTGGCAAGGTGCAAGGAGTATAAAACAAAATGCAGTTAATGCCGTTTCTATATTTATTTTACCTCCTAGCCTTGAAGTACTGGAGCAACGTTTAAGAAATAGAGCTACCGATAATGAAGAAGCAATCCAGCTACGCATGGCTTCAGCACAAGCGGAAATATCTCATGCTAACGAATATGATCATATAATTACTAACGATGATTTTAACGATACTCTTCAACAAATACATACAATTATTTTACAAGAACGGAAGAAAAAGAATTAATGATTGTATGGCTCAATTTTTTTGCTATTACCCAGTGATTATTCTATGTCATTACTAGCTGCAGCAGGAATCCAGCGTAAAGCGAGATAAATCTAGCTTTTACTGTACAAAACTTACGCTATGTTTGGTTCTAAATATCGTAAAGATGGAGAACGCAGCTGTTGTTGCATATAGTCATCTAAAAGCCCTAACTTTATTTGGTAAACCGTTTTACCGATTGTATTTGCAGTCCTTTTGAGAAATGCCCAACTAATATGATTACGTTGAATACGCTGTTTCCTGCATTGACAACGTTCTATCCCAGTAAGTTGCTTAATTTCTCTGTGCATGCTCTCAATTACCCATCGAAAGCCACACTCATCTTGTGCAGCTTTAGAAGATTTGTGAGTTTTGTTATTGGTAACAACATACTCAACTCTGTTGGTAGAAACAGTAAATTTAAACAAATTAACATGCTTATTTTTAGCAAAGCCTTTTATATGAATCTCTACTCCATGCCTGATCTCTTCATCTGAAAATGTCAACTCTTTTACAGCTTTATAAGGTTTAGAATCGTGCGTTTTACTAACGTTTCTATTAGCTTTAATAGGGGCATAATAATATTTCCCCAGAGAGTCAACATGTTGCATAATTTTGTGTGTAGAATACCATGTGTCAAAAAGTACTGTTTGAAAAGGAATCTTCTTGCTATAAACAGCATTATTTAACATGTTTAATAGGTGTTCTAGTTTTGTTGCTCCATCATGATCAGGTGCAAAAATTCGATAATCTATTACCCAAAACTTATTAATATCAGGGTTATAATATACCAGACTCACTACTCCTATACCTTTAGTAACTCTACCTGTAGCTCCACTGTACTGCGATCTTGCAATTTCTATTTGCTTCGTATTCCTTTTATTTAAAACCGTATCATCAAATATTGTATATCCATTAGATGAAAAAATAACATCATTCTTGATGTGTTCCCATAACAAAGAAGGTGTATATTTTTCATTCCTTAAAAATCTATTAATAACATCATGACTACATTTCTTTGCATGTTCAGCGTAGTAGGTTAAACTATAATTCTTTTGGCTAACTATTAAAAATTGACAATAATCTGTCCTATTAATTGGTATTGCTTGCAACTTTATCCTCTTTGACATGTTTAATTATTTTTACAATAATTTATCACTTTTTTACTCATAGCGTAAGTTTTGTGTATTTATGCTTTTATTATTTCTGGATTTCTGCCATTGTCTTCGAATAAACATTTATTAAACCATATAACAACGCTGTACCGCACCTAAGAATAACATTTAGGATGCTTCTTGATCCCGAACAAATTTTTTAAAAACCATTCATAAAAAAAAGGTCGAGTAATTATAACTCGACCTCTCTTATAAATACTAAATCTAATGATTTAGAAGATTTTTAGTGATGTACAACTGTTACAGCTCTACGATTGTAAGCATAAGCTTCTTCAGTGCTACCCATCATAGCAGGTCTATCTTTACCATAAGATATTGTGCTTACTCTATGATGCTCGATTCCTTTATGTTTTAGGAATTCTGCAGCTTTTTGTGCTCTTCTTTCACCTAAAGCTAAGTTATACTCTCTAGTACCTCTTTCATCACAATGTCCTTCGACAGTAGCTTTTACATGAGGATGTCTTGATAACCAGCAAGCTTGTCTTTGTAATTCTTCTTTAGCTTTTTCAGATAAATCAGACCTATCAAAAGCAAACCATACAGCATTACCTGCTTGCTTTTCAAAATCTTTCATTATAGATGTTTCTTCTGATTGATTCATTCCACAACCATGTGACGCTCTTTTGTTTTTATTACACCCTGCAAGCACAAATAATGCAAGAAAAGCTAATGTTATTTTTTTTATTTTCATAATTAAACTCCTTGAGGTTATAATTTATTAAAATTTAAATTATTCAGTTAGATAACAAGTTTAAACTATCTAAAACTATGAGGTTAGTATATATGATTATTTTATGAGTTTAAAGGCTAAAATACTATAAAATACAAATAGTGCTATATAAATGTGGTAAAAATATCAATATACTCGATGATCTTCGTATATCAGCTCTTTAATATTTCCTTTATTAGACTACCATCTTAGTAAAGCACTACCCCAAGTAAGACCGGCACCTATAGCTGAGAATAAAATAATATCACCTTTTTTGATTTTACCTGAAGCTTTGAGAGAACTTAGAACAAGTGGAATAGAAGCAGCTGAACAATTAGCGTGTTTTTCTACAGTTTTTACTACTTTATGATCTTCGACATTTAATAGCTCGGCAAGCTTATTAATTATACGTATATTTGCCTGATGTGGGATAAAATAGTTAATATCGTTTACATTGAAATTATTATTGCGTAATAATTCCTCTATAGATTGGTGCATTTTCTCTACTGCAAGACGAAATAATTTCTGTCCTTGCATAATTATTTTACCGCTGCTACCATTCATACTTACACCGCCGTTGGTATATAGTATTTCGTAATCTACACCGCTTGAGAAAATATTACTGTCTATTACACCGGAGTTATCATCGCTACGTTGTAGGATTACACTGCCTGCTCCGTCGCCAAATAGAACACAAGTAGCTCTATCTTCCCAATCTAATAAAGATGTCATTTTTTCAGCACCTATCAGTAAAATAGTTTTATATTTACCGGAGAAAATAAGAGAATTTGCTACTTGCACGCCATAAACAAAACCGGCACATACGGCTTGTAAATCAAATGATGGAACATTAGTTAAACCAAGATAACCTTGTAGTTTAGTTGCAACTGATGGAAAGCTATTGTCAGGAGTAGTAGTACATGTGATAATTAAATCAATCTCATTTGCTGAAATGCCAGCATCCGCTATAGCTTTTTCAGTGGCTTTTAAAGCAAGATGGGAAGTATATTCAGTATCACCTGCTATATGACGCTGCGAAATACCGGTTCTTGTTCTAATCCATTCATCGTTAGTATCAACAAATTTTGCAAGTTCATCATTGCTAACAACTTTTGGAGGGAGATATCCGCCGCAGCCAATAATTTTACAGGTCATAAAAATTTAAATTTAAGCTACTTCTTCTTCAGCTTCGATTTTTTTCGTTACTACTTGACGATTATTATAAGTACCATCAACTAAAGAAACATGATGTGGAAGTTTATATTCACCAGTTTGAGAGTCAACTATTACATTAACTTTACCAAGTGCTAAATGTGAACGTCTCATATTACGTCTTGATTTTGATGTTTTCTTCTTTGGAACTGCCATTATTTACCTCTTTTATTAAAAAGTATTTGTCAAATTAGTGAAGCAGTATATTATAATCTTATAATAAAATCTAGATAAAATTAAATTTATGAAATTTTTCTTAATATTCGTCTCCAGTATATTCGTCATTTTTTCCTTAAGCGGTTGCCAAACTATCGAAAATAGAGGACAGTCTATAGATGACTCAGTACTTACAAAATTAGAAGCAAAAAAACTAAGTAAAACAGAAGTGGTAGAGCTAATTGGCACTCCTACCATGATCCCAGAATATTCTCAAGATACATGGTATTATGTCGAGCGAGTTATGTCACAAAGAGCTTGGCTTAATCCTAAAATCGTAAAACAGAGAATAGTAAAAGTTACCTTTGATAGCCGTAATTTAATGCAAGAGGTTGTGGTAATTGATGATTCACCTAGACATGATATCGAAACGATCAGTGAATATACGAAAACATACGGCACTGAACTTAATGGCTTACAAAAATTCGTTAAAAACCTAGGTAGATTTAATAAAACTACTGGCGGAAATAAGAATAAAAGCAAGAAAAAGAAATAAGTTATTGTACTGTCATCCTGCGTAAGGCTTGCCTTGCGTGGATACCAAGTCGTCATTGCGAGTGACTGTAAGGAGCGTAGCAATCCAGAAAAATAATAAAAAATACTAATAAAATTAGCATTTTTTAGCTGGATTGCTTCGTCAATTACTTCGTAATTTCCTCGCAATGACAGAAAACTAATCCACGCTAAGCAAGTGGGAATAAGATATGAAACGCACTACAAGCTATCGCTGTCATGTATTTTGTCAGAAACTTCACCGGAAATTATAACATTATTTTGCTCTGTAATAATATCTGTTTGTTTAATAAGGCTTGCTGTTTCATAAATAAGTGTATTGAGATTACCGATAATTTTAGAATCTGAGCTAGTGACATCTAACATTATATCGCTAATAAATTTTTTGATTAAATTATCTCTACCAACTATTAGACCATTGCTATATTTTTCTTCTAAAATTTTCTCGTTAATTTTTACAAATCCAAATAAAAATACTTGTACTCTAAGATAATAAACATTTTCAAAAGCCTTATTGAAACATTCTATGGCTTTAAGATTATTTTCCTTTATAGCTTAATGCGATAAGGTAGTGACTTATAGTATGAGTTGGATTATACTAAATGAAAAACTTATGGCAAAGGCATATTCATACGATTTAAGAATACGAGTAATAAAAAGTTTAACAGATGGTAAAACAATAAAAGAGACTTCAGAGATATACTCTATTAGTAGGAAGACTATAATAGAGTGGAAAAAATTAAAGAAACAAACTGGGGATGTCAAAGCAAAAAGTGGTTATCATACAGGACATCGTAGAATAATAAGAGACATAGAGGGATTTAAAAAATTTATAGAATTAAATTTTGATAAAACCACCATGGAGCTAGCTAATAACTGGAGTCAAAAAGTATCTGCAAGTACGATATCAAGATTGCTTAATAAATTAGGTTATAGTTATAAAAAAAACTTTTCTTCATCCCAAAAGGGATATTGGTCTAAGGAATGAGTTTATATTGAAACTAAAAACTATAGATAAACAAGATTTAGTATTTATCGATGAGTCTGGGATAGAAGATAATAGCTGTAGAGAACACGGGTGGAGCATTATCGGTCAAAGATGTTATGGTGAAAAGGTCTATCAACATAAATCACGGATTAGTATGATTGCTGGGCTGTGTGTCAAAGATATTATTGCCCCAATAATATTTGATGGGACATGTAATAAGGACATTTTTGAAACTTATGTACAAGAGATATTGATCAAGGAATTAAAGGCTGGTCAGATAGTATAGCATAAGTCATTAAGGTACTGACAGAGCGAGAGTATCATGTTATAGTAAGCAAATATTAACAAGCATGTAAAGAGATATGGCACGAGCATATGCAATAGAACTAAGACTAAGAGTTATAAAAGCTGTAGAAGCAGGGATACGAATAAGTAAGGTAAGTAAATTATTTAATGTAAGTCGTGATACTATATATAAATGGAAAAAATTAAAAGATAAGCAAGGTACTTTAGAAGCAGCAACTGGTTATCAGAAAGGACATAGTCATAAGATAAAAGATTCAGAATCTTTTAAAGAATTTTTTAAAGCTAATATGAATAAAACATCAAAGGAGTTAGCAAAGCAATGGGGTAATATTGCATCTGTAACTATTTTAAGACAAATCAGAAAACTTGGCTATAGCTATAAACAAAACTCATTTTCATCCGAAAAGAGATATTAAATTAAGAAATGAATTTATAGCAAAGATACAAACCATCACAAAAGATAAATTAGTATATCTTGATGAATCTGGAATAGAGGATAATGCTTGCAAAGAGTATGGATGGAGCATTATAGGACAAAGGTGTTATGGAGAAAAGGTGTATCAACATAAATTTAGAATAAGTATGATAGCTGGTCTTTGTAATGGTAATCTTATTGCTCCTGTAATATTTGAAGGTAATTGTAATACAGAGGTCTTTAAAACTTATATTAGGGATGTATTAATTACAGAATTACAACCTGGGCAAACCGTTATTATGGATAACATTAATTTTCATAAAAATTCTAAAGTTAAAGAGTTCATTGAATCCGTTGGTTGTACCATATTGTATTTACCAACTTACTCTCCTGATTTAAATCCTATAGAGCATTACTGGTTTAAGATAAAAAATGAAATTAGGAAAGTTGTAGGAGATTTTGAAACATTTTATGATGCTGTTTTTAATACTATTAAATTGTCAGTATCTTAATGATTTATGCTATACGCCTGATCATTAAAGTCGTGATAAGCCAGCAAAACAAAGCTCTCATGAACTTTGTTTTATCTGCTTCTTTACTCGTTTAGTCCGTGGCAATATTTATATTTCTTACCTGAACCACAAGGACATAGTTCATTTCTAGATACCTTGCCCCAACTAGTAGGGTTTTTAGGGTCTCTATCCTCTGGGTTAATGCGTGATATGACAGGTCTAAGCTCAGTTTCTAAGTTACTACCTGCATTATACTTACTAAATGCCGGGTCTTCACGGCTTTCATGCATATTATTTTGCAGCTTTTTATTTTCAAGCGATATATCTTCTTTTTGAATATGCTTTAAGTCAATATGGAAGTGGTAGACTGTTTGAATAAAGAGTTCCTTTAAGTTATTAAGCATATGCTCAAATAAGTTAAATGCTTCTCTTTTATATTCGCTTAAAGGATCTTTTTGGGCATAAGCTCTAAGAGATATACCTTGTCTTAAGTGATCTAAGCTATGTAGGTGATCTTTCCAAACCTGATCAAGAGTAGTCAATAAAATATATTTTACAGCATTATGCATTAAGTCAGGACTATAGGCTTCTTCCTTAGACTTATATATACTATCCGCTGTTTGAATAACAATTTTTGTAACTTCTTCTTCTGTTACATCATTTTTGCTTATTAGATTTTGATCAAGCTTTATAGCAAAAGTGCGGTGTAGTTCTACGCTTAAATTCTCTATATCCCAATCTTCTCTATAAGAGACTGCTGGCATAAAAGTTAGCACTATTTTTTTAGCTAATTCCTCAGTAGTACTACTTAAGAAGTCATAACTATCCTTTGATTTAATAATTTCAGTTCTTTGCTCGTATATTATTTTACGCTGATCATTCATCACATCATCAAAGCGTAATAAATTTTTACGTATTTCATAGTTATACCCCTCAACTTTTTGCTGAGCTTTCTCAAGTGATCGGCTAATCATTGGGTGATGTATCGCCTCACCATCTTTTAAGCCAAGCGTCCGAAGTACCCCTGAAATACGTTCTGAGGCAAAAATACGCATTAAATCATCATCAAGTGATAGGAAAAATTTAGTATTACCAGGGTCACCTTGTCTGCCCGACCTACCACGCAGCTGATTATCTATCCTACGACTCTCATGCCTTTCCGTGCCTATTACAAATAACCCACCTGCTGCAATTACTTGCTTTTTCTCTTCAGCTATTTGAGCTTTTATCTCATTTACTTTTTCTTTATAAGCAGCATTAGTTAAAGATTTTCTATCTATCTGCTCTATCAGCATTTCAGGATTACCGCCAAGCATAATATCAGTGCCTCGTCCTGCCATATTAGTTGCAATCGTTACTGCTTTAAATCTACCTGCTTGGGCGATAATAAATGCTTCCTGCTCGTGGAATTTAGCATTTAATACTTTATGAGGTATTTTGTTTTTATTTAGAACATTGGAAATTTCTTCTGACTTTTCAATACTTACAGTACCGACAAGCACCGGCTGACCACGATCATAACAATCTTTAATTAGCTTTAAAATAGCATCATATTTTTCTTTTTTGCTTCCATAAATTTCGTCATCAAGATCACGTCTTGTAACTTTATTATGAGTCGGTACTGCTACTACATCAAGATTATATATATCTTTTAGCTCTGGTGCTTCGGTCATAGCTGTACCAGTCATACCTGATAATTTAAGGTAATTACGAAAATAATTTTGGAAGGTAATAGATGCAAGCGTTTGGTTTTCGTTTTGGATTTTTACGTTTTCTTTTGCTTCTAACGCTTGATGTAGCCCTTCAGAATATCTACGCCCTTCCATTACCCGTCCTGTAAACTCATCTATGATCATTACTTTACCATCACGTACTAAATAATCTACATCGATTGTAAACATATTGTGAGCTCTAAGGGCTTGATTAACGTAATGCACTAAGCTTAAATTTTCAAAGTCATATAAACTAGACTCAGGCTTTATAATATTTGCTTGGCTTAAAAGTGATTCTACATGACTAATGCCGCTTTCCGTTAAATTGATAGTTTTTAATTTTTCATCTTTTTCAAAATCACTTACATTAAGCCTACGTACAAGGTTATCGACTTTGCCATATAATTCTGAATTATCATTAACTGGACCAGAAATAACCAAAGGAGTTCTTGCTTCATCTATTAAAATCGAATCTACTTCATCGATAATAGCAAAGTTAAAAGGACGAAGTACTCGCTCCTGCAAGCTATATTTCATATTATCTCTTAGGTAATCAAAGCCAAGCTCGTTATTTGTGGCATATGTAATATCAGAGTTATAAGCTTCTCGCTTAGCTTCATCTGGCATACCAGCAACAATACATCCAACTGATAAACCTAAAAAATTATAAATCTTGCCCATGGAAGCGGAATCACGGCTAACAAGATAATCATTAACTGTTACGACATGTACACCTTTCTCAGCTAAAGCATTTAAATATGCAGGAAGTGTTGCAACTAAGGTCTTACCCTCTCCTGTACGCATTTCGGTAATCATTCCTCTATGTAATACCAAACCACCTATAAGCTGCACATCAAAATGACGCATTCCATATACTCTTCTCGAAGCTTCTCTAACTACCGCAAATGCTTCATATGCTATATCATCTAAAGTAGCACCATTTTTAAGTTTTTTCTTAAATTCTACAGTTTTATTTTTTAATTCTTCATCTGATAATTTTTGAATCGCTGGTTCAAGCGAATTAATTTTTGCAATGTCAGAAAATAGTTTTTTTATCGTACGATCATTTGCCGTACCAAAAATTTTTTTCAATATAGAAAACATCAAAATCCTTAAATATATTTTTGTACATATAAATATAGGCTATTTTATAAAATTATCAATTAGTTATATATTTATGTCTTTATATACTTATTTCAAATATTTTTGTTGCAGAAATGAAAATGCAAGGACTAAGTAGAACAAAACCTATAAATTTTCTGCCCAAATTTCATTGGGGGTTTTATAACCAAAAATCTTTCTTGGCATGTTATTTAAAATCTCAGCAATATTGTCAAGACCTCTTTGTGTAACGGTAGTAATATCTGTATTTTTAGGTAAAATTCTATGAATCATAGAATTCATTTTTTCCACTAATGCTTTTTGTCTAGGGCGGTATGGATCACAAAAGAAAGTTTGAAACCCAGATAGTCTATAGGCAACATGCCCCACAAACTCTTTGCCATTATCCATAGTAATAGTCTTTCTCACACTATTTGGAAGAGTTTTTATCTTTCTTAAAAAACCATTGGTAACTGTTGTAGCTCTCTTGGAGTTATTCAGCACTAAAATAATCTTTTGACTCTTTTTATCCACCAGTGCACCAATATTCATACTTTGATTACCTTTATGAAATCAAAACTTACGCTATGTTTGATATAATGTCCATGAATTAAGGGATATTATGAAGTGCTTCACTATAAAACATTGCTGTGTAATAAGAGTTTTTAGCATATTTGCTATAACATAGCGTAAGTTTTGACTATTAAATTGTCAGTATCTTAATGATTTATGCTATACTTCCTGGATTTAAAATTTCGACATCTTTATTTGCTGTTCCTCCATGGCATGCCCAAATATGAATATATAAAGGATTTTGAGGGGAAAGGTTTTGTAATTGCTGTAAAAAATCTTTTGTTTTAATTTTTTTATTTTCTAAATTTAGAGTATGCTCTTCTCCTAGTCTACGACCATGTGCACAAATATCAATTCTGGTATTGGGGCTTATTCGTAGATTATGTTTATTTAGTAACTCCTCTACATCTGTTATTTTTAATAGGGTTCTTTCCATCTCCTATCACCAAACAATTTTCTTGATCATATATCTCTAAAATTTTAGGATTAGGTCTCATATCAAGCCCTACTATAAAAAGTGCTTTTAGCTCTCTAGGTTCTGCTTTTTCACTAATTATAGCTTTAGACATATTTTTAATAATATTTAATTCTTATTAATTAATAAGAACATATTTTATTAAAAAAATATAAGTTAATTGGTAAAAATTAGTTTAAAAAGCGGTATTGTTGTAATAAAAAAGTTGCAATTAATGTGTCGATTAAAACCATTATCATTTTATGAAAGCTCTACAAATATTTTTATTCATAGTAGTAAATTAATTTACTTCTTATATTTTTAGTAGTAATTATACTATATATAAAATATAAAAAGGATATTAATTATGTTAAAGAATGACACATATAAAGAAAACTTAAATGCAAATATTAGGGATTCGTTATTACAAGATATTAGAGAAGTTATAGAATATAAAAAGAATGATATTACTTATGGTTTACTTACAGGTAGTTTTGGTATTCACAACTATAGAATGCAAGACATAAATAGTTTTATATTTGATGAAATAGCAAGAAAATATGGGCTTAATAATAAATATGAATTTAAGAAAGGTATTTCTTTTATAAAAGAAAATGCTCACTTCATATGCTCCGTTAATCGATCACGACAAAACTAAATTTAGCAATCTTGTCCATGAAGATTGTTATCAGGAACTAACAGAGATTATAGGTATGACGCCTGAGGAATATCTCAATTCACTTTAGGCTTAACACACCATAAAGCTACTAGTGATATCATGGTTATATAAATGGCAATCGATATACTGCTATTTGTGATATGCCAGAGCATTAAACATGTGGAGGGGGTAAGCCGTCCGATTAGTGAAGAGCCGATGCTGCTGCCGATACCAACTAGCATATATTTATCGGCAGTTTTAAAGAGATCATTTAGCCAGCAATTTAATGGGGCAATAAAGCTAACTCCAGCTAATATAATAAATATACGAACAAAATTAACATACCATATTGATGAGTTGTTTAAAAACCACCATAGAGGAATTAAGCTTAAAATCATTAATATAAGAGTGCCTCTTAATATTTTAAGATAATGAAATTTTTTGGTTAGATTCCCGATTACTGGAATCATAATCATATCAAAAATCAGAAATTCCGTATTAAACTTCATCATTGTTTCTAAGGAAATATCAGTAATTAGAGGAATAAAGCTGTTCATAAAGACGAATGGCACTATATAAGTCATATATGAAAAGCCTACGGCAAAGCTGATTCGTATGATATTTAGTTTATTATTCCATATTGTGAGTAGGTCATGATGTATTGTCATTCCCGCAAAAGCGGGAATCCAGGAAAAAAATTTGTATTTTTTAATTACTGGATTCCTGCCTACGCGGGAATGACATAAAGGCGTGCGGGAATGACATAAAGAAGTAGTAGATGACAAAGGTGAGGAACTCTTCCTTAAAAAATAACCGACAAGTGCAGTAAGCCCACCAAATATAAAGCATACCCGCCAGTAACCGTTATAATCAGTATTTAAAACTATAGTACTGATATAAGATGCGAAGATAATTCCAAACATGGTAGAGGTATTATAAAGGTAAGAAGCTTTAAAGGTTTTTTTTTCTTCTTTATTCTCTAAAATAAATAACTTAGCAATAGCACATTCTCCTTCAGAATATATACCCTGCATAGTCCTAATTGCGACTAATAACAGCGGTGCAAGCCACCCTATTTGGGTATGTGAGGGTATTAAGCCTATTAAAGCAGTGGTTAAAGCAACGCCGATTAAAGAGTGTGATAATGCAAAAACTCCACCATATTTTTTAGCAATTACTCCAAAAAAGTAAGAACCTATAGGACGAGTAAATAGGGAAGTAGCAAGAACGCTATAAGTTAAAATTAATGCTACTATTTTATCGTGATTCGGAAAGAAAATGCCGGCAAGCAGTGGAGTAAGAAATCCATAAAGTGCAGTATCAAAATGGTCTAACGCATTACCGATTAATATTGAGATGTCTCTTTTGTTTAAGGAGTTTTTCATTTTGTAGGCATATTATATAATCTATAGCTAATAAGATACCATAGATGATAAATGACGAAGCTACCAACTACAGCAGAAATAGAAAATAAGAAGTCACTTCCATTCACTGTGCCGTAAGGAACGCTAGAAGATAAAGCACCAGCATAAACGCCTATGCTGCACATAGAAAAGTATGAAAATAGTGCTGTTCTAAATTCATATCCTTTAAATTTATCAATCAATATTAAAATATTGCAGATAAAAATTGATCCTAAGCAACTTCCGATCAATATAACATATAATATATTTAGGTTTTTATTCCAACCATGTAGTGATAATAAAATAAAGCATATGAGTAGGATTAAAGTTAATATGAAATTAGCTAAATATTTATTTGTTTTATTTATTAGATAACAAATAGGTATTATGGAAAATAATATTCCTGTAAAAATATATTTCAATATTAGGGATAGATTAATTAATGCTAATTCTTTTTTTAACGCAAATGCTTCATAATACCAAAATATATCTAAGGTAACATAAGATACTACAAATCCCGTTAATATCTGTAATTCCACATTTTTTATTAAAGATGAAAATTTTGAATCCAATTTCAAAGTGTGGATAGTAGGATTAGAATGTAGAAACTCAGTTAAAATATTGATGTAGTATAATAAAGCACAAATTATTATGGTATTATTTGTTGGGTTAATGAATTGACTTATTAAGTTTATTATTAAATTGCCGCATGCCCATAATAATATTATACAAGCTAAGAAAAAATATTTTTTCTCACCGGAAATTTCAATAATCTCTAGTACTGTTGAGGTGAAATATGCAAATATTCCTGCGTTGATTATGATAAAGTTAATTTTAATGAAAGTAAAATCATCTAGCAAAACTAAGTTAATGGTACAAAGAATGAGTAATATTAAACTAGTAATAATAATTACTTTATTACTTAATTTATTGATTAGCTGCGTTAAAGCGAAAGCAGCAATTATTGAGCCTAGGAATTTAGTTTGATTGATATTATTTATCTCTTCTCCGCCTAAACCTTTATTTATAAGTAAGAAAATTTTAGAAGTATAAAAATTTGTAGCATTAATACAAGAAAAAATAAATATTCCCAAAAGTGAAAATAAAATTGTCTTATAATCGTTTTTTAAAGTCATAAATTAAGTGTTTGCTAAACATACATACATGGTATATAACTCATAGTTAATAAGTTTACTGTATCAAGATACGATACAAAGGTTAAAACTATTTTAGATATACAGAGTTTAGTATAAATAGTTATTCTGAATAATTAAAGAGATTTGTAATTTCATTAAGATATTTATAGTTAATATTTTAGTATGATGATCTTATATAGCATTAGATATATAAAATAAATATCTAATGTAGTTTTTATATATGATAAATAATTTAATGTAAGAAAAATAATAATATAATTCGCTACTTAATTTACTTATGGTTATGCACAGAATCCAAAGAAAGATAGGTACTTATTTAAATAGATTAATACAAGATATGCTTAAGGTGTTATATTAATTATTTATTCTTCGAGTTAGTGAGCGAGATTAATGAATAAAAAGATAATAATTGATGCTAATTTCTCAAATGAAACAAGAGTAGTTTTATTGGGACAAAGCAATAATATAGAAGATATTGAATTTCAAACAACAAGAAAACAACAAAATAAAGGTAATATTTATTTAGCAAAAGTAACGAGAATAGAACCCTCTTTGCAAGCTGTGTTCATAGAATATGGTATGGATAAAAGCGGCTTTTTGCCTTTTAGCGAAATACATCCTAATTATTACAATTTACCTGCGTCAGAGAAAAATTTTCCAATTAACGCATTTCCTGAGATAGTACCACCTAAAATTGTCATTGATGATGAAGATGAAGCACCAGTAGTTACTTCATATGACCCATTAATTGATGGGGAGGAAATCGATCTAAAAGCAATAGAGGAGTTAGTAGAGAGTAAATTTCAGTCAGAGCTTAATTTAGAAGCAGCAGATGATATTGAAATTATTCAAAGCGATAAGGAAGAAAATGTTCCGCAATATAAGCAATATAAAGTACAGGACGTAATAAGAAAAAACCAAATATTACTAGTTCAAGTTACTAAAGAGGAGCGTGGAAATAAATGTGCAGCTTTCACTACTTATGTATCTTTAGCAGGTAAATATTGTGTTCTAATGCCTAATAAAGCAGCACAAAATGGTATATCTCGTAAAATATCAAATGGTGATGAAAGAAAAAGGCTTAAGAATATTTTAAATAAGGTAGTAAACGGCGATAAGAGTCCTTATAGCGTAATTATCAGGACAGCGGGTAGAGGTTGTAGTACTTTGGACCTGAAAAAAGATTATAGCTATTTATCAAGGTTATGGAATAAAATCCGTAAAAGTACTGTTAAATTTCCAGCTCCGTGCTTTATTCACGAAGAAGACAGCATAATACGTAAAACTATACGTGATATGTGTGATCATAATGTCAAAGAGGTCATAATTCATGGGCAAGAAGCATATGAAGATGCAGCAAAATTTATGCAAGATTTGTTACCTTCAGAGATGACAAAACTTAAAGAGCATAAAAGTAAAACTCCTATATTTACTAAGTTTCAAGTAGAAGAGCAGTTAATTAAGCTATACCAGCCTGTGGTAACTTTACCTTCAGGAGGATATATCGTTATTAATCCAACTGAAGCTCTTATTTCTATAGATGTGAATTCCGGCAGGTCAACTTCTGAAAAAAATATTGAAGAAACAGCCTTAAAGACTAATTTAGAAGCAGTAAAAGAAATAGCAAGGCAAGTTAAACTTAGAGATTTATCAGGTTTAATAGTCGTTGATTTCATTGATATGGATGAGACAAAAAATCGTAAAATTATCGAGAGATCTTTTAAAGAATTCTTAAGTCGTGATCGGGCACGTATACAAACCGGTAATATTAGTCAGTTTGGATTGCTTGAATTTTCAAGGCAAAGATTACGTTCTTCTTTCCTAGAAACTAACTCCTCAATTTGTTCTCATTGTAATGGTAAAGGTGTCGTTAGAGCCGATGAGTCGAATGCTATGCTAATCTTGCGTACTATTGAAAATGAAATTTTCGAAGATAAAATTGATATAATAAATGTTTTTGCTAATGTTTCTTCGGTGATTTATCTACTTAATAATAAACGCCAAGAGATAAAATTTATTGAAGAGAAATATAATATAAGGCTCAATTTTTATTCTGATCCTAACGCTACATCTGATAGTTATTCAATCGAGAAAGTAAAATTATTAAAGAAAAATAATAATAACCTCAATGCTGGTAAGCCGGTGATTCAAAATCATAGTGCTGATTATACCGAAGAAGAGCCTAAAAAAGAGCAGCTACGTAAAAATAAGCATAAATGGAAAACAGGCAATAATAATGTCGTCAGTGAAGAAAAGAAAAAAGTGCCTGAAATAAAAGAGGTAAAAGATCAGGTAGTAAGTGTTGTAAAGGAAGAAGTAGAGATTACGGATGATGGTGTAGTAGTAGAAGAAAAACCACTACCAAAAAAGACAAAACGCAGATATCGTAATAAAAAATCGAATAAGAACCGCCCTGTGGCTAATAAAGAGAGTTCTGTGGCAGAGAATAGCGAGGGTGGTGAGGGGTAATATACGACATAGTGAGGAAAAACCAGCGTTGTTGCATTGCTCATATGTCATTCCTGCGAAAGCAGGAATCCAGAACAAAATAAACATAAAAGCAGTGAGTTTTAAAAATTAAAAGCTCGATTTCTCTCGCTTTATGCTGGATTCCCGCCTATGCTGGAATGACATATACTATACTTGAAAAAAATATAACATTTTTTTAAAAATGTTCGGTACTATAGAATAAATCACGGGGTGATAGAAGAAAAATTGATCCACGCAACAATGCCCAAGCCTCACGTAGGAATGACATCGGAGCTATGCGACAACATCTTTAACCATTTGCAATAACTTACCATATAAAAATGATAAAAATCGTATTTGTACCCGGTAATGGTAATTCTACAACAAAGGATAATTGGTTTCCAAGTGTTAAAAAAGAATTAGAACTGCATGACATAGAAGTAGTTGCAGCAACATTTCCAGATCCTGATTTAGCTCGAGAATTTTATTGGATTCCTTTCCTACATGATGAAATAAGGTTGATGATCAAACTATTCTAGTTGGACACTCTTCAGGAGCAATAGCGGCAATGCGTTTTGCAGAACAATATCCTATTTTAGGTTCCGTTTTGGTTGGTGCATATCATACTGATTTAGATATGGAGAAAGAAAAATTATCAGGTTATTTTTCTCGCCCATGGAATTGGGAAAAAATACGTTCTAATCAAAAATATATAAGTCTATTTGCTTCTGAAGATGATCCCTGGATCCCTATTGACTATGCTAGATATCTATATAAACACTTAAATTGCGAATATCATGAATATAAAAATCAAGGGCATTTTGGTGGAGATTATACCAAAAAAGAATTTCCTGAACTCACATTAAGTATTTTAAATTATCTAAATTTAACAAAGTAATAAAACTATATAAGTGCAGAAAAATTTAACTAGATGGCTATTTACTTGTTGTATAATGGTCGTGGCGATGATTATTGTAGGTGGGATAACAAGGCTTACTGATTCCGGTTTGTCGATAGTTGAGTGGCGTCCAGTAACGGGTATTTTGCCTCCCTTTAGTTATGATGCTTGGCAAGCTGAATTTGCTAAGTATAAAGCGTTTCCGGAATATAATGCAGTTAATTACGGGATGACTTTATCAGAGTTTAAATTCATCTATTTATTAGAGTTTGTGCATCGCTTGCTTGGTAGGGCTACAGGTTTAATATATGTATTACCTTTAATGTATTTTTATTTTAAAGGGATCATAAAAAATCGTGATATATTATCTTATATAATTGTTTTGCTGTTATTCTGCATGCAAGGCTTTATGGGATGGTATATGGTTAAAAGCGGTTTAGTTAACTACCCATCTGTTAGCCATTTTCGTCTAGCTTTTCATCTAATTATTGCCGTAATTATTTATCATTTGCTTTTTTACAAACTAGTCAAAAATTGTTGTGATATCTTATTAATTCCATCACAAACAAATTTAAAATTACTGCTAATATTTTCTGTTGCTGCTATTGCTATAATATATGTGCAGATTTTTTTTGGTGCTTTAGTTGCTGGGCTTGATGCAGGTTTAGTATATAATAGCTTCCTGTTAATGGGGGGCAGTTTTATCCCTATAGAAATAAAAGATAATTTCTTTAGTTTTAAAAATTGGTATGATCCAGTTTTTGTCCAATTTATGCATCGCCTAGGTGCTTATAGCTTATCTATAATCATCATAGCTTTAATCATTTCTTTATTAAAAATTAAACATCCAAAATTAAATAAAATAGCATTTTATTTGGCTATTGCTTTATTAATACAATTATCCACCGGCATAATTACTCTTTTATACTATGTTCCTATAATAGCAGCTTCTATGCATCAATTTTTTGCTATAGTGCTTTTATCAGTAATAATTTACTGCTATTCTTTAATAAAAAATTCTTAATGATCATTACTGTAAACAGCCCTATCGCCTCAAGGTTAGATAAATATTTAAGATGTCTATATCCTCTTTTGACTCAAGGAGTGATAGAGAAAGCGTTGCGTCAAAAGCAAATAATCGTAAATTCTAAAAAAGCAGAAGCGAGTTTAAGAGTAGTGGAGGGTGATGAAATTTTTATTCATGATAAGTTTAATTTACCTATAATTCAACCAACTGAACTAGTTTTTACTGATGCTGAAATTATATTAGCAAAGAAAATTACCACTGAATATTTAATATATGAGGATGATAATATAATAGCGATTAATAAACCCGCAGGGCTTGCAACGCAAGGTGGTAATAAAATTAATTTATCGGTTGATTCTGCGTTAAAATATTTAAACAGTCAAGGAGCTGATTTTAAGTTAGTACATAGACTTGATAAAGAAACAAGCGGTTTGCTTTTAATTGCTAAGAATTATATAAGTAGCGTAAAACTTCATGATGCTTTTAAAGAAAAATTGGTTGAAAAGACCTATCTCGCTGTAACCTATGGAAAACCAATTAAAGATCAGGGAGAGGTCAAGACTAACATAGAAAAAAGTAAAGGGAGTATACCTAAAATTACTGATATTTCAACGAATAATGGTAAACTTGCCATTACTTATTATAAATTACTTAAATCACTTACCAATAACTTGTTTTTGGTTGAATTTATTCCAATTACGGGTAGAATGCATCAATTAAGATTGCATGCTAAATTACTAGGTTGTCCAATATTTGGTGATAATAAATATGGCAATGACAAATTAATGCCGTATAGTAAATATATGTTTTTGCATGCTAGTAATATAGTATTGTCTAAAAAAATTTTTGGCAAAGAGGTTAATTTAGAAGCAAAATTGCCTTCTTATTTTAATAGAGTTTAAGTTTTAGTTTGTATAGAGTTAAAGTTATTATGTTCCGTAGTTATATTTTATTATTGGTTCTTTTAATAGTTAATTGTGTTGATAGTTTTGCAGATATTCAGCAAAGAATTAGTGAAGCAGAAAAAGAATATATAAGCAATAGATTTGTAAATGCTGTTTTTATGTTTGCCGATGATTATAAACAACTACTAACAGGAGCTAAAGGCATTTTTGCTTTAAATGGTGAACAGTTAAAAGCAAGTGAAATGATGCCTATTGCTTCTGCTACGAAACCCATAACTGCTGCAGGAATTTTAAGGCTGCAAGAGCAAAAATTATTAAATGTCAATGATAAGATATATAAATATATTGATTTGGAAATGTGGCAAGGTAAAGTACCTGATTGGGCATATAAAATATCGATTCATAATTTATTAACTCATAGTAGTGGTATTACTGAATATTTTGGTTTTGTAAAACTAGATTTAAATATGACTAGAAAAGATGCACGTAAAAAAATATTACAATATGTTGTATCTAAGCCTTTAGAAGTACCTATAGGGAAAAAGTTTAAATATAGTAATACTAATTTTGTTATACTTGGTATGATTATTGAAAAAGTAACTAAAAAAGATTTATGTAATTTTTTTCAAGATGAATTTTTTAGACCATTAAATCTCTTTTGGGTATATTCCCCGCCGCTTGCGGCGTAATATGGCGGAATGAGCAAATATATACATAAAAGTCATAATGTTACGGTACTGCTGTATCACATGGTATTTCCAGCAAAATATCGCCGAGCAGTGTTTGACGTATCAGTTGATCAAGTATTACGAGAAATATGTTTAGAGATAGAAAAGAGATATCAAATAAAATTTTTAGAAATAGGGGTTGATGAAGATCATGTCCATTTTTTGGTACAATCTGTACCAACCTATAGCGTAACAAAAATAGTAACAACAATTAAAAGTGTTACAGCTCGTCAAATATTTAGACAGTGTCCACAGGTAAAGAAACAATTATGGGGTGGAGAATTTTGGACTGATGGATATTTTACGAGTACGGTAGGTAAGCATGGAAATGAGAATATGATAGGAAAATACGTAAAAAACCAAGGCAAGGAATATCAGAAACTGCATGAGGATCATCAGCTAGCTTTCTTCTAAAATACCCCGCTGCTTGCGGCGGGGATTACTTTTATTAGCGGTAAAATTCTTTCCACAAAGTCCTATAAGCTTATGACTACTAAGTATTTTCCTGCAAAAGAAATAGACGGACGTAAGACTTACATGGGATATGGTATCTATATTACTGACCTTGATTCTAAACATACAATGATCCATTTTTCGGGTAAAGCTTTAGGAGTGCAGAGTGAAATGGGATATATTTTGCCTAATAATCTTTATTTTGCTATACTAAGTAATACTATGGTAAAAATTCCTGAAGAAATGCAAGATAAAATTGATCTAAAAAATCCTCTAAACCAAATTGGAATAATTTATTTCAGAGATGCAATAGTAAATGCAGCTATAAGAGATGACCAAAACTAGATGAAGATAGTTACGTGGAACATTAATTCACTGCGTTTGCGTATTGATTTATTAAAAAGATTGGCATATGCACATCAGCCTGATATTATTTTATTGCAAGAGACAAAAGTAGATGATCCGTTATTTCCTCTTGAAGTAATTAAAAATATAGGCTATGAACATGTAATATATTCAGGGCAAAAATCATATAACGGTGTTGCTATTATCTCAAAACTTCCACTGCAAAATGTTTTTTCGCTTGAGCTATATAATGGCGATAAAAGGCATATAGCAGCTACTGTTAATAATATTGAGATACATAATTTTTACGTTCCTGCCGGTGGTGATATACCTGACATAGAGCAAAATTCAAAGTTTAAGCATAAGCTGGAATATATAAGGTTAATGCAAGAATGGCTGACTAATAACCGCACCAGAGATGATAAGATTATAATTGCAGGTGATTTAAATATTGCACCGCACCCGCATGATGTATGGTCTAGCAAACAGCTACGAAATGTTATTAGCCATACTGATATTGAGCGTTTTTTATTGGTAGAATTGCAAAACTCATTGAAGTTTATTGATAGTAGTAGGCATTTTGTGCCGCTTGATGAAAAATTTTATACTTGGTGGAGTTATAGAAACGTAGATTGGAAAAAATCTAACAGAGGTAGACGGCTTGATCATATTTGGGTTAGTAATAATTTAAAAGATGAATTGTTTTCTATACATTTATTATCAGAAGCAAGAGATTGGACACCACCTTCGGATCATGTGCCGTATTTTGTGAGTTTGAAAAAATTGTAGTGTCCCGTCATTGCGAGGAGAAACTATCAGTTTCGACGAAGCAATCTCAGGATGCTTTATGAGATTGCCTCCCCCCTCTGCTACGCATCTCCTCGCAATGACGTTTAAGATTATAAGGAGTAATGAGTGGATATTAAATTAGAAAAATATAAACCAGTAAAAGAAGAATACATAAAAAGCTTCAAAGATATGTTGTTGCTTAGGCGTTTTGAAGAAAAATGCGGGCAGTTATATGGTATGGGTGAAATAGGCGGTTTTTGTCATTTATATATTGGACAGGAAGCAGTAATTTCTGCTGTAGATATGGTTAAGCAAAAAAAAGATAGTATGGTTACCAGCTATCGTGATCATGCTCATATTATTTTAGCAGGTACAGAGCCTAAATATGTGCTTGCGGAGCTTATGGGGCGTGCTACAGGCTGTTCAAAAGGTAAGGGTGGCTCGATGCATTTGTTTGGCGTGCCGAATAAATTTTATGGTGGACATGGTATTGTGGGAGCTCAAGTGCCAATAGGTACAGGGCTTGCTTTTGCTGAGAAATATAATGGCACGAACAATATTTGCTTTACTTTTTTAGGGGATGGAGCTGTTAATCAAGGTCAAGTATATGAAGCCTTTAACATGGCTGCCTTATGGAGCTTACCGGTAGTCTATATTATCGAAAATAATGAATATTCTATGGGTACTTCAGTTGCTCGCTCAACCTTTATGCGTGATCTTTATAAAAAAGGTGAATCGTTTGGGATCAAAGGGTTTCAGCTAAATGGCATGGATTTTGAGGAGATGTATAATGGTGCTAAACAAGCAGCGGAATATGTTAGAGAAAATAGTATGCCGCTAATATTAGAAGTAAAAACCTATCGCTATCGTGGGCATTCAATGTCCGATCCTGCGAAATATCGTAGTAAAGAAGAAGTAGAAACGTATAAAGAACGTGATCCTATTACTGAGATACGCAAGATAATATTAAAAAATAATTATGCAAGCGAAGCTGATTTAAAAGAAATAGAACAATCAGTTAAAGAGGTTATTAAAGAGGCGGTAGAGTTTTCAGAAAATTCCCCACTGCCTAATGAGGAAGAGCTTTATACTAATATATATGTTTAGGATGTGCGCGTTTTACTTGTATTACTGGGTCATCCCGTGGCTTGTCCACGGGATCCAGCATAAAGCGAGATGAGTCGAGCTTTTTATATTTGTATTTTTTATTACTGGATCTAGTTCCTAAGCCACGGGATGACATCAATGCTAAATATAAAGAATTTAATTAAATAAAAAGAAAGATGCAAATAACTGTACGGGAAGCATTGCGTGATGCGATGCAAGAAGAGATGATAAGAGATGACAAAGTTTTTGTCATGGGTGAAGAAGTCGCTGAGTATCAAGGGGCTTATAAAGTAACACAAGGATTGCTTGAGCAGTTTGGTTCTAAAAGAGTAATCGATACACCAATAACGGAATATGGTTTTGCTGGGCTTGCCGTCGGGGCAGCCTTTGCAGGACTTCGTCCGATCGTTGAGTTTATGACCTTTAACTTTGCTATGCAAGCGATGGATCATATAGTTAACTCGGCTGCTAAAACTCATTACATGTCAGGTGGTCAGGTCAGATGCCCAATAGTATTTAGAGGTCCAAACGGAGCAGCAAGTAGAGTAGCTGCTCAACACAGTCAAAACTATGCAGCTTTGTATGCTCATATACCTGGGCTGAAAGTAGTAGCCCCATATAGTGCTGAAGATCATAAAGGGCTGATGATTACAGCCATTAGAGACGATAATCCGGTTATTTTCTTAGAAAATGAGATTTTATATGGTTACAGTTTCAATATTTCTGAAAATATTGAGCCTATTCCGTTCGGTAAGGCAAAAATCTTAAAAGAGGGCGATAGTGTTACTATAGTGACATTCTCGATTCAGGTAAAACTTGCATTAGATGCGGCAAATATTTTACAAAATGATAATATTAATTGTGAGGTTATAGATTTACGCACTATCAAACCGCTTGATATAGATACTATAATAGAGTCGGTAAAGAAAACCGGTCGTTTAGTTGTAGTTGAAGAAGGATGGTTTTTTGCCGGTGTTGGTGCAACTATCGCAGCTATCGTGATGAAAGAAGCATTTGATTATTTAGATGCACCAATAGAGATTGTCAGCGGTAAAGATGTACCTCTTCCTTATGCTGTGAATCTCGAAAAACTAGCACTACCAAGCGAAAACGACGTAATAGAAGCCGTTAAAAAAGCTTGTTATATTAAGTAGATTTACTACCGATTAATTCCACTTCGTCTATAATAGGATTGTCAGGTACATTATTTGTATTAGAAAACGCAAGAAATAAATTATCTAGCTCATCATATGAGGTAGTTGTTGTTTTATTATTTGCAGGGTTAAGATTTTTATCTAATTTATTATTTGCAATAGATGAATACAAAATGTTAGTACTATCTTCAGAATTAATTATAGTTTTATGTTTCTTTGAATTAATTTCTGGTTCTGTATTTTGTTTACGCTTGCGTGCAAGAGGTTCTAGGTAATTAGCTTTAGAAGCAGTTGGGTCTATATGGCTTGTAAGGAGCGGGGCTATGCGAGGTATAGCTTAATGCGATAAGGTAGTGATTTTTTAAGAGCATAGTAAACAGCATCAAAAAAGTGCTCAAAATTAGAAATAGTTTTTCTTATTTCATTCTTGATTTTAAACCAGTAATGCTCAATAGGATTTAAGTCAGGAGAGTAAGTTGGTAAAAATAAAATACTGCAACCAACAGATTCAATTAACGTTTTCACTTTTGTACTTTTATGAAAATTAATATTATCCATTACTACTATCTGACCAGCCTTTAATTCCTTGATCAATATCTCTTGTACATAAGTTTCAAAAATGTCCTTATTACATGTCCCATCAAATATTATTGGGGCAATAATATCTTTGACACACAGCCCAGCAATCATACTAATCCGTGATTTATGTTGATAGACCTTTTCACCATAACATCTTTGACCGATAATGCTCCACCCGTGTTCTCTACAGCTATTATCTTCTATCCCAGACTCATCGATAAATACTAAATCTTGTTTATCTATAGTTTTTAGTTTCAATATAAACTCATTCCTTAGACCAATATCCCTTTTGGGATGAAGAAAAGTTTTTTTTATAACTATAACCTAATTTATTAAGCAATCTTGATATCGTACTTGCAGATACTTTTTGACTCCAGTTATTAGCTAGCTCCATGGTGGTTTTATCAAAACAAAACTTACGCTATGTTATAGCAAATATGCTAAAAACTCTTATTACACAGCAATGTTTTATAGTGAAGCACTTCATAATATCCCTTAATTCATGGGCATTATATCAAACATAGCGTAAGTTTTGAAAATTTAATTCTATAAATTTTTTAAATCTCTTTTGGGTATATTCCCCGCCGCTTGCGGCGTAATATGGCGGAATGAGCAAATATATACATAAAAGTCATAATGTTACGGTACTGCTGTATCACATGGTATTTCCAGCAAAATATCGCCGAGCAGTGTTTGACGTATCAGTTGATCAAGTATTACGAGAAATATGTTTAGAGATAGAAAAGAGATATCAAATAAAATTTTTAGAAATAGGGGTTGATGAAGATCATGTCCATTTTTTGGTACAATCTGTACCAACCTATAGCGTAACAAAAATAGTAACAACAATTAAAAGTGTTACAGCTCGTCAAATATTTAGACAGTGTCCACAGGTAAAGAAACAATTATGGGGTGGAGAATTTTGGACTGATGGATATTTTACGAGTACGGTAGGTAAGCATGGAAATGAGAATATGATAGGAAAATACGTAAAAAACCAAGGCAAGGAATATCAGAAACTGCATGAGGATCATCAGCTAGCTTTCTTCTAAAATACCCCGCTGCTTGCGGCGGGGATTACTTTTATTCCCTCTATGTCTCTTATTATTCTACGATGTCCTGTATGATAACCACTTTTTGCTTTGACATCCCCAGTTTGTTTCTTTAATTTTTTCCACTCTATTATAGTCTTCCTACTAATAGAGTATATCTCTGAAGTCTCTTTTATTGTTTTGAAAATGCAAGGACTAAGTAGAACAAAACCTATAAATTTTCTGCCCAAATTTCATTGGGGGTTTTATAACCAAAAATCTTTCTTGGCATGTTATTTAAAATCTCAGCAACATTGTCAAGACCTCTTTGTGTAACGGTAGTAATATCTGTATTTTTAGGTAAAATTCTATGAATCATAGAATTCATTTTTTCCACTAATGCTTTTTGTCTAGGGCGGTATGGATCACAAAAGAAAGTTTGAAACCCAGATAGTCTATAGGCAACATGCCCCACAAACTCTTTGCCATTATCCATAGTAATAGTCTTTCTCACACTATTTGGAAGAGTTTTTATCTTTCTTAAAAAACCATTGGTAACTGTTGTAGCTCTCTTGGAGTTATTCAGCACTAAAATAATCTTTTGACTCTTTATTATCCACCAGTGCACCAATATTCATACTTTGATTACCTTTATAAAATGTAAGATCTGCCTCAAAATTCCCTACTTCTACCTTTTTCGTAGCTATTGCATCACACTGATGTATTGAGATCCTTTGTGGTATAATGATCCTTTGACGCCTCTTCCCTCTTTCTTGCCTTTTATATCTTTTAGAAGGTAAATAGCTATATAACTTTAATTTAGCTGCTACTGCAGAAGTGTAAACAAATCTATATATACTTTCTGTACTGATACACAAAGCTGTATTTTTGTCTAGTTTTAACTTTCCGGCTATAGCATAAATCATTAAGATACTGACAATTTAATAGTATTAAAAACAGCATCATAAAATGTTTCAAAATCTCCTACAACTTTCCTAATTTCATTTTTTATCTTAAACCAGTAATGCTCTATAGGATTTAAATCAGGAGAGTAAGTTGGTAAATACAATATGGTACAACCAACGGATTCAATGAACTCTTTAACTTTAGAATTTTTATGAAAATTAATGTTATCCATAATAACGGTTTGCCCAGGTTGTAATTCTGTAATTAATACATCCCTAATATAAGTTTTAAAGACCTCTGTATTACAATTACCTTCAAATATTACAGGAGCAATAAGATTACCATTACAAAGACCAGCTATCATACTTATTCTAAATTTATGTTGATACACCTTTTCTCCATAACACCTTTGTCCTATAATGCTCCATCCATACTCTTTGCAAGCATTATCCTCTATTCCAGATTCATCAAGATATACTAATTTGTCTTTTGTGATGGTTTGTATCTTTGCTATAAATTCATTTCTTAATTTAATATCTCTTTTCGGATGAAAATGAGTTTTGTTTATAGCTATAGCCAAGTTTTCTGATTTGTCTTAAAATAGTTACAGATGCAATATTACCCCATTGCTTTGCTAACTCCTTTGATGTTTTATTCATATTAGCTTTAAAAAATTCTTTAAAAGATTCTGAATCTTTTATCTTATGACTATGTCCTTTCTGATAACCAGTTGCTGCTTCTAAAGTACCTTGCTTATCTTTTAATTTTTTCCATTTATATATAGTATCACGACTTACATTAAATAATTTACTTACCTTACTTATTCGTATCCCTGCTTCTACAGCTTTTATAACTCTTAGTCTTAGTTCTATTGCATATGCTCGTGCCATATCTCTTTACATGCTTGTTAATATTTGCTTACTATAACATGATACTCTCGCTCTGTCAGTACCTTAATGACTTATGCTATATAGCATCCGGCGACCATTTCTTGCGAATCATAGCATTTTTAATATAATCTAACAACATAGGGTTCTTTTCTATTTTTAATAACTCTTGCTGATACATCCTGTTTTCATATTTTTCCTGAGCAACACAAGGCATATACTTATCTTTTACCTTATTTCTTCAAAACTTACGCTATGTTTGGTTCTAAATATCGTAAAGATGGAGAACGCAGCTGTTGTTGCATATAGTCATCTAAAAGCCCTAACTTTATTTGGTAAACCGTTTTACCGATTGTATTTGCAGTCCTTTTGAGAAATGCCCAAACTAAAAATGCACAACTAATATGATTACGTTGAATACGCTGTTTCCTGCATTGACAACGTTCTATCCCAGTAAGTTGCTTAATTTCTCTGTGCATGCTCTCAATTACCCATCGAAAGCCACACTCATCTTGTGCAGCTTTAGAAGATTTTTGAGTTTTGTTATTGGTAACAACATACTCAACTCTGTTGGTAGGAACAGTAAATTTAAACAAATTAACATGCTTATTTTTAGCAAAGCCTTTTATATGAATCTCTACTCCATGCCTGATCTCTTCATCTGAAAATGTCAACTCTTTTACAGCTTTATAAGGTTTAGAATCGTGTGTTTTACTAACGTTTCTATTGGCTTTAATAGGGGCATAATAATCAAAACTTACGCTATGAGTAAAAAAGTGATAAATTATTGTAAAAATAATTAAACATGTCAAAGAGGATAAAGTTGCAAGCAATACCAATTAATAGGACAGATTATTGTCAATTTTTAATAGTTAGCCAAAAGAATTATAGTTTAACCTACTACGCTGAACATGCAAAGAAATGTAGTCATGATGTTATTAATAGATTTTTAAGGAATGAAAAATATACACCTTCTTTGTTATGGGAACACATCAAGAATGATGTTATTTTTTCATCTAATGGATATACAATATTTGATGATACGGTTTTAAATAAAAGGAATACGAAGCAAATAGAAATTGCAAGATCGCAGTACAGTGGAGCTACAGGTAGAGTTACTAAAGGTATAGGAGTAGTGAGTCTGGTATATTATAACCCTGATATTAATAAGTTTTGGGTAATAGATTATCGAATTTTTGCACCTGATCATGATGGAGCAACAAAACTAGAACACCTATTAAACATGTTAAATAATGCTGTTTATAGCAAGAAGATTCCTTTTCACAGTACTTTTTGACACATGGTATTCTACACACAAAATTATGCAACATGTTGACTCTCTGGGGAAATATTATTATGCCCCTATTAAAGCCAATAGAAACGTTAGTAAAACGCACGATTCTAAACCTTATAAAACTGTAAAAGAGTTGACATTTTCAGATGAAGAGATCAGGTATGGAGAGAGATTCATATAAAAGGCTTTGCTAAAAATAAGCATGTTAATTTGTTTAAATTTACTGTTCCTACCAACAGAGTTGAGTATGTTGTTACCAATAACAAAACTCAAAAATCTTCTAAAGCTGCACAAGATGAGTGTGGCTTTCGATGGGTAATTGAGAGCATGCACAGAGAAATTAAGCAACTTACTGGGATAGAACGTTGTCAATGCAGGAAACAGCGTATTCAACGTAATCATATTAGTTGGGCATTTTTAGTTTGGGCATTTCTCAAAAGGACTGCAAATACAATCGGTAAAACGGTTTACCAAATAAAGTTAGGGCTTTTAGATGACTATATGCAACAACAGCTGCGTTCTCCATCTTTACGATATTTAGAACCAAACATAGCGTAAGTTTTACTATTTTAAGACAAATCAGAAAACTTGGCTATAGCTATAAACAAAACTCATTTTCATCCGAAAAGAGATATTAAATTAAGAAATGAATTTATAGCAAAGATACAAACCATCACAAAAGACAAATTAGTATATCTTGATGAATCTGGAATAGAGGATAATGCTTGCAAAGAGTATGGATGGAGCATTATAGGACAAAGGTGTTATGGAGAAAAGGTGTATCAACATAAATTTAGAATAAGTATGATAGCTGGTCTTTGTAATGGTAATCTTATTGCTCCTGTAATATTTGAAGGTAATTGTAATACAGAGGTCTTTAAAACTTATATTAGGGATGTATTAATTACAGAATTACAACCTGGGCAAACCGTTATTATGGATAACATTAATTTTCATAAAAATTCTAAAGTTAAAGAGTTCATTGAATCCGTTGGTTGTACCATATTGTATTTACCAACTTACTCTCCTGATTTAAATCCTATAGAGCATTACTGGTTTAAGATAAAAAATGAAATTAGGAAAGTTGTAGGAGATTTTGAAACATTTTATGATGCTGTTTTTAATACTATTAAATTGTCAGTATCTTAATGATTTATGCTATACCTACCAAAATGCCGCAGGCGTATTGTTTTCAAAGCAGTTAGAGTTCTTTAATTTCCTGATTTCAAATGTTTGGCAAAAAATACCAGTACTAAAAAAACCTATCTACGAGACATTTGGAACAAATGACGTATATTTTGCCAATCAGAACGGACAAATTAACACATCAATAGGCAAGAAGTTCTTTAAAATCATTGAGATATTAGAGTTTCCAGATAGCAGCAATAGTTTAAGTATGAGTAGCTTACTAATATCTGATTGTGATTTCGTATTAACACAATCTTTCTCGTGCGTAAGCAAAAGAAAATCTTTGAGTTTCATTAACAATGTAATTAAGAAGCTCAGAGCTTCGGAAGATGACGCATTAACGCAAAGAGATGATTTAATTGATGCTAAAGACGAACTTGCTGGTAATGAGATTTTCTTTGGCAAGTATCATTTTAGCTTAGTGGTATATGGTAATTCTTTAGAGGAAACAAAACAAAGCACAAATAAGCAGATGAGTATCTTAAGTAATTTAGGCTTTGTACCAATACTTGCTGAATTATCATTATATGGTAATTTTTTCTCGCAACTTCCTGCCGTATTTGACTACAGACCTCGTCTTTCTTCTATGACAGGTAGACATTTTGTAGATTTTGCAACAAAACTTACGCTATGTTATAGCAAATATGCTAAAAACTCTTATTACACAGCAATGTTTTATAGTGAAGCACTTCATAATATCCCTTAATTCATGGGCATTATATCAAACATAGCGTAAGTTTTGTGCAAGTTTCCACAATTTTGAAAGTGGCAAAAGAGACCAGAATTGTTGGGGGGAGGCTCTAGCAATCCTTAAAACTCCTAATAAGCAGGCTTACTACTTAAATCTTCACGAGTCAAAACTTGGCAAAGATGAGTTTGGTGAAAAGAACAACGCAAGTACTTCAGTAATAGGCTCTACAGGTTCTGGTAAGACTATGTTACTATCCTTCTTACAAATATGCTTGCAGAAATACAACCACAAAGAGTCTTTTGACCAAAATTCAAAAAGCAAGAAACTTACTACAATCTTTTTAGACAAGGATATAGGAGCTGAGTTAAATATCAGAGCACTTGTGTTAGCAACGGAAGTAAAATGATACAGTATTAAAGTAATATCTTCTGAATAAGGAGGTAATGAATAGATTATGCAATGACAGATATTATTGCCGAGGGGTGACAGTTTTCTTTGCCGATAATAAAATAGACATCTAAACAAATTAATTAGTTGCAAAGATGTCTGGGAAAAGAATAACACACCAACAAGTAAAGGTATATATGACATTAAGAAAAGCAGGTTTAAACCAAGTTATTGCATCAGCTAAAGCAGGATTTTCAGAACGTACTGCTAGAAATATAGAAAGAAGAGGGCTACCACAAAAACAATGTAAAAAAGTTTCTAAACGTATTAATGATCCTTTAGACAAAGTGTGGGAACCAATTATAGTGCCTTTATTAGAACAAATACCACATTTAACATCATTAACATTATTAGAATATCTACAGGATCATCATCCTGGAGAATATCCGGATAGTATATTAAGAACTATGCAAAGACGTGTTAGTAAGTGGAAAGCACTACATGGTCCGGAGAAAGAAATTGTTTTTCGTCAGTTACATGAACCGGGACATCAATGTTTATCAGATTTCACTTTCTTAAAAGGTATTAATATTACAATTAAAGGTCAGGTATTTCAGCATATTTTATATCACTTTCGCTTAGCTTATAGCAATTGGTCTTTTATGAAAATTATTCAAGGTGGAGAGAGCTTTACTGCTTTATCTCAATCACTACAGGATGCTTTATGGAAGTTAGGTGGCTGCCCACGTGAGCATAGAACAGACAAAACTTACGCTATGTTTGGTTCTAAATATCGTAAAGATGGAGAACGCAGCTGTTGTTGCATATAGTCATCTAAAAGCCCTAACTTTATTTGGTAAACCGTTTTACCGATTGTATTTGCAGTCCTTTTGAGAAATGCCCAAACTAAAAATGCCCAACTAATATGATTACGTTGAATACGCTGTTTCCTGCATTGACAACGTTCTATCCCAGTAAGTTGCTTAATTTCTCTGTGCATGCTCTCAATTACCCATCGAAAGCCACACTCATCTTGTGCAGCTTTAGAAGATTTGTGAGTTTTGTTATTGGTAACAACATACTCAACTCTGTTGGTAGGAACAGTAAATTTAAACAAATTAACATGCTTATTTTTAGCAAAGCCTTTTATATGAATCTCTACTCCATGCCTGATCTCTTCATCTGAAAATGTCAACTCTTTTACAGCTTTATAAGGTTTAGAATCGTGCGTTTTACTAACGTTTCTATTGGCTTTAATAGGGGCATAATAATATTTCCCCAGAGAGTCAACATGTTGCATAATTTTGTGTGTAGAATACCATGTGTCAAAAAGTACTGTTTGAAAAGGAATCTTCTTGCTATAAACAGCATTATTTAACATGTTTAATAGGTGTTCTAGTTTTGTTGCTCCATCATGATCAGGTGCAAAAATTCGATAATCTATTACCCAAAACTTATTAATATCAGGGTTATAATATACCAGACTCACTACTCCTATACCTTTAGTAACTCTACCTGTAGCTCCACTGTACTGCGATCTTGCAATTTCTATTTGCTTCGTATTCCTTTTATTTAAAACCGTATCATCAAATATTGTATATCCATTAGATGAAAAAATAACATCATTCTTGATGTGTTCCCATAACAAAGAAGGTGTATATTTTTCATTCCTTAAAAATCTATTAATAACATCATGACTACATTTCTTTGCATGTTCAGCGTAGTAGGTTAAACTATAATTCTTTTGGCTAACTATTAAAAATTGACAATAATCTGTCCTATTAATTGGTATTGCTTGCAACTTTATCCTCTTTGACATGTTTAATTATTTTTACAATAATTTATCACTTTTTTACTCATAGCGTAAGTTTTGTCTTTTTAGCTCCATACTAATAGTGCTTTTAGACCTCGTAAGATGTTGTGCTATCTTATTAATACTGACTCCTAGGTCATACATTCTTTTTATCTCATATCTCTCTTCTCGAGATAAGTGTCTATATTTTCTGTTCATCATTACCTATTTAAAATCTTATTATTTTAAATAGGTTCTGTTCTACTTACTTATAGTATTTTCATACTGCAAGTTTTGCCTAGATTAATTATATTAAAAGAATCAAACTTTGAGTATGATCGTATTTATGTTAATAATTTAAAATATTAGTGGCAAATTAAATCACTAGAAGTAGTATTAAATTATTTAAATATAAGTGAAGATAAGCTTTTAGTAGTAAATAGTGATTGTATAATTCAAGCTTCTAACTTAATTGTACCATCTGTACCGTTTATTCCTGTAAAAGGTACAGTTTTACCTTTTTGGTTAAAAAAAGATTTAAGGAATATCTTTCTTAAAAATAATAAGGATGATATAAAAACTTATGATAAAATATATATCTCACGTAAATATGCTTCTAGTAGAAAAATAATCAATGAAGAAAAATTAATAGAAGAAATAGAGAAAATTGGTTTTAAAGTAATATATTTAGAGCTACTTTCCCCTCATGAGCAAGCTCAAATTTTTAATAAGGCGAAAATAATAATCGGGATACACGGCTCAGGGTTTGCCAATCTTATTTTTGCAACTCCTAAATGTAAAGTCGTGGAAATTGATCACGGTACAAATCCTCCAAGAAGTTTTTATAAGAGAATGGCAAATTATATGTTATGCGATTATTATCCTTATTACGTAGATCAAACAACTGAAGAACATTTAGAAGATGATATAAAAATAGATATCAATAAATTTATGAAATTTTTTAATGAGTTAGATAAATAAAAAATTGAAATTCAATTTCTAAAATCGTTGTTTAATAAGTAAGACTCGCTATTCATTTCGTTTAGCCTTGAGATGGTGCGTTTGAACTCTTCGGCTCTAGCTGTCCCCTGATATATTTTATTAGGGTTATCTTCTAAATTCATAAAAAGTAGAATTTTATAAAAATAAGCGTTATCAATAAAGTTGATAAATCTGACTGCTAAATTAGTGTTATCAGGTGGAATAATTTGCATATTCTGTACAATGATAATATTAAATTTCTGGCAAATATTGACGTAATCAATGTAGCTAAGATTTCTTGTAAATAGTTCATTAAAATCAGTGATTAATATTCTTTTATGAACTTTTTGAAAGGATATTTCTCTCCCTAAAACTTCAATAGTTTGCGGAATGAAATTATTATCACTAATATCTACAATAATTTTTTGGAACTTATCTTGATTTTTAGGTGTTAGAGGATAAATAATCCTATCGCCTTTAACATTTAAAGCTTTATCAAATCTATAATCGTGATGATTATCAAGATGTTTGACATAAAACTCGTTATTTATTTTATCGATAAACGGCAAAAATGAATTTCTTTGCAGCCCATCCTTATATAAATTATTAGGTTGCGAGTTAGAAGTTATGAAAATGAAAACATTTTGTTTTATTAGCTCATCAAATAATCTATCGATTATCATTGCATCGGTGATATCCTTAATCTCAAATTCATCTATCCCAAGTATTTTAGTTTTTTTAGCATAATCTTTAGCAATTTTGGGGACGATATCTTTTTGATTTTCCAGTTGTAATTTATGCATCGTTTTGTGAATATCCTGCATAAAATTTTGATAATGAATAATTATTTTTGGCACGTTAAGCTTTTCAAAAAAAGAATTCATCAACATAGTTTTACCTGTGCCAACCGGACCAAATAAATAAATTCCACTTTTAAGGTTAGTTTTGTTAAAGAATTTAAGTAAGCTCTTAGGTTTATTAAACTCTATTGCTATTTGGCTTAATTCTTCTAATAAATTGGTTTGTTTTGTGTCTAATGTTATCACTTGATGAGGTTTTATTGTACTCATACAATATATAAAAAGATATTTAAGTAGCTAATGGTCTTGATTAATGAGGAGAATGGTACGTAATGCGTTGCCCACGTGGATTGCTTTTTCCCGTCATTGCGAGAAGAAACTGAAAGTTTCGACGAAGCAATCCAGTAAAATGCATAGCATTTTTTATTATTTTTTTGGATACGTAATATGAATTTTCCATGAGTATAAATTAGACTTAAGTAAGGCTTTTGTCAAGTTTTGTTATATTAGTTTTAAGTGAATTAAAATTAGTATTTCGTTGCTCGTCGACTCGCCTATTATTATAGATATCGCTCCTTGCGTCTGTCACAAAATCTAATTAACTTTACTATAGTTTGAGGGGTAGAGTATATTTTTTAAATCTCTTTTGGGTATATTCCCCGCCGCTTGCGGCGTAATATGGCGGAATGAGCAAATATATACATAAAAGTCATAATGTTACGGTACTGCTGTATCACATGGTATTTCCAGCAAAATATCGCCGAGCAGTGTTTGACGTATCAGTTGATCAAGTATTACGAGAAATATGTTTAGAGATAGAAAAGAGATATCAAATAAAATTTTTAGAAATAGGGGTTGATGAAGATCATGTCCATTTTTTGGTACAATCTGTACCAACCTATAGCGTAACAAAAATAGTAACAACAATTAAAAGTGTTACAGCTCGTCAAATATTTAGACAGTGTCCACAGGTAAAGAAACAATTATGGGGTGGAGAATTTTGGACTGATGGATATTTTACGAGTACGGTAGGTAAGCATGGAAATGAGAATATGATAGGAAAATACGTAAAAAACCAAGGCAAGGAATATCAGAAACTGCATGAGGATCATCAGCTAGCTTTCTTCTAAAATACCCCGCTGCTTGCGGCGGGGATTACTTTTATTTTCTATAAGTAAGTTATGATTGAATTTTGCAATATAAAGTTTAAAAAATATTCATTATTATAACTTTTTACTTTTCATTTTAAATATAAGCTGCTACAAGAATTGTTTTAACTAACTAAAAATAAACTTTTATGGAAGATTTAAGCTCTTGGAAAGAAAAGTTTGAAGAATGCATTTATGCTAAAAAACTTCTCGATAAACTTCACTATTTAAATACTAAAGTAGCAAACCCAATAGATTTAGAAGAAGTCAAAAAAGGGATATATTACGCTCGTAAATATCACGGCTTCCAAATACGAAAATCAGGCGATCCATATTATTCTCATCCAATTGAAGTGGCAATTATGGTGGCAGAGTTTACAGCCGCAGAAGTACCTAAGCTTTACACGTCTGTAATGATGCAAGCGGCACTACTTCATGATACTATCGAAGATACAGAACTTAATGAAGAAATGATTGCCGAAATCTTCGGGGAAGAAGTGGCAAAGCACGTAGAGGGCTTGACCAGAGTTAAACCATACGGGAAAATTACCGCTGAAGAAAGTCTGAATATATTAGTTAAACAAAAAAGATACGACACAGTATTAATTAAGCTATTTGACCGCATCCATAACGTACAAACAACTTTAGGTGCTAAATCACCTGAGAAAGCTAAAAAAATTATAGAGGAAACATTGAGAAAATTTTTAATTTTAAGTATATATTTAGGAACACCAAAAATAAGAAATAAATTATTAGAACTATCTTTAAAAATATTAGAATCCAACAGAGTTATTTCTAAAAATAACTCTGATTCTTCTTTTCTAACTGTTCAAAGTGAAATAACCCGAATCCATAACCTATACTTATCGGAATTGCAATAAATAATATTCCCCAGTGACCAAAATATTTTACTAAATATACCATACCAAACGAAGTAGCTACATGTATTAAAGCACGAGATAAAGCATATAAAAAACTTGAATAGGTAAACCTTTTAAAAACCGGAAAATATTTAAAGAAAATCGGTATAGCAGGAACATCTCCTAAACCAATTACTGCTAAAATTGTCTGAATAATAAATAATTCTGTGGGGGAACTAAGGTTATTTAACAGATATGGACAAGTAATAATAAATAATGAAAATGTAAATAAAAATCCTTTAAGAATTTTTAAAGGATGTATTATACCACTTAAGTAACATCTAATAAATAAAGCTAACCCAAATTGTATAATAGAGACAAAGAAATTATGAGTTATAACTTGTTCAGAAGTATAATGAAAAGTATCTTTCAAAATATTACTGCAGTAAAAAAATACAAGATAAAATGTGACAGGTCAGGAGCATTGAATTAAAAAATAAGATACAGAAGTTTTCCAGTTAACTTTTTTTTTCCAAATAGGATCATTTTCAAGTATCTTTATATCCATATTAGCTTTACTAAAGCTATTTTTAACTTGCTGTTTAGCATCTATAAAATCACGAGTTGCACGTAAACGTGTTCTAGCATAAGTTCCTGTTATAGCAATTACTATTCCTATGTCAACAGCGGTCGAAAAATGATACAGATTTTTAATGAAAATGCAAGGACTAAGTAGAACAAAACCTATAAATTTTCTGCCCAAATTTCATTGGGGGTTTTATAACCAAAAATCTTTCTTGGCATGTTATTTAAAATCTCAGCAACATTGTCAAGACCTCTTTGTGTAACGGTAGTAATATCTGTATTTTTAGGTAAAATTCTATGAATCATAGAATTCATTTTTTCCACTAATGCTTTTTGTCTAGGGCGGTATGGATCACAAAAGAAAGTTTGAAACCCAGATAGTCTATAGGCAACATGCCCCACAAACTCTTTGCCATTATCCATAGTAATAGTCTTTCTCACACTATTTGGAAGAGTTTTTATCTTTCTTAAAAAACCATTGGTAACTGTTGTAGCTCTCTTGGAGTTATTCAGCACTAAAATAATCTTTTGACTCTTTTTATCCACCAGTGCACCAATATTCATACTTTGATTACCTTTATGAAATGTAAGATCTGCCTCAAAATTCCCTACTTCTACCTTTTTCGTAGCTATTGCATCACGCTGATGTATTGAGATCCTTTGTGGTATAATGATCCTTTGACGCCTCTTCCCTCTTTTCTTGCCTTTTATATCTTTTAGAAGGTAAATAGCTATATAACTTTAATTTAGCTGCTACTACAGAAGTGTAAACAAATCTATATATACTTTCTGTACTGATACACAAAGCTGTATTTTTGTCTAGTTTTAACTTTCCGGCTATAGCATCCGGCGACCATTTCTTGCGAATCATAGCATTTTTAATATAATCTAACAACATAGGGTTCTTTTCTATTTTTAATAACTCTTGCTGATACATCCTGTTTTCATATTTTTCCTGAGCAACACAAGGCATATACTTATCTTTTACCTTATTTCTTTTTAGCTCCATACTAATAGTGCTTTTAGACCTCGTAAGATGTTGTGCTATCTTATTAATACTGACTCCTAGGTCATACATTCTTTTTATCTCATATCTCTCTTCTCGAGATAAGTGTCTATATTTTCTGTTCATCATTACCTATTTAAAATCTTATTATTTTAAATAGGTTCTGTTCTACTTACTTATAGTATTTTCAAGTGATTCTAATATATATTCGATGAAGGCTAAACGTTTAATACGTCTATTTTCATTATCTGCTCTATCTACTCCTATTAATAATTCTGTTATGGTAATAGGGCTAATATAACATTGTTGATAATCTTCCAGTATTTCATAGGTTAATTTACTTTTTTCTAAATCTACTAATACAGAGGTATCAATAACTACTTCCATTTATCATCCCTTTTAAAATCATATTTTTGTCGTGCTTTATATACAACTTTTTTAAATTGTTCAGCGTCATCTGCATCTAATGTAGGAGCGTGTTCAAAAAACTCTTTTAAAGTTTTTTTAGGTTTATCAATTGGATGAGCAGGAGTAATCCTTGCCACGATATTATTACCTTTTTGAATATCAAAGCTTTCGCCTTTATAATAAACACGGTTAATAATATCGGAAAATGAACGAACAGCTTCTGTTGCCTTAACTATCTGTGCCATATCTATATCCTAATAAAATTATCATACTTCATGTATTATACTATTTTATGTAATGTATGTAAATAACTATAGCAAAAAGCAATGAGGTTCAGACATTAAATTTGTGAGCGAGTCGGCTAAGCGTACATTAAATACGTGAGCACAATCGAGACTCGCTAAATTTGATGTATCAACCTTATTGCTTGAAGCCATTAATCACTAAAGCTTTGGTTGATATTTTTCCTAGCACTTCTTATATCCTTTAGGCGTTCATGGACTTTTTCGAAGACTTGTTTAGGAAGGATAGAAGTATTAATTTGTAAAAATTCGTCATCTTTTAGCTTGATAGAGAAAGAGGGTTCTTGAAATTCTGGTCCATCGATTTCTCTAGCAATCTTTATATAATAACCGATAATATGGCTGTTATAATAATCACTTTTACTGATCATTTTTTTAGCTATCTTATTAATATTCATATCAGTTTTAGCAGTATAAGTAACAGTTAGTGCAATACCAAGCATTAGACGCTGTCTATGGCTAAAGGGAATATCTGAAGATAGAATAAATTCTGAAACGAAATTAGCTCTGAGTGTTTTATCGATATTTTTGTTATACTGAGCAAGCATTATAGCTAGCTCCACTGTTATTAGAGTGGTATTATCTGGATTAATAAGAAGATATTTTACGGCTTCAATATATTGATCGATTTTACATATATTTCTATCAAATTTTACTAATCTCTTAACTCGCTCATAAATAATATCTTTTTCTTTTTCATTATCCGGTAGTGAATCAAATCTCACCCCTTCTTTTAAGCCATAATTTGAGATGATAATTTTCTCTGGAAAAAATACTTTAATCATCGCTTTTATTACTAAAACAGCGTTATAATTAATCGCTTTTTGTTCATAATAGCTAAGCTTTAACTTATCGATTTGTGATAATTTTTCCAAATATAGCTCGAACTCTACACGGCTTATTTCAAAGTTATGTAAATTTTTAAGAGGATAATTAATAGACTCCATATATATGCGGCTCATTAAACGTAATGCACCACCGATTAAATATAGATTAGAATAATGCTCAAGACCAAATTCTTTTTCAATTAATTCAGTAATAAGCCTAAGGTTATCAAAATTATTATTAGCAATAATTCGTGTGCCAAGCGGTAGCGATTTTAACTTACCAACTTTTTTATCCGCAATTTGTGCAAGCTCTAAGCTGCCGCCCCCAAGATCAGCTACAATACCTGAAGCATCGCTAATTCCGGAGATTAAACCTGCAGCAGTTAAATAAGCTTCACGTTCACCTGAGATAATCTCAACTTCAATATTGAATTTCTTTTCAATTATTGTTTTGAATTCTTCTGCTTTAGGGTGACCTCTGAGTATAGCAGTTGCGACGCATCTAATATTAGTAACGGAAAGCTTATTGAAGATGTGAATAAGATATTGTAAAGATAAATATGTTTGATGTTTTATGTCTAAATTATCTAAATTAAGTAGATTAGTTAGATAATTTTTGAATTTATAATTAAAAATTTCAGGAGCTCCAAGCTCATCGGTTTCATAAACTACAGCTCTTAAAGCATTTGAACCGATATCAATAATAGCTGAACGCATCTTCGTATATACTTCTTTTCTTTTAAGAGTAGAATTATACTCAAATCATTTGGGTATATATTACTCACTGTTTTCTGGAGCAACAGCAGCCTCTTCTGTCTAATGAGAAGTTTCGTTATTATTTGCTCGCGGATCAAAAGGTACTTGAGTAGGTACAAAAGTCGGCGGTAATAATCTACTGGTAAAAAACTTATCCTCAAAATATTTAATCTTACGAGATTTTATCGGAGGAAAAGACTCTATTAAAATAATCTGCTCATCTCTTGGTAACTGTATTACTTCTTGAGGTAAAAGTAAAGCCCTTTGAACTTGAGAAACATTTTGTGTTCTAGTAGAAATATTAAGATCAAAAAATATAGGTTTGGAGAATGATCTTTGTTCTACAGTTTTATTACCGACTAATTGTGATATTAAATTTGCAGTTTCATAGTTGTTAGCAGCAAAGGTAATACGATATGTTGAGTTAGATAAGAAAGAGTTCATACCTGCATCTTCATATGTTCCTTTTAGCTGCTGGGTATCTTGAATAATTAAGAATAAACGAACTCTATACCCCCTGAAATAAGCGATACCTGCTTTGAACGTATCCATCTTACCAAGTGTTGGGAACTCATCAAGTAAGAACATCACGCCATAAGGTTCTTCTTTTAAATCAGGCATTTTTCGGCTTAAAAATTCTGTAGCTTGCTGATAAAAGACCTGCATTAATTTCTGCAAACGTTGTATATTGTCAGGAGTAAGACCTACATATACAGTTGTTTTTATTTTCTTGAATTCTTGCACGTTAAAGTCAGAGGAAGCAGTAGCAGAGTCAATTAATGGGTTTGCCCATAACTCAAGTGATGAGTTCATGGTAGATATAACACCTGAGCGTTCCTTATCGGCTTTTTGTAGGAAAGCTGCAATATTCATATATGCTACAGGGTGGATTATTCCGCCTAGAGTATCAAGCACGACCGCTAGATTATATACTACATCGTCACTTCTCATGGTACGCACCACTTCACCAAAGGATTTGGTTTTAACAGGATCGGCTATTAAATATAAAGTTACACCTAAGAATAAGCTTCGTGCTTCGTTATTCCAGAAATCCTTTTCAGGCATGATAAGGTTTGAAATTTTTTGTACGTCATCAACCATTTGCCCAGGCTTAGTACTAACCCAATCAATAGGATTATAACAGTGAGTAATACCATCAGGATTGGATGGCTCCCATACAAAGACTTTCTGACCTTGTTTCTCACGCCAACCGCTCGTTAAGCCATGGTTTTCAAGTTTTATATCATGAACGACTACGGAATCAGACCAAAATAATAGGTTAGGTATCACAAAACCCACACCTTTACCAGAACCGGTAGGAGCAAATAATAAGGCGTGCTGGAATCCATCAGCAACAAAATAACCACCACTATCAACCCCGATTAGCATACCTTTTTTAGCTCTAAGACCAGCCGATTCAACATCTGCAGGACTTGCCCATCTAGCATCACCATAGACTTTTTCAGGTTGCTCAAAAAATTGTAGTGATTTGATTCTCTCAAAGTTTTTAATGTAAAATATTATAACGACAAGAGCAGGACCAAGAAGTGAAGCAAGTAGCTTTAATTTTAAATAGTTATAATCAGAGATTTTTAATTGTCCCCAAACGCTAACAAGCCAATAAGCCCATTTATAAGCAATATTTATAGCAGTTACATCTACTCCAAGAGTCCCAATTTCATTGGTAAAAATTGCAACAAATGCACCACTTATCCATAAGGTACTAAAAATAACAACCGGATGAATTATAGCATGACCGAATATATTTCTAGTGACTTTGAGTATGTTATGCCATTCCATTTAGTAATCCTTGATTTTTATTTTTTATGTCATTGCGAGCGACTAAAAGGAGCGTGACAATCTCAGGAGTATTGTACTGTTTTATGAGATTGCCGCGTTGATGCCATGCATCTCCTCGCAATGACGCTCTCACTACACCATTCCTTGAGCGTTTTTATTCTTTTTGTAATATACTCCCGATACATATCTTTTACCGCCGCTGCCACGTTTTAATTGTACTACAATATCTACAACTGTTAAAATATATTTTTTTACTTCTTCAGGCGGCATACCAAGATCAGCTTGCATAACCATCAATTTTAGTTGTTCAATTGCCATAGCAGGACTATCAGCATGAAGTGTAGATATAGAACCTGGGTGACCAGTATTAATAGCTCGCAAGAAACTAAAAGCTTCTTTACCTCGAAGCTCACCAACTATAATTCTATCAGGTCTTAAACGCAAACACGCTTCTATTAGATCTTGAGTAGTAACGTTTGCTCGTCCTTGTCCGCCTTTAGAAGCAAGCAAATGAACTCTATTAGGGTGACTAGATAATACAACCTCACGAGCATCTTCTACTGTAATTAATCTTTCCAATTGAGGTATTTCAGTAAGTGCTGCATTAGTGAAAGTAGTTTTACCTGTTGAAGTACCGCCGCTAATTATAATATTTTTCTTTGAAATAACTGCATGTTTGATAAATTCTTTTATCTTTTTTTCAGCTAAATATCCGTTTAAAATTATTTCATCTTGATCTACTAAACTTTCTGTTGCAGTTTCATCAAAAGCTCCCATTTTAGCATATTCATCTAGAGTTAGATTCATACCGCTTGGCTTTCTTATAGAATAAATGATTTGCCCTATTTCACAAGCAGGTGGAAATACTATTTGAATACGATAACCATTTGGAAGTGTTGCTGAAAGTAAAGGTTTTTCCTCTGAAATCATTTGTTCAGTAGATTGAGCAACTAAACGTCCAAGCGAAAGAAGATGTTCTACGTCAAGCTCTGGTAATTGTTTAGAATATATATCACCTTTCTTCTCAACCCATGCTTCTCCAGGTTTATTAACCATAATCTCATTAATACCATCTTCAGCAAATAATTCTTTAAACGGTAATAAAAAGGTCTCTAAGGCAGCAAATGCATCACTCATTTTACTACCTTTGATTTTGTTAATACGGTAGCAGGGAATTTATAATCCTTATTAACGTATATCTTAATCGGAGTACCTTGATTAATCGTTGTAGTAGGTTTAAATTGCTGCTGAGTTATCATATTTTGTACAGTATTAGTAATATCCGTAAAAGCTTGTGTAGAAGCTTGTTGTGCCTGAGTTGGATTTGATGCTATAGAAGTACTAGTAAGTAAGCTTGAAGCAGCGGTATTAACCGCTTGTACTAATGTAGCTAGTCTTTGTTCAGGTGTATTTGCCGAAGAAGCATCTTGGGCAGTTGTACACGCTTGTGTCATTGTAGTATAGGCAGTAGATGTTTTATCAGTAATAGCAGCTAAAACATTTGTACAAATTGTAACTATTCTTGTATTTGGATCCAAACTAGTATTTTGGGAAATTGTTTGAGCAGTATTTAATAACTGAGTAGCAATAGCACTATTAGTAGCAGCAGCTTGTGAGTTTATAGGCGGAGGTACTAATTTATCGAGAACTTTAGCAATTCCTATATTGAAAGCAGATTGTAATACTGAATTAGCAAACTGTTCCTTATATTTATTATCTACTCTTCCTTGCACTCCTGGTCTTCCTAAATTATCGACTGCAGGCGAATCAAATGCTATAGTATAACCATTAGTTAAGTCTATTCTATCCCATATTACAGAAACTCTACCATAGCTATCTGCTGAAGTTGAAGTTGCATATTTACCAAATACTTTTGATCCTTTTGGTATTAATATTATCTTATCTTTCTCAGAATATACATCTCTGCTAATAATGGCTCTTATTTCACCACCAAGATCGCTATTTATGGCTGTTTCAAGTACTGCCTCAATTAATTTACCACGCCCTAAGATTAAAGACATGTCACCACGATCTTTAAATACTGCATCTGCAGCAACTTGCTCTGCTGTTTTCTTAGGTTCTACACCGCTAACTAATACAATAGATGATTTCCTTTTTGCTTGTTTACGTTTCTTTTCTTCGTCACTTTCAACTAAAGGTCCGTTTGTTGAAGGTAATGAAATAGGAGGAGCTGGAAGTGTTTTTGACTTATCAGTTTCTACTGGTATAGTTGGAGGTAAAACGGGAGGTACTTCCACTACTGGAGGGGTAGGTGGAGGCGGCGGAGCAATTGGTGTTTTAAGCTTTGGTGGATCCGGTAATTTAGGTATTTCAGGTACGTTATCTGAATTATCTTCAACAGGTTTAACAATATTGCTAGGTATATTAGTATTTTGAATTTCTTCTTTTTTAGGAGCAAAGAAAAGGGAATAAAAAATATATATAAGAATACCGCAAATTACAACTACGATAGCAATACTTTTATTAAAACTCACTGAAACTTTTGATAATTCTTTTTGAACTTCAGGTGTATCCGCTCCTGATAAAGAACTGTTATTGTTTTGCTCTTCGGCCATATTTAAATTATATATTAGTTAAAGCATTATTGTTTATTGTTACGTTATTCCCACTCCCAATGTCATTCCCGCGTAGGCGGGAATCCAGCATAAAGCAAGATAAATCAAGTTTCTTATTTTAAGATTTTAGTATACTTGTATTTTTTATTACTGGATTCCCGCCTACGCGGGAATGACATTATAACAAGCCACGGAATGACACTAGTATCTTGCCATGTAATTATTGCTTGTTCTGTTCTTAGAATAGTCAAATTTAATTACATATACTAACTCTTTCTCATGTCCTTCCATTAACTCAACAGAAGAAATATCAAATTCATATGTTCTTTTGTTGGTTATGATAGTCATGTTGGTACGAATATATTTTTCAAGAGGTTTTATAAATAAACGATTACCAATAGGAGTTAGTTTCCATGCATAGGCATCTCCAAGAATAATATTTTGAACTTCTTCATTCTTAGCAAATTCTATATGTGCTTGAAAACCGAAATGCAGTGTTAATAAATAAACTTCATTAGGATTATATATATATGTTTGTATCCTATTATCCCTAGTTATAGATAAATCATCCAAATAATTATTGCTGATATTACTACATGGATCATTTTCTAAAAGTGGACAGTCAGCATTAGCTATTAAGCCACTTAGGTATATAAAAATTAAAAAACAAAATCTAACTATTATCATCGTCTACCCTATATCCGTTAACTTGAAATCCTACAGGATTTATATCAAGCTCTGAATCTGTTAATTGCATTGGTACGTAAGCATAACTTACTACTGCTATTTTATTATAAACTGTTTGATTTCCTGTTGTTTCATTTACGGAAAATCTAACTATATACTTGTCTGAGGCAATTTTTGACCATGACTTTACTACTAAATAAGTTGTATTATTTTCCTGATACTTTAAACTTGGATCGTTGTTCTTATCTCTTATATACCCAAGATAACCATAAAAAACATTACTCGTTGAAAGTAATCTTATAGTAGTGCGTGCCAAAGTAGTGAAATCAACAAAATTATATGTTTCTCTTGCATTTATGTATTTTTTTATAAAATATCTTGTAAGAGACTCATCTGCAGTAAGCACTGGTGATGAAATAGGCTCTACTACTGATGCACGACCGGTAGTGTCATCAAATTGAATGACAAAAGGATCAAACTGTTTAGATTTTACTACAAAAGCTATTACTAAAGTAGATATTACCATAAAAATTGATAATATTATCAGTAATATTATTAACAAGTTACGTTGAACAATCAGCTTATCAGCACGTTCTTCATACCAATTTTGAGTTATCTTTAGCGGATTTGCTTGGCTTTGCTCGCTCTTTGCATCATTTTGTGCTTTATCACTTGATTTAAAGAAGCCGAATATATTATCTAACATACTTCTATTGTTATATTAAACGGTTACTAGCGAAATAAGTGTCATTGATATATTTATGCTATATCTATTATAGAATTAACCGGTCTTCTTACACAAGGATTCATATTTAACTCTGCTTCATCATTAATTTCAGCTGCAACACACGGGCTTTTAATTTCGTAAGGTGCTGAGGGTGTACATGATAATAATTGTGAAAGCATAATTAATAATACCCCAAACTTGAATAATTTTAACATCTTAAATATATAATAGTGGTTTATTTTATTACTTGTTTAAATTAACTTAGTATATAATTGTTCACAAGCATTTTTTACAAAAATTTATTTTAAGTGTAAAAAAATATTAAAAAGATTGTAAACAGTGTTATATAACAATAATATTGATACAATATTATTACCATCAATAATTATTATTGTATAATTTAAATTTATAAATTATTTATTTTAATTTTAAAATTAAGTAGTATTTTGGTATTGTAGCAACAATATAAAGTTATTTTATAACTTAAATAATCTTAAATTAACAAATGATAATTATATTAAAATAATTATGCTAAGGTTATGGGAATAAAAAATACTCATCAATTACTAGATAATTATGGATCCAGTACTTAGTGCCGTACAAGAATATGTTAAATCCGGCAAATATTTTAGTGATGCAAGAAAATGGTACAGCTTTAAATATGTAGTGCCGTTAAGTAGTAGGTCTCTTTTACTTTTAGCATGTGTAACATTTACGTTATTGCTTACTATAATTTGTATAAATATTGATTTATTATTACCTATAAAAGAAAAAATAAGTTACTTGATAAAATCTAGTACCGAAAAACAAGCTACTATTACTAACACTAAAGAATCTGCATTACGCGATCCTTATGCTTCTGTTGCTAATATTATGCTCAAAAATTATGTGCTACAGCGAGAAGAATATAATTGTGATTTATTAAAACAACAATTTATCTTTATTAAAAATAGTTCTACAAGTATTGTTTATATGCAATTTGCTAATTTTATGAATATTGATAACCCACTATCACCGGTTATGCGATATCAAAAATTATATAGGCGTTCAATTAGTATAACATCAATTCAAAATATAAATAATAACGAAGTAATTGTTACTTTTGAGTCATTAGCTAAAAATAGTGCAGGGGAAGTTTTAGAAAATATGTTATGGGAAGCAAAAATAGGTTATATAATGGATTCTATTGTTGCAAATCTTCCGCCTAATGCTCCATTTAACTTTACTGTTACCAGTTATAAGCTAAAATTATTAAAAGATAAAAACCAGAAATAATATGAAGCGATTAATAATATTTTTTACAATAATATTTTTTACATTAAATATATTTGCTATTAGAGAGTCAAGACCTTTGGGGCAAGATTCTCGTTTAAGAGTTATGGTTTATAACCCTGATGATGTTTTCAAATTTACAGGATATTACGGCTATCAAGCAAGCATAGAGCTTGCAAGAGATGAAGAAATAGTGAGTATCTCTATGGGTGATACTACCTCCTGGCAAATAGTACCTGCAGGTCATAGAATTTTTATTAAACCGATGGAGCAGGATGCTACCACTAATATGACCTTAATTACTAATAAACGAACATATTTCTTTGAACTATACGCTGCTGAGACTCTTGATATGCGTGATCCAGAAATGGTTTTTAACGTCAAGTTCCTCTATCCTGATGATGAAAATGATAATGCTGGTGGTCACATGCAAACTTATATTGTCTCTTCAGCAACCCCTGATCTTAATCATCCAGAAAAATATAACTTCAACTATTATATTAGCGGTAGTGAAGAAATAGCTCCTATTAAAATTTTTGACGATGGCGAATTTACCTATCTACAATTTAGAGATAAAAATTCTGAAATTCCTGGTATTTTTGCTGTAGATGATTCACTACGTGAATCTTTAGTAAATTATCGTCTTGCTCCAGATAACCCTAATTTAGTTATTCTTGAACAAGTATTCCCAAAACTTGCCGTACGTAAAGGTAAAAAGATTACTTGTATATTCAATGAATCTTTTAGAGCATACTGATACTAAGATAGAACTTGAAAAATTGGCTGCGTCGTCTTTGTAAGTCCTCGGCTGCTCACGTATTAAGTATACGCTCCGCACCTCGGCTTACAGTCTCCTTGCTCTTTTTCAAGTTGATATTCGTATTATTCTTCACTTAATTATATACTCATGTCCCACTTAATATATTTTTTTGCTTTAATATTACTTACTTCTGGTTTGTTTATAATGCTTACAAGTCATAATTATATTCATAAAGTTATTGGGCTTGGGGTTTTTCAAAGTTCAGTATTAGTTTTCTATTTAGCTTTGGGTAAAGTTAAAACAGGCATTGTGCCTATTATGCAAGAAGGCGTAACTACCTATACCAGCCCATTGCCTCACGTATTGATGCTAACAGCTATAGTAGTGGGCTTTGCAACACTTAGCGTAGCTCTAAGTTTCATATATCAAATTTATAAACATTTTGGTACAATATCGGAAAACGAAATTAGTTTTGATAAATAGATATGTTTCTAGTATGTTATTTGTAACCACCTGTCATCCCGTGGCTTGTCCACGGGATCCAGCATAAAGCGAGATAAAATCGAGTTTTTAATTTTAAAAATTTGCTGTATTTATACTTTTTTACTGGATCCCGTGGACAAGCCACGGGATGACGCCGATTTGAATAAAAACCCATGATCCTAGCTAAACATTTTCCTATCTTACAAATATTATTCCCATTTGCAGGTGCATTACTTGCGACGACATTTTTTCGTTTTATTTTATTAACTCGAATCATTACTATCTGCTGTATTTTAACAAGTTTTGTAATTAGTATTTATGGATATTTTATTGTAAAAAATACTGAGATTTCTTATGTGATGGGAGGGTGGGCTTCCTCTATCGGGATTGAGTATTATTTAAACTCTTTAAATCAAGCTATTATTATTTACCTTAATTTGGTTTTATTATTTTTTCTAATTTTTTGCTACAATATCACTAACCAAACTATTCTAAAATATATTAACCGCAATAGAAGAGCTTTATTTTACGCCATATTGTTGTTTGCTCATATGGGTTATTTAGGAATGGTTAGTACTAATGATTTCTTTAATTTATATGTATTTATAGAGATTTCAGCACTTAGTAGCTATGTTTTGATAGCTAGCGGTGGTAATCATAAATCCTTAATCGGTGCTCTTGATTATTTAATAATGGGTAGCATTGGGGTAACTTTAATTCTTATAGCCATAGGCTTTCTGCTAAGCATTACAGGTAGTTTAAATATGTTGGATGTAGCTGGTTTACAAAAATATTCTAATTCAAATATAGTAACTTTATCTATAGGATTTTTCTTAATAGGGGTTATTTTAAAAACTGCTTTTTTCCCTATGCATTTTTGGATGATGAGAGCTTATAGCAGTACCGCTTCAGTGATTCTAGTATATATGGCAGGAATCTCGACCATAATAGGCGTATATATAATATATAAATTTACCTATCTCATTATAAATTATGAAATGATTGAACTAGCAATTAACAATTTTATAAGACCGATTGCTTTATTGACGCTTATCATAGCTCCTTATTTTGCTTATAAAGCTGAGAATTTTAAGAAAATTATAGTATATTCGTGTATTACTCAAATAGGCTATGTATTTTTGTTATATGTTACCGATAGCGGTATGAAAATTTTGCCATGTTTATTGATTATAGATAGCATAAATAAAATAGCTCTTTTTCTAATTGCTGCTTATAAAGAAGCATATTCGAAAAAACCGAACCAAGTTTTAGTAATAATAGCTGTAATTTGTAGCAGCGGCTTGCCAATCAGTCCATTATTTTTTATTAAGGTAAGTATTCTAGAATTATTATTAAAACAAAATCTATTATTAGATTTTATAATAATTTTACTAAGCTCAGTAGGATCGTTATTTTATCATTATAAGATGGTGAAACTTTTATTTTTGCAAAAGCAAGAATCAACTTAAGAAAAGAAAAAGCTTTTGATGTTATTACTTGTATAAGCCGAGAGGTATCTTCGGTGTCATCCCGTGGCTTGACCACGGGATCCAGTATAAAGCGAGAGAAATCGAGCTTTTAATTTTAAAAACTTGTTATATTTATGTTTATCTTATTGGATACCGTGGTCAAGCCATGGTATGACACTGAAGATGCTTTTCGAGCCACGTAACAACGCCGGAAAAGCTAACTAGATGACACAATAAACTTCTGAGATTGCCACACCTTGGTTAGGCATCTTCTCGTAATGACGTTGATAACTAATAAAAACATAATAACATGTTAGCACAATTTACCACTCCGAATCTTTTGATTCTATCAACTTTACTAGTTGGTATGCTGAATTTAACTAGTCCGTTTGTGACTAAAGAAGATAGTTTTACACGTAATTTTTTACTTATTGCTATCGGGATTTTTTTCTTTAGTAATGTTCTAATTATTGATTGGGTATTTTTAAAAGGTGTAAGGGCAGGGTTTAAGTTCCATATTTTCGGTAACTATTTTATAGGCTTTCATCTCGAACCTTTAGGGCTGATCTTCTTAAGCTTGATTAGCTTTTTATGGATTTGCTCGCTGCTTTATACTCCAAAATATCTTGCTATTAATAATATAGAAAACTCTTCAAGGTTTTTATTTTTCTTCAATTTGACTATTCTTATTGGCATTTTAATTGCCCTATCTAGCAATTTATTTACGATGTTTATTTGTTATGAGCTTTTAACAATTTCTACGGCTTTTTTAATAGGGCATACTAAAAATAACATAGTGCTTACGGGATTATATAAATATTTAAAAATTTTGATGATTACCGGAATTATGCTATTTTTGCCGGTTATTATAATCATTTATGCTAAAATAGGTAATGGGGATTTCGTAAGTAAAGGGCTAATGCTAGAGCATTTTTCTAAAAATCAGTCTATTCTTTTATTACTAATGTTTATTTTCGGTATTGCAAAGACAGCGATTTTTCCAGTACATTTATGGCTTCCTGCGGCAATGGTTGCACATTATCCTATCAGTAGTTTACTGCATGCAGTGATAGTAGTAAAAACCGGTTTATTTTGTATTTACAAAATTTTGGTATATATATTCGGTTTGTCTTATTTACAAGAAATATTTGGAGCGTTTAACTGGTTGATTTTTATCCCAATAGTAAGTATTTTTTATAGCCCATTTAAAGCTTTCGGAACGGATAACATCAAGAAAATACTTGCCTATTCCACCATGAACCAATTAGGCATAGCATTGCTTAGTGCTTTTATGCTAACGCCTAAGTCCTTAGCCGCTGCAACTCTGCATTTAGTATCGCATTCTTTTACAAAGATTTGTTTATTTTATAGTATGGGAAGTATTTATAGCCTAAAGAAAGCCAATCAAGTGCAGGATTTAACAGGTACTTCAAAAGAATTTCCATTGATTTCTTTTATGATATTAATATCATCATTATCGTTGATCGGTATTCCGGTTTTAAGCGGCTTCATAAGTAAATTCTCGATTTTATTGGCTGCAGCCGAGCAGAATCAGTTTATTGTAATGGGTGTTATAATAATTAGTAGTATATTCTCAAGCCTATATCTTATCAAAATATTAGGGTTTATTTATAAATCTTCTTCTAATGAAACCTCAAATATAGCAAAACAGCTTCCATATTCTATGCAAATAAGTATTATGATCTGCTGTGCTGCTGTAATATTCTTTTATTTCATCCAAATTCTAATCAAGAAGTTTTTAGGATATATTTAAATTTATCCTTTTCTGTACAAAAGTGTTGCATCGCCATAGCTAAAAAAACGCATTTGTTCTTCTATAGCGTATTTATATAGTTCGTGCATTTCTTTAAAGCCAGCAAAAGCACAGACTAGCATAAATAAAGTAGATTTTGGGAAGTGAAAATTAGTAAGCAACATGTCGACTATATGAAATTTAAATCCTGGAGTTATAAAGATATCAGTTTCAAATTCGCCAGAATTTAAATTACCATTTATAGCAGAGCTTTCAAGAGTTTTAAGGCTTGTAGTGCCGACTGCTATAATACGTCTTTTTTCTTGTTTAGCCTTATTTATAATTGCAGAGGTTTCAGGAGTAATAGAGCAATATTCCGTATGCATTTTATGCTCGTTAATATTCTCGGTTTTAACTGGCATAAAAGTTCCTGCTCCGACATGTAGAGTTACAAACGCCACTTGCACGCCTTTTTCTTTAAGCTTATTTATTATATCGTTTGTGAAATGTAAGCCTGCCGTTGGTGCAGCAACTGAACCTTGAATATTGCTATAAACTGTTTGATAACGTTCATCATCGCTTTTTTGTGTTTCAGGACGTTTAATATAAAGTGGTAATGGCATTTCGCCATATTTATCTAAAAACTCAAACACCGAAATGTTAGCAAGTTCAAATTTAATTTTAATCTCACCCATTTCGAGCTTTTCGGTGATAATTATTTTATGATCATCAAAATAAAACTCATCGCCTACCTTTAGCTTACGTGCAGGTTTTGCAAAAGCTGACCAATAGTCAATTGATTTAAGCCTGCCTACATCGTCGCTCGTCACTATATCCTTAAGTTTTTGATTTAAGTTTATGGTGATATTTTTGTCTAAATTTAACTTGGCTTTAATCACTTTACTGTTATTAAAAACTAATAGATCTCCTGCTTTTAAATAATCAACAATATTGTAAAATTTGGTTTTAACATATTGCTCTGTAGAAGCAATTAATAAATTTGACTCATCACGTTTGCTTACTGGATTTTGAGCGATTAGCTCTAAAGGTAAGTCAAAGTCAAAATCGGATAATTTCATGAGATTTATATTAAAGATTTAGAAAAATTATCATTCATTTGTTAAGAAAGAACAGATTAAAGTAGATAAATTTTAGTGTGGTGGAGGCAAGTATAGTAAACTGATTTGAACGCATGTAGCAGGTTGTTCGTCGTCTATTATAGGCTCTACCCTCACGCCTGTCACAAAATTCAACTGAGTTTACTATAGTACGATTTGCTAACCTCAGGCACAAAAAGACAGTATATAAATGATGCTTTTTTTATGCAACAAAATTCACAAGCAGGATAAAAATTTTAGGGGTGGGGGAAGTTGAGCTTTTAGTTAACTTATATCATAATGTGTTATTATTAACCCAAAGTCTCAACTTCTAATCCCCATTTTTCATTTTCCAAATATTCAACAATATTAGCTATTATTTTAGTAGGCAGGCGTGATATATGCATTTCATTATTATCAATTTTAGGTATTAATTTTTTGCATACCCCTGCAGCAGTAAAAAAATTATTTTTAATAAAGTCTTCTATTTTATTTTGTAAAGGTTTAAAATTCTCAGTTTTTTCTACTGTTAAATACTCTTTAAATAATTTTTTATAAATTTTAACCGCCCAAATCATTTTAATAGTATTATTTGGATTATTTTTATTCAAAATTAAATTTAATTCTTTTACTAACTTATTATTGTAACTATTGATTGCTTCTATCATAAATTGTTTTTCTTTTGCAAGTTTTAAAATGTCTATGATAACTTCTGGCGATGTTTTAGGTATAAGCAATTCACAAATTTTTTTATCTCCATTGAGAGTAACCCAAGTGAAAGCTGTAAAACCAAACCACGAAAAGTTAGTACTCTCACAATTAATAGCCTCATAAAACATTTTAGGAATTAAAGCCTCGCAAACCTTTTTTAAACTATTACGCACAGCAAAAATTAGAGCTGTATCGCGTTCATGATTAGCCTGATTAATAGCCTGCTCGGTCATTTTAGGAATTAAAGCCTCACAAACCTTTTCTAAGCCATAAGCTGCAGCAAAAGTTAAAACTGTCCAGCCGTCGTCAACTTTGCTTAATTCGGCTGTGTCCATATGTACAATTAAGTTTTGTGCTTCTGCTTCATTTCTTGCTTCTATTGCCTCTATTAACTTCTCATGTGATTTTTTTGGAGTTTGAAACCAGCTAAACAACCAACTAAACATAATTATATCCTTATTAAATTCTATAAATTTTAATATTTTGTTAAAATATATAAATTAGATAATAAGAAGAAGTTTTAAGAATACAACAGAAATTTAACCAAAAATTAGCATAAGAACAATGACCGCTCTGTAGCCCTACGTTTTACCGAGCCTTGTAGGGTAACACCGCCTTTAGCTTTTACCCATCGCAGCAACTCATCAGCGGCGTTTGAGTATTCGCCTCGGTTAGGCGTTGCCTGCGTGAATCGAGAGTCGTCTGAGCTATGCGAATCAAATGAGCGTGGCAATCCAGAAAAAATAATAAAAAATACTAATTTTATTAGTATTGAAAATACTATAAGTAAGTAGAACAGAACCTATTTAAAATAATAAGATTTTAATAGGTAATGATGAACAGAAAATATAGACACTTATCTCGAGAAGAGAGATATGAGATAAAAAGACAAAACTTACGCTATGTTATAGCAAATATGCTAAAAACTCTTATTACACAGCAATGTTTTATAGTGAAGCACTTCATAATATCCCTTAATTCATGGGCATTATATCAAACATAGCGTAAGTTTTGAAGAATGTATGACCTAGGAGTCAGTATTAATAAGATAGCACAACATCTTACGAGGTCTAAAAGCACTATTAGTATGGAGCTAAAAAGAAATAAGGTAAAAGATAAGTATATGCCTTGTGTTGCTCAGGAAAAATATGAAAACAGGATGTATCAGCAAGAGTTATTAAAAATAGAAAAGAACCCTATGTTGTTAGATTATATTAAAAATGCTATGATTCGCAAGAAATGGTCGCCGGATGCTATAGCCGGAAAGTTAAAACTAGACAAAAATACAGCTTTGTGTATCAGTACAGAAAGTATATATAGATTTGTTTACACTTCTGCAGTAGCAGCTAAATTAAAGTTATATAGCTATTTACCTTCTAAAAGATATAAAAGGCAAGAAAGAGGGAAGAGGCGTCAAAGGATCATTATACCACAAAGGATCTCAATACATCAGCGTGATGCAATAGCTACGAAAAAGGTAGAAGTAGGGAATTTTGAGGCAGATCTTACATTTCATAAAGGTAATCAAAGTATGAATATTGGTGCACTGGTGGATAAAAAGAGTCAAAAGATTATTTTAGTGCTGAATAACTCCAAGAGAGCTACAACAGTTACCAATGGTTTTTTAAGAAAGATAAAAACTCTTCCAAATAGTGTGAGAAAGACTATTACTATGGATAATGGCAAAGAGTTTGTGGGGCATGTTGCCTATAGACTATCTGGGTTTCAAACTTTCTTTTGTGATCCATACCGCCCTAGACAAAAAGCATTAGTGGAAAAAATGAATTCTATGATTCATAGAATTTTACCTAAAAATACAGATATTACTACCGTTACACAAAGAGGTCTTGACAATGTTGCTGAGATTTTAAATAACATGCCAAGAAAGATTTTTGGTTATAAAACCCCCAATGAAATTTGGGCAGAAAATTTATAGGTTTTGTTCTACTTAGTCCTTGCATTTTCACTATAAAGAAGCATATAACCGGTAAAGGTAACGCTACTAAATATGCGGTGTTAAATGCTATTAAGCAGAAAGGATTTGAGCCTAGAGATAATAACGAAGCCGATAGCTTGGCATTGCTTGATTATGTTTTAAGTAAGTATGGAAAAGAATAGCTTATGAGCTGATTATTTTTTTATACTGTTTCAATATTAAAATTAAGTATTTTGGAACATATAAGGAACATATGTTTTTTTAGAAGATTTAAGAAAGGCTAAAACCCTTGTAGGAACTGGTGGAGGCAAAGGGAATCGAACCCTTGACCCTCTGCGTGCAAAGCAGATGCTCTACCCCTGAGCTATGCCCCCAATATGTGACTTATTATATAAGTTACTGAAGTGGAATTGTTATATTTGTAAGTAATTAAATCAAACTAAGCTAAATTTTTGACTAAGTTCCAAGGTAACACTTGCCCATTATTTCCTAATACCAAGTCTCCGGAAGATTTGATTTCTGCAGCTAAAAAAGAAGAACCTTGTTGAGGGATATATTTTGATGGTATAATCTCTTCGCCTTTATAAAAATGTACTTTAGCTAATTCCCTAGCGGTTGGGTTGTTTTTAGAAGCAGTTTTTGCTTTAGACATAGCTTAATAATTTTTTTACTTAAATTAGATTTTTGTAGAATATAATTTTTTTTTGCCAGATTGTCAATAGTTGCTTAGCTTAAAAGATATATTATTTTGAAATTAGACTTCGTTTTTTAATGTCTAATGTCATTCCCGCGGAGGCGGGAATCCAGTGTAAAGCGAGATTTTAATTTTAAAAACTCACTGTATTGATGCTTATTTTTCTGGATTCCCGCCTCCGCGGGAATGACATAGGATAGAGTATAATTATTTCTTAGCTTCGTTATTTGCAGCTGGAGGTAACATAATTTTTAAATCAGCTTTAGCTTCTAAATCGCTAATATATTTTTTTAGTATTTCTGCTGCTAATACATTATCGATAGTCATTTTAGCTTCTTCTTTAGTTGGGATAGGTACAGGTTTTTTCTCAAGAACCTTAATGATATGCCAACCATAGTCAGTTTTTACTGGTGTTGAAACTTCGTTTACTTTTAAAGCAAAGGCTTTCTTTTCAAACTCAGGTACTAACTGTCCTGGTTGATTTAATAAAATGTAACCGATTACACCACCATTTGTAGCTGAAGCTTTATCAAGAGAAGATTCTCCAGCAAGTTTAGCAAAATCTGCACCTTTGTTTAATTTATTTTTTAAATCATTAGCTTCTTTTTCAGATTTTACTAAAATATGAGCAACTTTTATTTGTTCTTTACCTTTTAGGCTAGTTACATATTTATTATATTCATCATCAAACATCTTATCAGTAAGATTAGATTTTACATAATTTTCTAATAATTCTTTTTGAGCCAATTGATTTTTTGCATTTTCAAGCTTTTCTTGGAATTCTTTAGAAGAGGTGATGTTTGACTTCTCAACTTCTTTCTTTAATAAAATATTATTAACATAAATTCTTATCAATTTATCTTGATCCTGTGGTGGGAAATCGTCAAAATTTTTGATAGTTTCACCTGAAGGAAGATTAAGTTGTGGTTTAAATTCTTTCATTATTTGTGATTCTCTTACTTCACCCCCTGTGTAAGTAGCAACTACTCTGTCTGCATTATCTGCAAAAGCTATACTAGAAAGCATACTAACGGATAAAAGTACAATTGATAGTTTTTTCATTATTTATGACTCATAATTTGTTAAATATAAGTTTAAATCCTATAAAAATAATAAATACCCGTCAACAGCTATTTTATAATATTTATTTATTAATAATTATTTACGGATTATTCTGAAAATACTATAAGTAAGTAGAACAGAACCTATTTAAAATAATAAGATTTTAAATAGGTAATGATGAACAGAAAATATAGACACTTATCTCGAGAAGAGAGATATGAGATAAAAAGAATGTATGACCTAGGAGTCAGTATTAATAAGATAGCACAACATCTTACGAGGTCTAAAAGCACTATTAGTATGGAGCTAAAAAGAAATAAGGTAAAAGATAAGTATATGTCTTGTGTTGCTCAGGAAAAATATGAAAACAGGATGTATCAGCAAGAGTTATTAAAAATAGAAAAGAACCCTATGTTGTTAGATTATACAAAACTTACGCTATGTTTGATATAATTCCTATAAATTAAAGGATATTATAAAGTGATGCACTGTAAAAACATAGCTTTGTAGTAAGGGTTTTTAGCATATTTGCTATAACATAGCGTAAGTTTTGTATATTAAAAATGCTATGATTCGCAAGAAATGGTCGCCGGATTGCTATAGCCGGAAAGTTAAAACTAGACAAAAATACAGCTTTGTGTATCAGTATAGAAAGTATATATAGATTTGTTTACACTTCTGCAGTAGCAGCTAAATTAAAGTTATATAGCTATTTACCTTCTAAAAGATATAAAAGGCAAGAAAGAGGGAAGAGGCGTCAAAGGATCATTATACCACAAAGGATCTCAATACATCAGCGTGATGCAATAGCTACGAAAAAGGTAGAAGTAGGGAATTTTGAGGCAGATCTTACATTTCAAAACTTACTCTATGTTTGGTTCTAAATATCGTAAAGATGGAGAACGCAGCTGTTGTTGCATATAGTCATCTAAAAGCCCTAACTTTATTTGGTAAACCGTTTTACCGATTGTATTTGCAGTCCTTTTGAGAAATGCCCAAACTAAAAATGCACAACTAATATGATTACGTTGAATACGCTGTTTCCTGCATTGACAACGTTCTATCCCAGTAAGTTGCTTAATTTCTCTGTGCATGCTCTCAATTACCCATCGAAAGCCACACTCATCTTGTGCAGCTTTAGAAGATTTTTGAGTTTTGTTATTGGTAACAACATACTCAACTCTGTTGGTAGGAACAGTAAATTTAAACAAATTAACATGCTTATTTTTAGCAAAGCCTTTTATATGAATCTCTACTCCATGCCTGATCTCTTCATCTGAAAATGTCAACTCTTTTACAGCTTTATAAGGTTTAGAATCGTGTGTTTTACTAACGTTTCTATTGGCTTTAATAGGGGCATAATAATATTTCCCCAGAGAGTCAACATGTTGCATAATTTTGTGTGTAGAATACCATGTGTCAAAAAGTACTGTTTGAAAAGGAATCTTCTTGCTATAAACAGCATTATTTAACATGTTTAATAGGTGTTCTAGTTTTGTTGCTCCATCATGATCAGGTGCAAAAATTCGATAATCTATTACCCAAAACTTATTAATATCAGGGTTATAATATACCAGACTCACTACTCCTATACCTTTAGTAACTCTACCTGTAGCTCCACTGTACTGCGATCTTGCAATTTCTATTTGCTTCGTATTCCTTTTATTTAAAACCGTATCATCAAATATTGTATATCCATTAGATGAAAAAATAACATCATTCTTGATGTGTTCCCATAACAAAGAAGGTGTATATTTTTCATTCCTTAAAAATCTATTAATAACATCATGACTACATTTCTTTGCATGTTCAGCGTAGTAGGTTAAACTATAATTCTTTTGGCTAACTATTAAAAATTGACAATAATCTGTCCTATTAATTGGTATTGCTTGCAACTTTATCCTCTTTGACATGTTTAATTATTTTTACAATAATTTATCACTTTTTTACTCATAGCGTAAGTTTTGAATAAAAAAGTTACAAAATTATTAAGCCTTAGAAGCAAAGCGTTTTCATGAGGTGTTAAAGGATTATGTATAGCATAAATCATTAAGATACTGACAATTTAATAGTATTAAAAACAGCATCATAAAATGTTTCAAAATCTTCTACAACTTTCCTAATTTCATTTTTTATCTTAAACCAGTAATGCTCTATAGGATTTAAATCAGGAGAGTAAGTTGGTAAATACAATATGGTACAACCAACGGATTCAATTAACTCTTTAACTTTAGAATTTTTATGAAAATTAATGTTATCCATAATAACGGTTTGCCCAGGTTGTAATTCTGTAATTAATACATCCCTAATATAAGTTTTAAAGACCTCTGTATTACAATTACCTTCAAATATTACAGGAGCAATAAGATTACCATTACAAAGACCAGCTATCATACTTATTCTAAATTTATGTTGATACACCTTTTCTCCATAACACCTTTGTCCTATAATGCTCCATCCATACTCTTTGCAAGCATTATCCTCTATTCCAGATTCATCAAGATATACTAATTTGTCTTTTGTGATGGTTTGTATCTTTGCTATAAATTCATTTCTTAATTTAATATCTCTTTTCGGATGAAAATGAGTTTTTTTATAGCTATAGCCAAGTTTTCTGATTTGTCTTAAAATAGTTACAGATGCAATATTACCCCATTGCTTTGCTAACTCCTTTGATGTTTTATTCATATTAGCTTTAAAAAATTCTTTAAAAGATTCTGAATCTTTTATCTTATGACTATGTCCTTTCTGATAACCAGTTGCTGCTTCTAAAGTACCTTGCTTATCTTTTAATTTTTTCCATTTATATATAGTATCACGACTTACATTAAATAATTTACTTACCTTACTTATTCGTATCCCTGCTTCTACAGCTTTTATAACTCTTAGTCTTAGTTCTATTGCATATGCTCGTGCCATATCTCTTTACATGCTTGTTAATATTTGCTTACTATAACATGATACTCTCGCTCTGTCAGTACCTTAATGACTTATGCTATATCTTTCACAGATATAGAACAATTCCAGAATCATATTAGCAATATTCCAGACTTAGATGTAAAAAATTATATTACCGGTACAGTCATGAACTTAATTACTGTGACTACTTACAAAGATATGAAAGTTAAAGATGAAGTGGCAGATATTCTAGATAACATATTAAATAATTTAAATCCCGAACTAGTAAATCATAGTATTTTAAATATTACACCTTTATATGTTGCCGTTCATAATAATAAATTAGAAATAACCGAAGCTTTACTTGCTAAAGGAGCAAATCCTAATGAAGTTGATAAGAATGGTTGTTCTCTTTTATATATCGCATGTGATAAAAATTTTCCAGAAATAGCCAATTTATTATTAAAGAAAGGAGTTAATCCTAACATCTCAGATAACTCCAATCGTACGCCCTTAATGGAGGCATGCTTTAATAACTCTTTAGAATTAGTAGACGCATTACTTACTAAAGGAGCAAATTCTAATACTGTGAGTAAAGATAAACTGACACCATTAGTTATAGCTTGTTCTAAAAATTCTGAAAAAATAACAAGCAGTTTATTAGAGAATAATGCCAACCCTAATGTAATAGGACCAAAAGGTATCATTCCATTAATTATAGCCTGTTCTAAAAATTCTGAAGGAATAGTGTCACATTTATTGAAAAAAAATGCTAATCCTAATATAGAAGATCGTAACGGAGTTATGCCTTTGTTTGTTGCTTATAAAAACCGTTCAGTAAGAATAATGGAACTTTTGTTAGAAAAAGAAGCAAATTCTAATGTTATAAATAGAAAAACAGGTACTACCCTTTTGTATAGTGTGTATAATGATAATAATTTAAAAATATTTCGGCTTTTAATAAATCATAGAGCTAACCCTAATTTGTCTAATATTGATGGTACTACTACTTTAATGGCTGCATGCGAAAAAGGGGATTTAGAAACAGCTATACTACTATTAAAGTATGGAGCTGATATAAATAAATCTAATGTAAAGGGTGACACTCCAATACGTTTAGCTTGCAAAAATGGTAATCTGGAGTTAGTAAAAATGCTTGTAGAAAATGGTGCTAATTTAGAGATATAGCATAAGTCATTAAGGTACTGACAGAGCGAGAGTATCATGTTATAGTAAGCAAATATTAACAAGCATGTAAAGAGATATGGCACGAGCATATGCAATAGAACTAAGACTAAGAGTTATAAAAGCTGTAGAAGCAGGGATACGAATAAGTAAGGTAAGTAAATTATTTAATGTAAGTCGTGATACTATATATAAATGGAAAAAATTAAAAGATAAGCAAGGTACTTTAGAAGCAGCAACTGGTTATCAGAAAGGACATAGTCATAAGATAAAAGATTCAGAATCTTTTAAAGAATTTTTTAAAGCTAATATGAATAAAACATCAAAGGAGTTAGCAAAGCAATGGGGTAATATTGCATCTGTAACTATTTTAAGACAAATCAGAAAACTTGGCTATAGCTATAAACAAAACTCATTTTCATCCGAAAAGAGATATTAAATTAAGAAATGAATTTATAGCAAAGATACAAACCATCACAAAAGACAAATTAGTATATCTTGATGAATCTGGAATAGAGGATAATGCTTGCAAAGAGTATGGATGGAGCATTATAGGACAAAGGTGTTATGGAGAAAAGGTGTATCAACATAAATTTAGAATAAGTATGATAGCTGGTCTTTGTAATGGTAATCTTATTGCTCCTGTAATATTTGAAGGTAATTGTAATACAGAGGTCTTTAAAACTTATATTAGGGATGTATTAATTACAGAATTACAACCTGGGCAAACCGTTATTATGGATAACATTAATTTTCATAAAAATTCTAAAGTTAAAGAGTTAATTGAATCCGTTGGTTGTACCATATTGTATTTACCAACTTACTCTCCTGATTTAAATCCTATAGAGCATTACTGGTTTAAGATAAAAAATGAAATTAGGAAAGTTGTAGGAGATTTTGAAACATTTTATGATGCTGTTTTTAATACTATTAAATTGTCAGTATCTTAATGATTTATGCTATACAAGGTCGTGGGCTTAATCCTATATCTATTGCTGACCAGTATGGTCATACAAAAGTAAAAGCGTTTTTAGAAACAGAAATTAATACTCAAAGAATATTAAATAAACTTGATAAAAATAATCCATCATATAATCCGCCTCCACCAAAGCCGCCGCGTTTACCTAAATTAGAAAGCTTAAATAAAAGAGCTTGGGTATTATCAGCAGATATTAATTCAAATATAAACCATCCTAAGCATGATTTTTTTAACTCAAATCGTGGAGCTGAAAATAAATTATTAAAAGAGATAATAAATTCAGCAATAGAAACAATAGATAAAATAAGCCCGATTAATAATGAAATACGCAGAGAAATAAAAAATATTTTATCAGAAGAATTACAAAAAATACCTATTAATAATTTAATAGTTAATAAGAAAGGAATAATAAACTTTATTACTGAAGAGCTAAAATTAAATAATCAAGAAAACAATAATAATATAGGATACCAAACCTCTCAACAAAATTTAAGAGATATTGGTAGTCGGGTATTAAATAGATATGTTTACAGACCGCAAACACAAACAACAAATAGCAGTGCTCATAAAAGGCAAGGTTTTGTGAAACCTAATAATAATTATCAAGGAAGAGGCTAGATTTAAAGAAAAAATTATTATCCCAACAAGTTAATATAATCTTCATACTCTTCAAAACTTTCCGGCGTCAGTTGTTCGGTTGTATTATATTCATGAATTTTATTTTTCAAAAATCTTTTTACTAGTTTGTTATCAAAATAAGAATTACATTCTATAAATTCGTAAAATTGACCTAGCTTATTTATATAAGTTGATACATCATATTTAATACAAGATATATTTAGAGTTTTTAGCTTTAACTTTCCAAATTCTATTATTTGTTCATATAATGCATTATCATTTTTGTATGTTAAAATTAAGCTTCTTTGCTGAGTTTGGTATATGTTAAATGCTACTTCCGCTATACTAAAATCTTCCTCATAAAATGCCACTTCAAGATCGATAAAATTTCTTAGCTCTTCACTTCCTGTACTTACTAAACTCACCCACACTATTGCGTTTTACGCTTATATCAGGGTTATAAGGTGAAAGTATTTTTATCCCTTCTAAATTATGCTGAGTGGCAAGCAATTCAACAAGACTATTGCCGTTTTCGTCTTCAGCATTAGGGTTTCCGCCTGCTTCAAGCCAAGCTTTGAATGCTGACATATTATTTTGTTTAATTGCTTCAAAAGGGGTAGGTATAATTTTATTAGGCATTTATTTTATAAAAATTAATTAAAAGTTAATCTATCAATATACGTAAATTACTAAAAAATCAATTGATTTTTTAGTAGGTAACTTAAATTTTTAATTGATAATTAATTTTATTATGCTTAGTGTTTTTGCTACCAACAATTAAAAATAAGTTAAGATATGAGTAAATTAACAAAACTTACGCTATGTTATAGCAAATATGCTAAAAACCCTTACTACAAAGCTATGTTTTTACAGTGCATCACTTTATAATATCCTTTAATTTATAGGAATTATATCAAACATAGCGTAAGTTTTGTTAACAATAACTAATTCTAATAATGGTTTAAGTCCTATAACCATCAGTGATTCTGAATGCACATTTACATTTGCTCCTTGCTTGAATATAAATAATTCTACAATTATTTATAATAATAGTAATGGTTTAAATCATACAAAAATTTCATATAATAATGGTATTACTGTTGAAACTAGTAGTAATAAAATAAATATTAATGGTTTTGGAGGTTCTATTGAATTTGAGAGTTATAGCGGCTCTGCTACGATTAATGTGGGAGCAGAAGTTGTTATAATTAGTAACAATGGAGACCCTCTATTACTACACTTACTTTGAATGACGAATTTAATTCTAACACTTTAACATTAAATAATCATTGTTTATACCTAGAAAATATTTTTGTTAATACAGATACAATATTTAATAATTTGTGTCCATATATAGCTTAATGCGATAAGTGTCATTGCTAAAATAAAAGGGACCAGTAAATTGCACGAAAAAGGGACCAGAGAAGTTGGTGTGACCTAATAAGGTTAATGTGCAATATTCACTAGATAATTAAGCAAGTAAATATCTAGTGATACAATGATAAGAATAAATATGTATACAACAATTATCACCCTTTATAAACAAGGCAATAGTCAAAGGAATATTGCCAAACTAACAAGAACAGACCGCAAAACAGTACGAAAAATAATAAACCGCTATGTAGAGGCTGGTACAGAATCCCCAGCAATCTATGAACGATCTTCAGTTTTGGATTTTTGGCACGAAAAAATAATTGAGTTATTAGAAAAAAATCTGAGTTACATAAGAATTTTTGAGGAGTTAAAAAATCAAGGTTATACAAGCAGTTATACTTCTTTGACCCGTTATATCAAAAAATATAAAATTAAGGATAACAGTTGCATTCGTTTTCATACTTTAGCAGGAGAGGAAGCACAAGTAGATTTTGGTGACATAGGCTTACAGTATAATTCTAAAGGGCGTAGAGTTAAAGCATATGTATTTAATATGCGTTTAAGCTATAGTCGCCTTGATTATTATGAAGTAGTGTTTGATCAAAGTTGTCAAACATGGATTCAATGTCATATCAATGCATTTAATTATTTTGCTGGTAGTCCAAAAGTAATAAAACTTGATAATCTTAAAGCTGGAGTAGTAGATGCCAATTTTTATGAGCCAGTATATCAGAAGGAATATAAGTGCTTAGCCGATCATTATGGAATTTTACTTTCTCCTTGTCGAGTGTATCAACCGCAAGAAAAAGGCAAAGTTGAGTCGGGAATAAAATACGTTAAAAATAATTTTTTTGCTGGTCGTAAATTTGATAGATATGAAGAATTAACAAATGGTCTTGCAAATTGGTTAAATAAGGCCAATAGCCGAATACATGGTACTACTAAGAGAATACCTAGAGAACTGTTTGAGCAAGAGGAAAGAAGTAGTTTGATTCCTTTACCATTAGAAACTTTTGATTTGTCATCTTGGCATAATCGAAAAGTAGCAAAAGATTGTCATATTACCATAGATAATAATTATTACTCTGTACCAGCAAAATATATATACAGTGAGGTAATGGTACAATTGTCCCCAAAACTTGTTCAAATATTTTCTATACAAAATGATTTAATAGCAAGACACGTTAGAACAGAGGGCAAGGGGATATTTACCACTAATCCGTCTCATTATGCTAAATACAAACGTCTATGCCCAGGTTTTATAGAATATAGTGAACATTATCAACAACAAATGCAGCAGATAGGGAATAATTGCAGTTTATTATTAGAATCATTACAACAAACAAGAGTGAATGATTGGCAACGTTGTGCACGAGGTATCATTTCTTTACGTAAGGTTTACAATGATGACTTAATAGATAAAGCCTGTCATAGAGCACTACATTATGGTATAAGTTCTTACTCTAAAATTAAGAATATTTTAAATAGTAATGCAGTAAACTTACCATTACCAGAGTTTGGAGGTAATAATGCAGAACTTATTTAATGACCTACGAAGCTTTAGATTATCAGGTATAGTCAATAGTTTAAATGAAAGGATTATTTATGCTCAAAATAATAAACTAGGATTTAAAGAATTTCTATCACTATTATGTGAAGATGAAAAATCTAACCGTAAGGATAATAATTACCGTCGCCGTAAAAGTGCTGCTAAATTGCCGGTAACTAAAAATTTAGAAGACTTTGATTTTAATTTCCAACCAAGTGTTGATGCCAAAGTAATAAGTGATTTATCAACTTGTGATTATATTAATACTAAGGGAAATGTAATATTCATAGGTGATTCAGGAACTGGGAAAACTCATCTTGCCATTGGGCTAGCATTAAAAGCTTTAACACGAGAATACTCTGTATATTTTACTACGGTATCGGATATGCTTTATAATTTACATATTGCAAGAGCAGATAATAGTTATCACAAAAAGGTTAAATTACTCCTATCGTTTGATTTATTAATTCTTGATGAGCTCGGGTTTAAGCAATTGCCAAAACATTCAGTAGAAGACTTTTTTAATATTATTGCTAAACGATATGAAAATAAATCTACCATTATTACCACAAACAAGGATTTTGAAAAATGGAATGAAATATTTGCTGATGAAGTATTAACTCATGCAATTATTGATCGAGTGGTACATCATGCTCATATACTAAACATAAAAGGTAAAAGTTATCGTATTAATAACTATAAATCTGGAGGTAATATGGCATAAAAATTTTTAAATATAGTGGTTCCTTTTTCGTGCAATTTACTGGTCCCTTTTTAATTGACAATGACAATAAGGTAGTGATTTTTTAAGAGCATAGTAAACAGCATCAAAAAAGTGCTCAAAATTAGAAATAGTTTTTCTTATTTCATTCTTGATTTTAAACCAGTAATGCTCAATAGGATTTAAGTCAGGAGAGTAAGTTGGTAAAAATAAAATACTGCAACCAACAGATTCAATTAACGTTTTCACTTTTGTACTTTTATGAAAATTAATATTATCCATTACTACTATCTGACCAGCCTTTAATTCCTTGATCAATATCTCTTGTACATAAGTTTCAAAAATGTCCTTATTACATGTCCCATCAAATATTATTGGGGCAATAATATCTTTGACACACAGCCCAGCAATCATACTAATCCGTGATTTATGTTGATAGACCTTTTCACCATAACATCTTTGACCGATAATGCTCCACCCGTGTTCTCTACAGCTATTATCTTCTATCCCAGACTCATCGATAAATACTAAATCTTGTTTATCTATAGTTTTTAGTTTCAATATAAACTCATTCCTTAGACCAATATCCCTTTTGGGATGAAGAAAAGTTTTTTTTATAACTATAACCTAATTTATTAAGCAATCTTGATATCGTACTTGCAGATACTTTTTGACTCCAGTTATTAGCTAGCTCCATGGTGGTTTTATCAAAATTTAATTCTATAAATTTTTTAAATCCCTCTATGTCTCTTATTATTCTACGATGTCCTGTATGATAACCACTTTTTGCTTTGACATCCCCAGTTTGTTTCTTTAATTTTTTCCACTCTATTATAGTCTTCCTACTAATAGAGTATATCTCTGAAGTCTCTTTTATTGTTTTACCATCTGTTAAACTTTTTATTACTCGTATTCTTAAATCGTATGAATATGCCTTTGCCATAAGTTTTTCATTTAGTATAATCCAACTCATACTATAAGTCACTACCTTATCGCATTAAGCTATAGTAAACTGAATTCTATTAATATTGCAAAGGGAAAAAACTTTGAGCAAACCGAAAATGATTTATACATAAATAAGTTAAATTTAGAACCAGCAGCGAAAATAGAATTTACTCATAATAGAAGTAACTATAAATTCATTAATCCATCCCAAAGTAATGATTTAGTAGTTAGGAATTTATATGATATTGCAGAAGATGCCAGCAATATTAATACGATTGAAGAGTATTATGCTAAGAAAACAGGAGATTATGATTTTTGTCATCTTACGGCATTTAAATTTTTAAATTCTGACGTATTACAGCTAGGAGTATGCAACGACAGTTTTCTTTGCCGAGGGGTGACAGTTTTCTTTGCCGGTTATGGTGGTAGTGTATTGCTCATCCCAATCTCCTTGTTATCTATTGTATTACTTCAGTTTTAAATTGTTTGAATGTTGTCATCCCTCATTCTTATTAGGATTTAAATCATAATTAAGCATTATAAATAACTCATTTAGAGCATCTTTAGAAGAATAATTCTTATTGCCTTCGTAATGTGTTGTAGCAACTAATTCCTTTATCACTGCTCTTATTGATAACCATACAATTAAATTATCATGTTTTTGCCTATTATAATGTATTGATATCCTTTCAAATTCAGGATAATTAGCTATATCTTCTTCTTCAACATATGGCATGAACATTGCTAATGATTCATTCACCATTGCTTTATCTGGAGAGCTGGCTAATATTTCTTTTCCTACTGCATCATTTAGATTTATCACATGATTAATATTATGAATATTACTATCAAGAAAAATATGATCAAAATTCTGATCTAATAGTTCTTGTATCTCTTGGCTATTCTGGATTACAGTTAGTTTATTAGAATGAGCAAAACTAGTAATTTCCATAATGGTTGGGGGTATGTGCTTTCCTAAAAAATCTATTATGCATACTGCTCTTTGTAACGATTTTAAGTCTAAGTGTAATATAGAGCCTTGCTTAATACATCCAGTTGCTAAGACTACGGGATAACACTCTTCTGGTACATCTTGATAATGTACCTCTAAATTCAAGTTTTTAGCTTCTTTATAATACAATAATACAAAATGCTTTTTACTCTCAAATCCTATACACTTTAGCTTTTTTAAAGCCCTGACTAATAAATCTTCATTGTGGACCTTATAATATAATCTAGCAGGCATCATTGGCTCATTGGTAGTAGTATAGATTACTGTATCATTATGATCATTAATACAATTAGTTATCATACTATTTATTATCCTCTACTTGTTTTAGTAATGCACTTTTTCTTCTATAACTATCTGATTGAATTTCTAAAATTGTAGCATGATGAATGAGCCTATCAATCGCTGCTACAGTCATAGAATTAGTAGTAAAAATGCTATCCCACTGACTAAAAGGTTGGTTAGCAGTTACAATCATACTACCAGATTCATATCGTTGAGCAATTAACTCAAACAATACATGTGTTTCTCCTTCATCTTTACGTACATAACCAATATCATCAAGGATAATAACATCATACTTATCTAATTTGGTCAGTTCATTTGGTAATCTATACTCTTTACGTGCAGCTTGTAAAAGCTGTACTAGTTTAGTAGTAGATATAAATAATACCTTAACATGTTTCTCCACTAAAGCATATCCTATTGCAGCCGCTAAGTGACTTTTGCCTACTCCAGACGGACCGAAGATTAAAAGATTTTCTGATCTCTTTATCCAGGCAGTATTAAAAGCTAATTCCTCTATCTTAGCTTTATTCAGTGGCTGTATAGCATAAATCATTAAGATACTGACAATTTAATAGTATTAAAAACAGCATCATAAAATGTTTCAAAATCTTCTACAACTTTCCTAATTTCATTTTTTATCTTAAACCAGTAATGCTCTATAGGATTTAAATCAGGAGAGTAAGTTGGTAAATACAATATGGTACAACCAACGGATTCAATGAACTCTTTAACTTTAGAATTTTTATGAAAATTAATGTTATCCATAATAACGGTTTGCCCAGGTTGTAATTCTGTAATTAATACATCCCTAATATAAGTTTTAAAGACCTCTGTATTACAATTACCTTCAAATATTACAGGAGCAATAAGATTACCATTACAAAGACCAGCTATCATACTTATTCTAAATTTATGTTGATACACCTTTTCTCCATAACACCTTTGTCCTATAATGCTCCATCCATACTCTTTGCAAGCATTATCCTCTATTCCAGATTCATCAAGATATACTAATTTGTCTTTTGTGATGGTTTGTATCTTTGCTATAAATTCATTTCTTAATTTAATATCTCTTTTCGGATGAAAATGAGTTTTGTTTATAGCTATAGCCAAGTTTTCTGATTTGTCTTAAAATAGTTACAGATGCAATATTACCCCATTGCTTTGCTAACTCCTTTGATGTTTTATTCATATTAGCTTTAAAAAATTCTTTAAAAGATTCTGAATCTTTTATCTTATGACTATGTCCTTTCTGATAACCAGTTGCTGCTTCTAAAGTACCTTGCTTATCTTTTAATTTTTTCCATTTATATATAGTATCACGACTTACATTAAATAATTTACTTACCTTACTTATTCGTATCCCTGCTTCTACAGCTTTTATAACTCTTAGTCTTAGTTCTATTGCATATGCTCGTGCCATATCTCTTTACATGCTTGTTAATATTTGCTTACTATAACATGATACTCTCGCTCTGTCAGTACCTTAATGACTTATGCTATACTTGGCTAAAATCAAAAGTGGTTAAAGATTTACCAGGTGGTAAGTGTGCTTTCCTAAGATAAGCTTGTACTTTTTCCCTATGACGTGTCTCTACCTCCTGTTCTAAAAGAATAGAAAACAGTTTATTATAACTCCATCCTTCAATTTGTGCCTTCTCTAAAAAGTTTTCCCATGTCTCAAGTATAGTCAATAATCCTAATTCTTTTAGAAGAATTGGTAAAGTTGCAGAATCATGCATAACAACCTCCTACAGCAAACACAGATAAAAGATGATCATATGTTTGTAGCGAATGTTGTGTTACTCCTATAGGTGGTAATAATGGATTATTACTACAAGATTGAAAACGTATTTGCAATAAACTCAAAGAAGGTATCTGACCTTTAGAAAGAGATGACAGCACCAATTCTCCTAGTGCCAGTTCACAATCATAATCAGCAGCTAACTTTAAAATACCTACCATTAATTTATTCGCATGCTTTGGCTTACAATGCTGATTAATCAAATTCCAAATGTTTTTATATGTCTCATTTGGTAAAATATCATCCCGTAGAATAGAACCACGAAATGCTCCAGGCTTCTTTATCAAAGCATTTACTAAATGGCGGTAATTAATACATCTAGATCTTTGCCATTTTTTATTTTTATCAACTCTTACTTTTGCTAGATTTAATACATGATCAGCACCTAAATAACATGCAAGATAACTATCATAAATATGAATCTTCAGTTGCTGACCAATCAAACGTGATGGTACAGTATACATAACTTTTTGTACCGATATAGTACTAGACGTTGTTACCCTTGCAGTGATCTCAGTAAAATCAATCGTTCTTTTTTGAGGTAGTAATTGTAAATAAGGTCACTCAATATTAAGTTGTGCTTCATGACGGTTATTGTGTTTTTGAACTATCACATCTATAAAATCTTGATATTCTTCAACTGATTTAAAATCATATGAACCACGGAGTAAAAGAGCTTGTTCTAACCTTCTTTTGAGATGCCCATGTGCTGCTTCAACACTGCCATGTTCATGTCCTTTACCTCGATTATTTCTGGTAGCAATCATACCATAATGGATACATATTGCTTCATAACTTTTAGTTATATCTTCTTCACTATTTGAATAGAGATTTTTAAAAGCTGCTGATAAACTATCTGTTCTATGCTCACGTGGGCAGCCACCTAACTTCCATAAAGCATCCTGTAGTGATTGAGATAAAGCAGTAAAGCTCTCTCCACCTTGAATAATTTTCATAAAAGACCAATTGCTATAAGCTAAGCGAAAGTGATATAAAATATGCTGAAATACCTGACCTTTAATTGTAATATTAATACCTTTTAAGACAGTGAAATCTGATAAACATTGATGTCCCGGTTCATGTAACTGACGAAAAACAATTTCTTTCTCCGGACCATGTAGTGCTTTCCACTTACTAACACGTCTTTGCATAGTTCTTAATATACAAAACTTACGCTATGTTTGGTTCTAAATATCGTAAAGATGGAGAACGCAGCTGTTGTTGCATATAGTCATCTAAAAGCCCTAACTTTATTTGGTAAACCGTTTTACCGATTGTATTTGCAGTCCTTTTGAGAAATGCCCAAACTAAAAATGCCCAACTAATATGATTACGTTGAATACGCTGTTTCCTGCATTGACAACGTTCTATCCCAGTAAGTTGCTTAATTTCTCTGTGCATGCTCTCAATTACCCATCGAAAGCCACACTCATCTTGTGCAGCTTTAGAAGATTTGTGAGTTTTGTTATTGGTAACAACATACTCAACTCTGTTGGTAGAAACAGTAAATTTAAACAAATTAACATGCTTATTTTTAGCAAAGCCTTTTATATGAATCTCTACTCCATGCCTGATCTCTTCATCTGAAAATGTCAACTCTTTTACAGCTTTATAAGGTTTAGAATCGTGCGTTTTACTAACGTTTCTATTGGCTTTAATAGGGGCATAATAATATTTCCCCAGAGAGTCAACATGTTGCATAATTTTGTGTGTAGAATACCATGTGTCAAAAAGTACTGTTTGAAAAGGAATCTTCTTGCTATAAACAGCATTATTTAACATGTTTAATAGGTGTTCTAGTTTTGTTGCTCCATCATGATCAGGTGCAAAAATTCGATAATCTATTACCCAAAACTTATTAATATCAGGGTTATAATATACCAGACTCACTACTCCTATACCTTTAGTAACTCTACCTGTAGCTCCACTGTACTGCGATCTTGCAATTTCTATTTGCTTCGTATTCCTTTTATTTAAAACCGTATCATCAAATATTGTATATCCATTAGATGAAAAAATAACATCATTCTTGATGTGTTCCCATAACAAAGAAGGTGTATATTTTTCATTCCTTAAAAATCTATTAATAACATCATGACTACATTTCTTTGCATGTTCAGCGTAGTAGGTTAAACTATAATTCTTTTGGCTAACTATTAAAAATTGACAATAATCTGTCCTATTAATTGGTATTGCTTGCAACTTTATCCTCTTTGACATGTTTAATTATTTTTACAATAATTTATCACTTTTTTACTCATAGCGTAAGTTTTGTATACTATCCGGATATTCTCCAGGATGATGATCCTGTAGATATTCTAATAATGTTAATGATGTTAAATGTGGTATTTGTTCTAATAAAGGCACTATAATTGGTTCTCACACTTTGTCTAAAGGATCATTAATACGTTTAGAAACTTTTTTATATTGTTTTTGTGGTAGCCCTCTTCTTTCTATATTTCTAGCAGTACGTTCTGAAAATCCTGCTTTAGCTGATGCAATAACTTGGTTTAAACCTGCTTTTCTTAATGTCATATATACCTTTACTTGTTGGTGTGTTATTCTTTTCCCAGACATCTTTGCAACTAATTAATTTGTTTAGATGTCTATTTTATTATCGGCAAAGAAAACTGTCACCCCTCGGCAATAATATCTGTCATTGCATACAAGTAGTAAAATCAAAATCTTTACCTAAGGCAATATACTCTCTAATACGGCTCATTAGGTTTTGGAAATATGTAAGATTGTGCCAAGTTATTAGCATCGCTCCAAGTATCTCACCTATTCTAACCAAATGATGCAAGTAAGCTTTACTGTAATTTCGGCAAGCAGGGCAAAGGCAATCAGCTTCTAAAGGCTCATTATCTTCAGCATATTTACTATTGCGGATATTTACCGTGCCATATTTCGTGAAAGCCTGACCATTACGACCTGACCTAGTCGGGATTACGCAGTCAAACATATCTACCCCTCTGCTGACTGCTCCGATAATATCAGCAGGCTTTCCTACCCCCATCAAATATCTAGGTTTATTTTGCGGTAGGAAATCAGGGGCATAATCAAGAACTTTAAACATAAGTTCTTGCCCCTCCCCAACTGCAAGACCGCCTATAGCATATCCTTCAAAATTAAGCTCTATTAAATCTTTAGCCGATTGCTTGCGTAACTCTTCGTAAGTGCTACCTTGAATAATACCAAACTGTGCATAACCATCTCGTTTAACAAATGCTTCTCTTGATCTATATGCCCATCTAGTTGTGAGCTGCATAGAGGTTTTTGCTTCTTCAAACGTTGCAGGGTAAGGCGTACATTCATCAAAAGCCATGGTAATAGTGCTGCCGAGTAAATGCTGTATTTCGGTAGAACGCTCAGGCGTCAGCAAATATTTATCACCATTAATATGCGAGTTAAAACTTACTCCCTCTTCCGTTATCTTACGCAACTTCGATAGAGACATTACTTGATAACCACCGGAATCGGTTAGTATCGGCTTATCCCAATTCATGAATTTATGCAAACCACCAAGCTTAGCAATACGCTCGGCACTTGGTTGTAGCATTAAGTGGTAGGTGTTACCAAGCAGAATATCGGCCCCTGTTTCGGCTACCGATTCAGGTAGCATTGCTTTAACTGTTCCTCTTGTTCCGACCGGCATAAAAGCAGGCGTACGAATTTCGCCATGAGCAGTAATAATAACACCGCTTCTTGCTTTTTTATGTTGATGATTGATATTAAAGGAAAATTTTGACACTAATAGTTGCCTGTTTATTTAAATATTAAAGACAGCATTTTAGCATAATATAGATTGTAGATAAAGATTTATTCCCTATATGGATTGTTTTTCCCTTATTACAAGGAAAAATTAATGTTGTTGGATAGTTCAGTTCAACCCTTGTCATGCCATGACGGCATTGCCCTAGTGGAACATTTTCCCTCTGTCATCCCGTGATTTATTCTATAGTACCGGACAGTTTAAAAAAATTAGCATCATTGCAGGAAAAAGCTAGCGTTATTGTATGGCTTCTATGTCATTCCCGCGTAGGCGAGAATCCAGGAAAAAAAGTCTAAATATAGCAATTTTTTAGAATATAAAAGCTCGATATTATCTCGCTTTATGCTGGATTCCCGCCGTTGCTAAGAAATGACATAGAATAATAACTGTCCGGTACTATTAATGCCCTCACAGGGTAACAGGAAAATACTTATACGCAAATAGCGAGTGATCTAACAAGCTCAATGATTATTTTTCTAACATCTGGATTCTGTATAGCATAAATCATTAAGATACTGACAATTTAATAGTATTAAAAACAGCATCATAAAATGTTTCAAAATCTCCTACAACTTTCCTAATTTCATTTTTTATCTTAAACCAGTAATGCTCTATAGGATTTAAATCAGGAGAGTAAGTTGGTAAATACAATATGGTACAACCAACGGATTCAATTAACTCTTTAACTTTAGAATTTTTATGAAAATTAATGTTATCCATAATAACGGTTTGCCCAGGTTGTAATTCTGTAATTAATACATCCCTAATATAAGTTTTAAAGACTGAAAATACTATAAGTAAGTAGAACAGAACCTATTTAAAATAATAAGATTTTAAATAGGTAATGATGAACAGAAAATATAGACACTTATCTCGAGAAGAGAGATATGAGATAAAAAGAATGTATGACCTAGGAGTCAGTATTAATAAGATAGCACAACATCTTACGAGGTCTAAAAGCACTATTAGTATGGAGCTAAAAAGAAATAAGGTAAAAGATAAGTATATGCCTTGTGTTGCTCAGGAAAAATATGAAAACAGGATGTATCAGCAAGAGTTATTAAAAATAGAAAAGAACCCTATGTTGTTAGATTATATTAAAAATGCTATGATTCGCAAGAAATGGTCGCCGGATGCTATAGCCGGAAAGTTAAAACTAGACAAAAATACAGCTTTGTGTATCAGTACAGAAAGTATATATAGATTTGTTTACACTTCTGCAGTAGCAGCTAAATTAAAGTTATATAGCTATTTACCTTCTAAAAGATATAAAAGGCAAGAAAGAGGGAAGAGGCGTCAAAGGATCATTATACCACAAAGGATCTCAATACATCAGCGTGATGCAATAGCTACGAAAAAGGTAGAAGTAGGGAATTTTGAGGCAGATCTTACATTTCATAAAGGTAATCAAAGTATGAATATTGGTGCACTGGTGGATAAAAAGACAAAACTTACGCTATGTTTGATATAATGCCCATGAATTAAGGGATATTATGAAGTGCTTCACTATAAAACATTGCTGTGTAATAAGAGTTTTTAGCATATTTGCTATAACATAGCGTAAGTTTTGAAGAGTCAAAAGATTATTTTAGTGCTGAATAACTCCAAGAGAGCTACAACAGTTACCAATGGTTTTTTAAGAAAGATAAAAACTCTTCCAAATAGTGTGAGAAAGACTATTACTATGGATAATCTGTAGTAGTTGACATTTGATCTTACATTTAATTAAAATAATGTATTAAAAAATACAGATAAAAAATAGGAGGTCACAATGCACTTAAATCAAAAAATAATAAAGCCAAAATTAGGTTTACTTGAATTAGCTAAGAGCCTTGGTAGCATATCATCAGCATGTAAAGCAATGGGATATAGTAGAGATAGTTATTACAGATTTAAAGAACTGTATGAAACTGGTGGCGAAGAAGCATTATAGGCTATCGGTGACGGTAGAGGGGTTTTTGTGGAAACTCGTTCCCTTTTCGGCTCTGTCCAAATAAGTGTGGGAATTTCTCAAAGGTTATATAAAAATATAATATAACAAAAGGAGAAATTATATGCACCAAAAACAAAATGAAGCAATGAATCAAGCGATAGATTTATTAATAAATAATGATACAGATATATCAACATTACTTAAAGAGGATGGTTTATTAAAGCAATTAACCAAACGGCTTGTAGAGAAGGCATTGCAGTCAGAGATGAATAATCACTTAGGATATGATAAATATTGTCATACTGATAGTGATAATGTTCGTAATGGTAAGAATGTAAAGAATCTAGTAACAAATAATGGAGTTATAGAGATTGAGGTTCCAAGGGATAGAAGTAGTACATTTGAACCTGCATTAATTCCAAAGCGTCAAAGACGTATTGAAGGATTTGATGATAAAATAATATCGTTATACGCTAAAGGAATGAGCTTATCTGATATTAAGATTCAAATGCAAGAATTGTATGGAGCTGACGTTAGCGAAAGTTTGATAAGTCAAATTACTGATGATGTAATTGAGGATGTCAAGATATGGCAAAGCCGACCATTGGATCGAGTATATGCTATAGTATTTTTTGACTGTTTAGTAGTAAAAGTACGTCAAGATAAACGAATTATCAATAAGTCTGTATATGTAGCATTAGGTATTGATTTATCTGGCAGGAAGGATATTTTAGGATTGTGGATCAGTGAAAATGAAGGAGCAAAATTTTGGCTTGGTAATTTTACTGAGATGAAGAACAGAGGTATGCAAGACATGCTTATTGCTTGCAGTGATAATTTAACCGGTATGTCTGAGGCGATAGAGGCAGTTTTTCCGAAAACCGAACATCAATTATGTATTGTACATCAGATTAGAAATAGTTTAAAATATGTATCATATAAAGACCGAAAAGAATTAGCGGCTGATTTAAAGCCTATTTATACTGCTAGCACAGAGGAAGAAGCACATCTTGCTTTAGAATCTTTTGAAGCTAAATGGAGTAAACAGTATCCACAAATTGCTAAATCTTGGTATGTTCATTGGGAAAATTTAATGGTTTTTCTAGGATACCCTGAGGCGATAAGGAAAGTAATATACACAACGAATAGTGTAGAATCTGTCAATAGCCAATTACGTAAGGTTACCAAGAATAAACGGGTTTTTCCAAATGATAATGCCGTTTTTAAGACCTTATATTTGGCAATTGATTATATGACCAAGAAATGGGCTATGCCGATTCCAAACTGGAACGCAGCTATGGCTCACTTTTTGATAAAATTTGAAGGTAGAATTTAAGCCCTATGAAAAATTTACACACTTAATTAGAAAGACTCCCCTTTTCATTTTTGTAGTTGTCACTTTATTGTTTTAATGCTATTATACTTCCCATAAAGCTCTAACTTTTACTATTTTTTGACAGCAAGAGTTCCTCCTCCAGTCATTACGGGAACTAAATACTAGTGAAAATGCAAGGACTAAGTAAAACAAAATCTATAAATTTTCTGCCCAAATTTCATTGGGGGTTTTATAACCAAAAATCTTTCTTGGCATGTTATTTAAAATCTCAGCAACATTGTCAAGACCTCTTTGTGTAACGGTAGTAATATCTGTATTTTTAGGTAAAATTCTATGAATCATAGAATTCATTTTTTCCACTAATGCTTTTTGTCTAGGGCGGTATGGATCACAAAAGAAAGTTTGAAACCCAGATAGTCTATAGGCAACATGCCCCACAAACTCTTTGCCATTATCCATAGTAATAGTCTTTCTCACACTATTTGGAAGAGTTTTTATCTTTCTTAAAAAACCATTGGTAACTGTTGTAGCTCTCTTGGAGTTATTCAGCACTAAAATAATCTTTTGACTCTTTTTATCCACCAGTGCACCAATATTCATACTTTGATTACCTTTATGAAATGTAAGATCTGCCTCAAAATTCCCTACTTCTACCTTTTTCGTAGCTATTGCATCACGCTGATGTATTGAGATCCTTTGTGGTATAATGATCCTTTGACGCCTCTTCCCTCTTTCTTGCCTTTTATATCTTTTAGAAGGTAAATAGCTATATAACTTTAATTTAGCTGCTACTGCAGAAGTGTAAACAAATCTATATATACTTTCTGTACTGATACACAAAGCTGTATTTTTGTCTAGTTTTAACTTTCCGGCTATAGCATCCGGCGACCATTTCTTGCGAATCATAGCATTTTTAATATAATCTAACAACATAGGGTTCTTTTCTATTTTTAATAACTCTTGCTGATACATCCTGTTTTCATATTTTTCCTGAGCAACACAAGGCATATACTTATCTTTTACCTTATTTCTTTTTAGCTCCATACTAATAGCGCTTTTAGACCTCGTAAGATGTTGTGCTATCTTATTAATACTGACTCCTAGGTCATACATTCTTTTTATCTCATATCTCTCTTCTCGAGATAAGTGTCTATATTTTCTGTTCATCATTACCTATTTAAAATCTTATTATTTTAAATAGGTTCTGTTCTACTTACTTATAGTATTTTCACTAGGACGTACAGTGATAGATACAAATCAAATTATAAAAAACAATACTATATAGCATAAGTCATTAAGGTACTGACAGAGCGAGAGTATCATGTTATAGTAAGCAAATATTAACAAGCATGTAAAGAGATATGGCACGAGCATATGCAATAGAACTAAGACTAAGAGTTATAAAAGCTGTAGAAGCAGGGATATGAATAAGTAAGGTAAGTAAATTATTTAATGTAAGTCGTGATACTATATATAAATGGAAAAAATTAAAAGATAAGCAAGGTACTTTAGAAGCAGCAACTGGTTATCAGAAAGGACATAGTCATAAGATAAAAGATTCAGAATCTTTTAAAGAATTTTTTAAAGCTAATATGAATAAAACATCAAAGGAGTTAGCAAAGCAATGGGGTAATATTGCATCTGTAACTATTTTAAGACAAATCAGAAAACTTGGCTATAGCTATAAAAAAACTCATTTTCATCCGAAAAGAGATATTAAATTAAGAAATGAATTTATAGCAAAGATACAAACCATCACAAAAGACAAATTAGTATATCTTGATGAATCTGGAATAGAGGATAATGCTTGCAAAGAGTATGGATGGAGCATTATAGGACAAAGGTGTTATGGAGAAAAGGTGTATCAACATAAATTTAGAATAAGTATGATAGCTGGTCTTTGTAATGGTAATCTTATTGCTCCTGTAATATTTGAAGGTAATTGTAATACAGAAGTCTTTAAAACTTATATTAGGGATGTATTAATTACAGAATTACAACCTGGGCAAACCGTTATTATGGATAACATTAATTTTCATAAAAATTCTAAAGTTAAAGAGTTAATTGAATCCGTTGGTTGTACCATATTGTATTTACCAACTTACTCTCCTGATTTAAATCCTATAGAGCATTACTGGTTTAAGATAAAAAATGAAATTAGGAAAGTTGTAGGAGATTTTGAAACATTTTATGATGCTGTTTTTAACACTATTAAATTGTCAGTATCTTAATGATTTATGCTATACCAGAAGTTGTCAAAGAAACTCCTTGATAATATTATAGCTCATATTGAATCAGCTAAATCTCATGTGGCAAGTTATACCAATTCGGCATTGGTACTCCTTTACTGGAATGTTGGCTTATTAATTAATAACGAAATTTTATCTGGATCAAGAGCAGAATATGGAGAACAAATTTTATCACATTTAGCAAAGGAATTAACGTTATTATATGGTAATGGATTTGATAGACCTAACCTTTCTCGTATGGTTAAATTCTCAAAACTATATTCTAAAGAGATTTGTGTTACATTGTCACAACAATTATCTTGGTCTCATGTAATAAGACTTATAGTGATTGAAGATGAGTTAAAGAGAAACTTTTACGCAGAGATGTGTCGATTGGAACGTTGGAGTGTAAGGGTTTTAAGACAAAAAATAGATAATATGCTTTTTGAGAGAAGTACGATTGCAAAGAAACCAGAATCTATCATTAAGACAGAGATAGGAAAACTTCAATCTGGTGATTTAAATAATCCAGATTTATAGCTTAATGCGATAAGGTAGTGATTTTTTAAGAGCATAGTAAACAGCATCAAAAAAGTGCTCAAAATTAGAAATAGTTTTTCTTATTTCATTCTTGATTTTAAACCAGTAATGCTCAATAGGATTTAAGTCAGGAGAGTAAATTGGTAAAAATAAAATACTGCAACCAACAGATTCAATTAACGTTTTCACTTTTGTACTTTTATGAAAATTAATATTATCCATTACTACTATCTGACCAGCCTTTAATTCCTTGATCAATATCTCTTGTACATAAGTTTCAAAAATGTCCTTATTACATGTCCCATCAAATATTATTGGGGCAATAATATCTTTGACACACAGCCCAGCAATCATACTAATCCGTGATTTATGTTGATATAGCTTAATGCGATAAGGTAGTGACTTATAGTATGAGTTGGATTATACTAAATGAAAAACTTATGGCAAAGGCATATTCATACGATTTAAGAATACGAGTAAAAAAAGTTTAACAGATGGTAAAACAATAAAAGAGACTTCAGAGATATACTCTATTAGTAGGAAGACTATAATAGAGTGGAAAAAATTAAAGAAACAAACTGGGGATGTCAAAACAAAAAGTGGTTATCATACAGGACATCGTAGAATAATAAGAGACATAGAGGGATTTAAAAAATTTATAGAATTAAATTTTGATAAAACCACCATGGAGCTAGCTAATAACTGGAGTCAAAAAGTATCTGCAAGTACGATATCAAGATTGCTTAATAAATTAGGTTATAGTTATAAAAAAAACTTTTCTTCATCCCAAAAGGGATATTGGTCTAAGGAATGAGTTTATATTGAAACTAAAAACTATAGATAAACAAGATTTAGTACAAAACTTACGCTATGAGTAAAAAAGTGATAAATTATTGTAAAAATAATTAAACATGTCAAAGAGGATAAAGTTGCAAGCAATACCAATTAATAGGACAGATTATTGTCAATTTTTAATAGTTAGCCAAAAGAATTATAGTTTAACCTACTACGCTGAACATGCAAAGAAATGTAGTCATGATGTTATTAATAGATTTTTAAGGAATGAAAAATATACACCTTCTTTGTTATGGGAACACATCAAGAATGATGTTATTTTTTCATCTAATGGATATACAATATTTGATGATACGGTTTTAAATAAAAGGAATACGAAGCAAATAGAAATTGCAAGATCGCAGTACAGTGGAGCTACAGGTAGAGTTACTAAAGGTATAGGAGTAGTGAGTCTGGTATATTATAACCCTGATATTAATAAGTTTTGGGTAATAGATTATCGAATTTTTGCACCTGATCATGATGGAGCAACAAAACTAGAACACCTATTAAACATGTTAAATAATGCTGTTTATAGCAAGAAGATTCCTTTTCAAACAGTACTTTTTGACACATGGTATTCTACACACAAAATTATGCAACATGTTGACTCTCTGGGGAAATATTATTATGCCCCTATTAAAGCCAATAGAAACGTTAGTAGTAAAACGCACGATTCTAAACCTTATAAAGCTGTAAAAGAGTTGACATTTTCAGATGAAGAGATCAGGCATGGAGTAGAGATTCATATAAAAGGCTTTGCTAAAAATAAGCATGTTAATTTGTTTAAATTTACTGTTTCTACCAACAGAGTTGAGTATGTTGTTACCAATAACAAAACTCACAAATCTTCTAAAGCTGCACAAGATGAGTGTGGCTTTCGATGGGTAATTGAGAGCATGCACAGAGAAATTAAGCAACTTACTGGGATAGAACGTTGTCAATGCAGGAAACAGCGTATTCAACGTAATCATATTAGTTGGGCATTTTTAGTTTGGGCATTTCTCAAAAGGACTGCAAATACAATCGGTAAAACGGTTTACCAAATAAAGTTAGGGCTTTTAGATGACTATATGCAACAACAGCTGCGTTCTCCATCTTTACGATATTTAGAACCAAACATAGCGTAAGTTTTGAGTATTTATCGATGAGTCTGGGATAGAAGATAATAGCTGTAGAGAACACGGGTGGAGCATTATCGGTCAAAGATGTTATGGTGAAAAGGTCTATCAACATAAATCACGGATTAGTATGATTGCTGGGCTGTGTGTCAAAGATATTATTGCCCCAATAATATTTGATGGGACATGTAATAAGGACATTTTTGAAACTTATGTACAAGAGATATTGATCAAGGAATTAAAGGCTGGTCAGATAGTAGTAATGGATAATATTAATTTTCATAAAAGTACAAAAGTGAAAACGTTAATTGAATCTGTTGGTTGCAGTATTTTATTTTTACCAACTTACTCTCCTGACTTAAATCCTATTGAGCATTACTGGTTTAAAATCAAGAATGAAATAAGAAAAACTATTTCTAATTTTGAGCACTTTTTTGATGCTGTTTACTATGCTCTTAAAAAATCACTACCTTATCGCATTAAGCTATAGACCTTTTCACCATAACATCTTTGACCGATAATGCTCCACCCGTGTTCTCTACAGCTATTATCTTCTATCCCAGACTCATCGATAAATACTAAATCTTGTTTATCTATAGTTTTTAGTTTCAATATAAACTCATTCCTTAGACCAATATCCCTTTTGGGATGAAGAAAAGTTTTTTTTATAACTATAACCTAATTTATTAAGCAATCTTGATATCGTACTTGCAGATACTTTTTGACTCCAGTTATTAGCTAGCTCCATGGTGGTTTTATCAAAATTTAATTCTATAAATTTTTTAAATCCCTCTATGTCTCTTATTATTCTACGATGTCCTGTATGATAACCACTTTTTGCTTTGACATCCCCAGTTTGTTTCTTTAATTTTTTCCACTCTATTATAGTCTTCCTACTAATAGAGTATATCTCTGAAGTCTCTTTTATTGTTTTACCATCTGTTAAACTTTTTATTACTCGTATTCTTAAATCGTATGAATATGCCTTTGCCATAAGTTTTTCATAGTATAATCCAACTCATACTATAAGTCACTACCTTATCGCATTAAGCTATATGAACAAAAATTTTTTACTTTTGATGATCTTAAAGATTTAAATATAGAAGAGATACAATTATTAACTTCACATACCTCAATAGAGGGTTATGAAAATAAATATTTTACTTTTAATGATTTTAAAGGTTTAAATGTAAAGAAAAAGAGGCTCTTAGAGGTGATGAAGCTGTAAATGGTTATTCTAAGGGATATTTCATATTTGATGAACTTAAAAATTTAGATACAGATTTAATAAAAATGCTTGTAAGTGATAAGGCTAAATCTGGATATCAAGATAAATATTTTACGTTTGATGATCTAAAAAATTTAGATATAGATTTAATAAAAGTACTAACAACGGATAGAAATAATTTTATTAACGTAGGATATGAGAAACAATTTTTTACGTTCAAAACTTACGCTATGTTATAGCAAATATGCTAAAAACCCTTACTACAAAGCTATGTTTTTACAGTGCATCACTTTATAATATCCTTTAATTTATAGGAATTATATCAAACATAGCGTAAGTTTTGACGTTTAATGATCTTAAAGTTTTAAGTTCGGATAAGTTAAAAATAGCAGTTTTACCAAATATAATTGATTGTTATCAACTTAATTTTTTTAAATTTAAAGATTTTGCCGAATTAGACGTAGAAAAAATGCAAGCTATTTATGATAATATACGTGGATGTCAGAGAGTCCTTAGAGAAGAGCATTGTACGTTTAACGATCTTAAAAATGTAGATGTAAACAAAATAAAAGCTTTGACAGAAAGTATAACAATTATAGGTTATAAAAGCAAATATTTTACATTCAACGACTTAAAGGATTTGAGCGTAGAAAAAATACAAACCTTAACAAGTAAAGAAGCTTGGATTAAATATAAACGTAAAGATTTAAAATTCGAAGATTTTAAAGCAAGTTTAGAAATAGCTTATGATCATAAAACGGAAATTTCTGAAGTTTCTTCTTTTACTGATTTGGTTGTTAATAATCATGAAGAGAATGTAGATATAATTGGAAGAGATTTATAGTTTATTGTTCAATGTCATTGCGAGGAGATGCAGAGCAAAGGACGGAGGTAATCTCATCAAACATTCTGAGATTGCTTCATCGATTTTTTAAGAGTCTTTCTAATTAAGTGTGTAAATTTTTCATAGGGCTTAAATTCTACCTTCAAATTTTATCAAAAAGTGAGCCATAGCTGCGTTCCAGTTTGGAATCGGCATAGCCCATTTCTTGGTCATATAATCAATTGCTGTCATTGCTAAAATAAAAGGGACCAGTAAATTGCACGAAAAAGGGACCAGAGAAGTTGGTGTGACCTAATAAGGTTAATGTGCAATATTCACTAGATAATTAAGCAAGTAAATATCTAGTGATACAATGATAAGAATAAATATGTATACAACAATTATCACCCTTTATAAACAAGGCAATAGTCAAAGGAATATTGCCAAACTAACAAGAACAGACCGCAAAACAGTACGAAAAATAATAAACCGCTATGTAGAGGCTGGTACAGAATCCCCAGCAATCTATGAACGATCTTCAGTTTTGGATTTTTGGCACGAAAAAATAATTGAGTTATTAGAAAAAAATCTGAGTTACATAAGAATTTTTGAGGAGTTAAAAAATCAAGGTTATACAAGCAGTTATACTTCTTTGACCCGTTATATCAAAAAATATAAAATTAAGGATAACAGTTGCATTCGTTTTCATACTTTAGCAGGAGAGGAAGCACAAGTAGATTTTGGTGACATAGGCTTACAGTATAATTCTAAAGGGCGTAGAGTTAAAGCATATGTATTTAATATGCGTTTAAGCTATAGTGTCATTGCTAAAATAAAAGGGACCAGTAAATTGCACGAAAAAGGGACCAGAGAAGTTGGTGTGACCTAATAAGGTTAATGTGCAATATTCACTAGATAATTAAGCAAGTAAATATCTAGTGATACAATGATAAGAATAAATATGTATACAACAATTATCACCCTTTATAAACAAGGCAATAGTCAAAGGAATATTGCCAAACTAACAAGAACAGACCGCAAAACAGTACGAAAAATAATAAACCGCTATGTAGAGGCTGGTACAGAATCCCCAGCAATCTATGAACGATCTTCAGTTTTGGATTTTTGGCACGAAAAAATAATTGAGTTATTAGAAAAAAATCTGAGTTACATAAGAATTTTTGAGGAGTTAAAAAATCAAGGTTATACAAGCAGTTATACTTCTTTGACCCGTTATATCAAAAAATATAAAATTAAGGATAACAGTTGCATTCGTTTTCATACTTTAGCAGGAGAGGAAGCACAAGTAGATTTTGGTGACATAGGCTTACAGTATAATTCTAAAGGGCGTAGAGTTAAAGCATATGTATTTAATATGCGTTTAAGCTATAGTCGCCTTGATTATTATGAAGTAGTGTTTGATCAAAGTTGTCAAACATGGATTCAATGTCATATCAATGCATTTAATTATTTTGCTGGTAGTCCAAAAGTAATAAAACTTGATAATCTTAAAGCTGGAGTAGTAGATGCCAATTTTTATGAGCCAGTATATCAGAAGGAATATAAGTGCTTAGCCGATCATTATGGAATTTTACTTTCTCCTTGTCGAGTGTATCAACCGCAAGAAAAAGGCAAAGTTGAGTCGGGAATAAAATACGTTAAAAATAATTTTTTTGCTGGTCGTAAATTTGATAGATATGAAGAATTAACAAATGGTCTTGCAAATTGGTTAAATAAGGCCAATAGCCGAATACATGGTACTACTAAGAGAATACCTAGAGAACTGTTTGAGCAAGAGGAAAGAAGTAGTTTGATTCCTTTACCATTAGAAACTTTTGATTTGTCATCTTGGCATAATCGAAAAGTAGCAAAAGATTGTCATATTACCATAGATAATAATTATTACTCTGTACCAGCAAAATATATATACAGTGAGGTAATGGTACAATTGTCCCCAAAACTTGTTCAAATATTTTCTATACAAAATGATTTAATAGCAAGACACGTTAGAACAGAGGGCAAGGGGATATTTACCACTAATCCGTCTCATTATGCTAAATACAAACGTCTATGCCCAGGTTTTATAGAATATAGTGAACATTATCAACAACAAATGCAGCAGATAGGGAATAATTGCAGTTTATTATTAGAATCATTACAACAAACAAGAGTGAATGATTGGCAACGTTGTGCACGAGGTATCATTTCTTTACGTAAGGTTTACAATGATGACTTAATAGATAAAGCCTGTCATAGAGCACTACATTATGGTATAAGTTCTTACTCTAAAATTAAGAATATTTTAAATAGTAATGCAGTAAACTTACCATTACCAGAGTTTGGAGGTAATAATGCAGAACTTATTTAATGACCTACGAAGCTTTAGATTATCAGGTATAGTCAATAGTTTAAATGAAAGGATTATTTATGCTCAAAATAATAAACTAGGATTTAAAGAATTTCTATCACTATTATGTGAAGATGAAAAATCTAACCGTAAGGATAATAATTACCGTCGCCGTAAAAGTGCTGCTAAATTGCCGGTAACTAAAAATTTAGAAGACTTTGATTTTAATTTCCAACCAAGTGTTGATGCCAAAGTAATAAGTGATTTATCAACTTGTGATTATATTAATACTAAGGGAAATGTAATATTCATAGGTGATTCAGGAACTGGGAAAACTCATCTTGCCATTGGGCTAGCATTAAAAGCTTTAACACGAGAATACTCTGTATATTTTACTACGGTATCGGATATGCTTTATAATTTACATATTGCAAGAGCAGATAATAGTTATCACAAAAAGGTTAAATTACTCCTATCGTTTGATTTATTAATTCTTGATGAGCTCGGGTTTAAGCAATTGCCAAAACATTCAGTAGAAGACTTTTTTAATATTATTGCTAAACGATATGAAAATAAATCTACCATTATTACCACAAACAAGGATTTTGAAAAATGGAATGAAATATTTGCTGATGAAGTATTAACTCATGCAATTATTGATCGAGTGGTACATCATGCTCATATACTAAACATAAAAGGTAAAAGTTATCGTATTAATAACTATAAATCTGGAGGTAATATGGCATAAAAATTTTTAAATATAGTGGTTCCTTTTTCGTGCAATTTACTGGTCCCTTTTTAATTGACAATGACACTATAGTCGCCTTGATTATTATGAAGTAGTGTTTGATCAAAGTTGTCAAACATGGATTCAATGTCATATCAATGCATTTAATTATTTTGCTGGTAGTCCAAAAGTAATAAAACTTGATAATCTTAAAGCTGGAGTAGTAGATGCCAATTTTTATGAGCCAGTATATCAGAAGGAATATAAGTGCTTAGCCGATCATTATGGAATTTTACTTTCTCCTTGTCGAGTGTATCAACCGCAAGAAAAAGGCAAAGTTGAGTCGGGAATAAAATACGTTAAAAATAATTTTTTTGCTGGTCGTAAATTTGATAGATATGAAGAATTAACAAATGGTCTTGCAAATTGGTTAAATAAGGCCAATAGCCGAATACATGGTACTACTAAGAGAATACCTAGAGAACTGTTTGAGCAAGAGGAAAGAAGTAGTTTGATTCCTTTACCATTAGAAACTTTTGATTTGTCATCTTGGCATAATCGAAAAGTAGCAAAAGATTGTCATATTACCATAGATAATAATTATTACTCTGTACCAGCAAAATATATATACAGTGAGGTAATGGTACAATTGTCCCCAAAACTTGTTCAAATATTTTCTATACAAAATGATTTAATAGCAAGACACGTTAGAACAGAGGGCAAGGGGATATTTACCACTAATCCGTCTCATTATGCTAAATACAAACGTCTATGCCCAGGTTTTATAGAATATAGTGAACATTATCAACAACAAATGCAGCAGATAGGGAATAATTGCAGTTTATTATTAGAATCATTACAACAAACAAGAGTGAATGATTGGCAACGTTGTGCACGAGGTATCATTTCTTTACGTAAGGTTTACAATGATGACTTAATAGATAAAGCCTGTCATAGAGCACTACATTATGGTATAAGTTCTTACTCTAAAATTAAGAATATTTTAAATAGTAATGCAGTAAACTTACCATTACCAGAGTTTGGAGGTAATAATGCAGAACTTATTTAATGACCTACGAAGCTTTAGATTATCAGGTATAGTCAATAGTTTAAATGAAAGGATTATTTATGCTCAAAATAATAAACTAGGATTTAAAGAATTTCTATCACTATTATGTGAAGATGAAAAATCTAACCGTAAGGATAATAATTACCGTCGCCGTAAAAGTGCTGCTAAATTGCCGGTAACTAAAAATTTAGAAGACTTTGATTTTAATTTCCAACCAAGTGTTGATGCCAAAGTAATAAGTGATTTATCAACTTGTGATTATATTAATACTAAGGGAAATGTAATATTCATAGGTGATTCAGGAACTGGGAAAACTCATCTTGCCATTGGGCTAGCATTAAAAGCTTTAACACGAGAATACTCTGTATATTTTACTACGGTATCGGATATGCTTTATAATTTACATATTGCAAGAGCAGATAATAGTTATCACAAAAAGGTTAAATTACTCCTATCGTTTGATTTATTAATTCTTGATGAGCTCGGGTTTAAGCAATTGCCAAAACATTCAGTAGAAGACTTTTTTAATATTATTGCTAAACGATATGAAAATAAATCTACCATTATTACCACAAACAAGGATTTTGAAAAATGGAATGAAATATTTGCTGATGAAGTATTAACTCATGCAATTATTGATCGAGTGGTACATCATGCTCATATACTAAAAATAAAAGGTAAAAGTTATCGTATTAATAACTATAAATCTGGAGGTAATATGGCATAAAAATTTTTAAATATAGTGGTTCCTTTTTCGTGCAATTTACTGGTCCCTTTTTAATTGACAATGACAATATAACGGGTCAAAGAAGTATAACTGCTTGTATAACCTTGATTTTTTAACTCCTCAAAAATTCTTATGTAACTCAGATTTTTTTCTAATAACTCAATTATTTTTTCGTGCCAAAAATCCAAAACTGAAGATCGTTCATAGATTGCTGGGGATTCTGTACCAGCCTCTACATAGCGGTTTATTATTTTTCGTACTGTTTTGCGGTCTGTTCTTGTTAGTTTGGCAATATTCCTTTGACTATTGCCTTGTTTATAAAGGGTGATAATTGTTGTATACATATTTATTCTTATCATTGTATCACTAGATATTTACTTGCTTAATTATCTAGTGAATATTGCACATTAACCTTATTAGGTCACACCAACTTCTCTGGTCCCTTTTTCGTGCAATTTACTGGTCCCTTTTATTTTAGCAATGACACTCTGTATTACAATTACCTTCAAATATTACAGGAGCAATAAGATTACCATTACAAAGACCAGCTATCATACTTATTCTAAATTTATGTTGATACACCTTTTCTCCATAACACCTTTGTCCTATAATGCTCCATCCATACTCTTTGCAAGCATTATCCTCTATTCCAGATTCATCAAGATATACTAATTTGTCTTTTGTGATGGTTTGTATCTTTGCTATAAATTCATTTCTTAATTTAATATCTCTTTTCGGATGAAAATGAGTTTTTTTATAGCTATAGCCAAGTTTTCTGATTTGTATTAAAATAGTTACAGATGCAATATTACCCCATTGCTTTGCTAACTCCTTTGATGTTTTATTCATATTAGCTTTAAAAAATTCTTTAAAAGATTCTGAATCTTTTATCTTATGACTATGTCCTTTCTGATAACCAGTTGCTGCTTCTAAAGTACCTTGCTTATCTTTTAATTTTTTCCATTTATATATAGTATCACGACTTACATTAAATAATTTACTTACCTTACTTATTCGTATCCCTACTTCTACAGCTTTTATAACTCTTAGTCTTAGTTCTATTGCATATGCTCGTGCCATATCTCTTTACATGCTTGTTAATATTTGCTTACTATAACATGATACTCTCGCTCTGTCAGTACCTTAATGACTTATGCTATACAACACATTACGAAGGCAATAAGAATTATTCTTCTAAAGATGCTCTAAATGAGTTATTTATAATGCTTAATTATGATTTAAATCCTAATAAGAATGAGGGATGACAACATTCAAACAACAAAACTTACGCTATGTTATAGCAAATATGCTAAAAACTCTTATTACACAGCAATGTTTTATAGTGAAGCACTTCATAATATCCCTTAATTCATGGGCATTATATCAAACATAGCGTAAGTTTTGTCATATTATTTCATCAAGATTTATTTACGCAATTCCCTTAAACACCTCAATAGCTCTTGCTCTAGATAGCCCATAATCTACTATCGGTTCTAGGTAATGATCATACATTTTGTGGAAATTAATATTATGTATGATAGCGGGAGGGACATTTTTTAAGGCAGGAAGATATTTTTTGATATACTCGGCATCTGGATCAAAATTTTTCCCTTGAGTATAGTGGTTAAAAATACGGAAATAAGGCTGGGCATCAGTACCGCAAGAACTTGCCCATTGCCATCCGCCAACATTAGAAGCAAGCTCATAATCCATGAGGTATTGAGCAAAAAATTCTTCACCTTTCCGCCAATCTAAAAGCAAATTCTTACTGAAGAAACTAGCAATGATCATTCGTGCTCTATTATGCATCCAGCCATCACCAACTAGCTGCTTAACTGCTGCATCAATTATAGGATAACCAGTCTCGGCATTAATAAATTTATCGAAATATTCTTTTTTATTATTCCAAGGTATTTTGTTTTTATATTTTTCTAGGAATTCCTCATTAACAGTATTTGGAAAATGATATAGAATAGTTGCGTAAAACTCTCGCCAAATTAGTTCATTAATCCACGTTATACTACCCGGGTTTGAGGGAGCGTTAAAAGCTTTATGATAGCACGTCCTTATTGATACAAGCCCAAATCTTAAATAAGGTGAGATAGTACTTGTGCCGTTAAGATATAAAAAATCCCGATCGGTTTTGTAACGATTTATCCTTCTTGTAATGAATTTATCTAAAACATTCTGAGCATTTTTAGGCTGCCAAAGCTCATCTTCTTTATAGACGTAACCGATTTGTTTTAACGCTTCAGATTCCCCTACATTTAGGTCAATAGTTTTCAGCTCTATACTTCCTAGTATATATAATTTGCCATCTAAATTATAACTGTAATTTGTTAGTAGCTTATTATGTGATATACTTCCGTTATCTGCTATAAATTTACGAAAAGCCTGCATATAAGGAGTATATACTTTATAAGGCTTATTATCTTTCGTTAAAACTCTATCAGGCTTTATAAGTAAATGATCACAATATAAATTAAGCGTGCAATCATTGCCTAATAACTCCTGAACTTTTTTATCACGTTCTATATTGCTTGGCTCATAATCTTCATCAGCATAAATATTTTCAATTTTTAAGGTAGCTGCGAGTTTTGGAATGATATCTAAAGGGTTGCCGTGAAATACTAACAGCTTCCCTTTTAACTTTTTAAGTTCATCATTAATTAAACAAAGTGTGTTTGCTAAAAAGGAAAGCCGTCTGTCATGTGGATTTTTAAACCTTTCTAAAATAGTGGTATCAAAAATAAAAATCGGTAGGATTTTATCAGAATTACGAAGTGCTGCTGCGAATGATTTATTATCATGCAGCCGCAAATTACGCCGTAACCAAACTATAGAGGTTTTGTTCATATATGCTCGATTGTTCTAATTTTTCTGTCATTGCGAGCGACTAAAAGGAGCGTGGCAATCTCGTGAAAATGTCCTGAGATTGCAATAAAGCTTCGCTCCTCGCAATGACGTCTTTTGAGCCACGGGATGACACAGCTAAAATTATTTCAGTTCTTTGCTTATTAATCCTTTTAGCTTCTCTTTTGCAGCCTCTCTAGAGCGAAAACTTGCATAAGAATCGTGATGTTCTTTATCTTCAATAAAGTGTACAAAGAAAACTTTGCGGTTATCTTTTTGTAACCATCCTATAAACCAACCTATTTGACGATCTTTTAACTTTACAGTTCTATCTTCATTAAGACGATTACCGCTTCCTGTTTTAGCATAAAGCTCCCACCCATCTGCAAAATCTTCGATAAACATAATATTTTTGGTCATTTCCTGAGCTTTAAGGCTTACAGGTAATTGATCTGCTGCAAGTTTTGCAGGAAAGCAATTTGTTCTTCAGGTGAAATTTCTAAAGAGCTAGAAAGCCACGCATTAGTTAAACCATTGTTCTTTCCCTTATCTCCTGAAGTATCTTGGTTACCATAATTAAATTTTGTTACGTAATTATGGAATTTTTCATAACCTAATTCTTTAGTAATAAGACGTGAATACCAAAGACAGCTGTTTTTCATCCAATCTTTAGGTGTATGTGGCTGTTTCCAAACTTCAAGATAATCATCATATCCTTCTTTAAAAGGTAATTTTGGATGAGTTTCATCAATTAAAAATCCATCATCATAACCCATTAGACTTAAAACAATTTTAAAGGTAGAACATGGAGCATAGCGTGATTTGCAATCACCATCTTGTTTAATAAACTTATCATTTTCCTTGACTAAAAAGCAATCTGCTTTAGCTGCAAAAGATGCAGTAAATGATATTAACGTAGTTAAATATAGAATAATTTTTTTCATAAATTGTATATCTCTTAAATCAATTTTTTGTGTGAATTATATCAAGATAAACTTTTACTTCAAATAAATAATTTGAAGCATTTCCATGTAAGGCTTACCCTGCGTGGATCAAAAAACACTCTTGGTGTCATCTAGTTGTTTGGGAACTAGATCCGGAAAATAATAAAAAATACTAATTTTATTAGTACTTTTAACTGGATCCCGTGAATAAATCAATATTACCGGACAGTTATTATTCTATGTCATTCTTAGCAACGGCGGGGATCCAGAAAAATAAACATAAAAGCAGCAAGTTTTTTAAATAAAAAGCTCGATTTACTCGCTTTATGCTGGATTCCCGCCTCTAGCTAAGAATGACATATAAGGTCACCTATACCTGAAAAAAATATAACATTTTTTTAAAAATGTCCGGTACTATAGATTTATTCACGGGATGACAATTGGAAAACCGATCCACGCTGGCAATGTCACCACGGGGTGACATTAATAAATCTCTTGAGATTGATCTTTTTCGCTAGGCACGTAATCAAAAACGTCATTATTATAATTGTTGTCTACGATTCCGCTTTCATCTTCAATTATCAGGATGTTATTGATCTTAAATGCTTCCATAATAGAACCACCAGGCGTGATTTGACCAGTTGCTCTATCTACAGCTTGTAGCTTTATTGAATCAGGTACTTTAAAAGGTAAGGGTGGTTCATCTTTATAAGCGTTACTCATAAAATCAATAAAAATAGGTAATACTACGCTTGATCCTGTTGCTCTTCTTCCTAGAGTTCTTGGCGTATCATATCCAACATAACTCCCCACAACTATTTTGGGTGTGAAGCCTATAAACCATGTATCTTTACTATCGTTACTAGTACCGGTTTTTCCGCCGATAATTTTCCCTAATTTCTTTGCAGAGTAAGCAGTTCCCCTATCTACTACACCTGTTAAAAGTGAAGTAATTTGATAGTCACTTGCTGTATCCGTGACCATATAAATATTTTCTGCCGGAATTTCTAATATTGCGTTATCTAAATTATTATCTGAAACGTTACAAGTTGTACATTCTCTATCATCTCTGCGATAAATAACTTTGCCGTTACGATCTTTAATTAATTCAACGAAATGCGGCTTTATTCTTTTACCGCCATTAGCAATAATGCCGTAAGCATTAGTTATTCTCTCAAGTGTTGTTTCAATAGAACCAAGTACCATAGAATAGACTTTTTGCGGATTATCATTAATTCTGAATCGCTTAATTATATCAACGATTTTGGTGAGTCCCACCGCAGTTGCTACTCTAACTGTTACAAGGTTACGGGATTTTTCAAGTCCGGTACGCATAGTAATCGGTCCTAGAAACTTACCCTCATAATTTTTAGGACGCCAGCTTGGCATCCCTGGACCTTGTGAAATTTCAATAGGACCATCATTAAAAATCTGATTTGGTTTAATGCCATTTTCAAGGGCTGCTAGATAAACAAAAGTTTTACTTAAAGAACCTGGTTGACGAAGTGCCTGTGTTACCCTGTCAAATTTACTAGCAAAGAAATCATATCCGCCGACGCTTGCAAGTACCTGTCCAGTATTTGGATTCATGACCATAATAGCACCGTTTACTTCTGGAATTTGCCGTAAGGCATAATAATCCTTTACAGCTTCTACAACTATTACATCACCCTTTGTTAGTAGCTTTTTAGCTGATTTCAGCTCACTTTTTGCCCATTTCATTTCAGAAATAGGGATTTTAGATTTAGCTCCGCTTGCAAAACCGATTTCAGCTTGAGTATCAGTAACTTCCAAAACTACAGCAATTTTATATTCTAAAAGTGATGGTGTAGTTGGTAATTTTTTTAACTCTTCTTGCCAGTTATTAAGTGAAATAGTAGATATAGCTTTTCTAAAACCACGTTTTCTATCAAAATCTCTAAGACCTTTTCTTAGTGACTCTTCAGCAAATTTTTGCATTTTAGCATCTAAAGAAGTAATAATAGTAAGACCGCTAGTATAAAATTCGTCTTTACTACCTAACATTTTAATTACTTCATCCCTAACTTGTTCAGCATAATAATCAGCCGTAACAGTTTCATCCGGGTCTCGTTTTCGCAGCGTAATTGGACTATCTATTGCCTCTTTTGCTACATCGCTTGTGATATAGCCATCTTCTAGCATTCGCATTATTACATAATCACGACGAGCTTTAACCCTAGCATAATTTTTCTCAGGATTAAGTTCAGAAGGGGCTTTAGGTAATGCTGCAATAAAAGCTGACTCCGCAATAGTTAGCTCCTCTACTGATTTGTTAAAATAATTTTGTGCGGCAGTAGCAACCCCATACGCACCACGCCCAAAAAATGTTTGATTGAGATATAATTCTAGAATTTGATCTTTAGTAAATACTCTTGAGATCATATAAGATAAAATAGCTTCTTTGATCTTACGCTGAAATGATACTTCATTGGTAAGTAAAAAATTCTTTACTACCTGCTGAGTAATAGTGGAAGCCCCCTCCATACGCCTATGATGAAGAAAATTTGATATGTTAAGAAATGCTGCCCTAACTATTCCAAATAAATCAACCCCTTGGTGGTTATAGAAATTTTTATCCTCTGCAGCAATAAAGCTTTCTTTTAATGAGGTAGGAATACTATTAATTGGAACAAATACACGTCGTTCAAAAGCGTATTCCTCCATTAATTTCCCATCACGAGAATAAATACGGGTTACGGAGGGAGGATAATATCTTGCTAGCTGTCTATAATCAGGTAAATCACGAGAATAGTAATATATTATATAAGCGACAATCCCGCAGCCTATTAAAAAAAGCAAAGCAAGAATTTGTAAACAAAAAAATAGAGGTTTATACATTTTAGTTTTATTATTTTATGGATTGACACGCTCCTTACAATGACGATCTTAAATTATATCTCCACTTAAACTATTAAGTGCTGCTTTAGTAATTTTTACCTCAATAATTTTACCAAGTAAATCTTTATTAGGGTTTTTGATATATACTGACTGCATATAAGGTGTTTTGCCTATGATTTGATAATCAAATTTACCATTACGATCAAATAAAATTTTCATAATACTTCCTACACAGCTTTCATTAAAGGCTAGCTGTTGATTTGATAATTCTTGCTGTAAGATAGTTAATCTTTCTGATTTAATATGTTCAGGCACTTGATCGTTTCTTGTCGCCCCTGGGGTACCAGGACGTGGACTATATTTAAATGAATAGCACTGACCATATTTTACTTTACGGACTAAATCTAAAGTATCGGCAAAATCTTCATCTGTTTCACCAGGAAATCCAACAATAAAATCAGAAGATAAAACTATATCAGGTCTTGCTTTTCTTAAGCGATCAATTATGTCAAAGTAATAATCCCAATCATGTTTGCGATTCATTGCTTTGAGTATTTTATTTGAACCTGATTGCACTGGAAGATGTAAAAATGGCATTAATTTAGGCTCTAAGCCGTGCAAGCTTATTAAATCATCTGTCATATCTATCGGATGTGACGTGGTATAACGTAATCTCTCTAAATTTGGAATTTTTGCTAAATGCCTTATCAAATCAGCAAGAGTAAATACTTTATCGTCTGATGTTTTGCCGTGATAGGCATTAACATTCTGTCCAAGCAGCATAATTTCTTTAGCACCGCTGCTAACTACCTTTAAAGCTTCTCTATAAACTTGCTCTACATTTCTTGAAAATTCAGCACCTCTAGTATAAGGTACTACGCAAAAAGTACAAAACTTATCACACCCCTCTTGTACTGATATAAAGCTACTTGCTCCTTGCGGGTATAACTGCTCAGGTAATTGGTCAAATTTTGCTTCTTCAACGAAATCAAGATCAATTAAGTGTTTTTCGTGTCTAACAACTTTAGAAATTAATTCGGGTAAGTTATAATAAGATTGAGGACCGACTACGATATCAACATAAGGAGTTCTGGTGAAAATTTCTTCGCCCTCAGCTTGTGCAACACAGCCAGCTACTACTATTATTGCTGAATTTAGACCTTGTTTTTTTCGTGCATCTTGTAATTTTTTAATACGACCAAGTTCCGAGTAGGTTTTTTCTGCGGCTTTTTCTCTAATATGGCAAGTATTTAAAATAATAACATCTGCTTCTTCGATATTTTCCGTAGGCTCATAGCCATAAGGGTATAGCAAATCCTGCATCTTAACGGAGTCATACACATTCATCTGACATCCGTAAGTTTTAATATAAAGCTTCTTACTCATATTGTTTTGTAATACCTTAAATAAGGTCTACATTATAATATATTTAAATAACTTTATCAAATTTTAAATAATATTAGATGACGAGTTACTTCGGTTCTATGCATTTTAAAAAATGCATAGAATTTAGAATTTGTGTAAATTCTAGATAGGTTATATGAAAATAAAGAAGAAAGATAATTACATTATTTCACATCCACCTTTTGTAGGTTTAGCACTATTCCCCATAGTAGATACAGTAGATTCTTTTAATGGATCATTTAAATCTTGACCTAGATTTAATGTTGCAGCACTTATAGTCTGAGTGAATGTTTGCTGTCTTTGTTGCTGATCATGCATTTCTCTATTAGTTTCTTTTTTTGCTGCTGCTAACTTTGCTTTTTGTTCATCGGTAAGTGGCATATTATCCTCATGTTGTTATTAAATTCCTCTCGTTTTAGTGTTTGTAGAAGTATTAGGGGGAGTACGAGAAGGGCATAAACTTCCTCCTATACTATCTTTAACCGTAATTTGTTCTTTCATTTTATCGGTTAATGATCTGCTTTTAGTGTTATTAATATTACCAAGTATCTTATTATGGTGGTCTAAATCTTTTACAATACCATTTGTTTCAATAGCTTCATGCTGATTTTTCAAAGCCACATATTTTTGGTGTGCTTCTGAGTATTTTTCAGGATTTTTTTCGTGATGTATTTTAATAGCATTTCCTAATTTCTCTATTTTTTCACCACGTACTTTTCGAGCTTTCTCATATTCAGTAATTTTCTTATCCGCTTCTTTTTTAGCTTTTTCTAACTTTTCGGCATACGGCTTACGGATTTTTAGCATTTCTTGATGAAATTCTAACTTTTGTTTTAACTTATTAATTTGTTCAGGAGATAAGTTTTTTTGCTTAAGTTGTTGTTTTAAATTCGTTATTTCTTTATTTAATTCATTCAATTCTTGATGAACGCAAATATGCTCTTTATTCGTTCTTTTATGATGTTCATAAAATTCTTTATGATCCTTATGCTGCGATAATATCTCCTCATGAGTTAATATCCCTGCATCTAGTTTTTCATGATCAATAATTTTTTCTTTCTCTAATTTATTTATTACATGCTCAATATGTGAATTATTTTCTTGAGTTTGCTTAAGGTTTTTATCTATTTTTGTTACAAAATTATCATGAAAATTATTAAGAGTTGCTATTTTTTGTGCGGTCTCTCTTTCTTCTTCAGCAAGCTTTGCTGCTTTTTGAGCTTCTTCATTAGCCTGTAATTTATCAATAGATTGTTCTACTTCAAAATTTTTAGCTTTATTTTCTAAAGTTTGTTGTAAGCCAGATATATCAAAATTTAACCCATATAACGCTGCTTCATTTTGTAGCGTGCTTAACTCCCCTAAAAGCATATCAGCTTGAGAGCGAGTATAAACATTACTGAATTTTTCTTTTAAACTATTAAATTTGTGTCTTAATTCGTTTGTTATATCGGACATAAATATACCCTGACTTTATTTACAAAAAAATGTTAGCAAATGGTGAAATTTAAGTCAAGGATTTATTAACAAAAATTAAATTTGTATTGTGAGCCATTGGTTTAATAACTCATCAAGCTTCTTTTTATCATTAACTAGTTGAATGCTGAGTTGATTATATTTTTGCGGGTTTGCAAGGTATAGATTGCTATCCTCAAGTTGCTTTTCTAAAGCCTTAATTGAAGCTTCTAATTTTTCAATTTCATTTGGTAATGTTTCAAGCAAACGTTGATATTTGTAAGATAGCTTTTTATTTTGTGGTTCTTTAGGACTAGAAATAGGAGTTATAGGCTTTGAGATTTTTTTAGTTGTGGAGCTTGCAGTAAAATATTGTTTGTAATCTTCATATCCACCTGTCAAATCATGAATTTTACCTTGAGCAAAGACTAAAGTACGTGTAACTAATCTATCTAAGAAATCACGATCATGACTAACTACTATTAAAGTGCCGGAATAATCTGCAAGTATGTCTAGCAGAATCTCCAAACTACCCATATCTAAATCATTGGTTGGTTCATCTAGGATGAGCAAATTGCCAGGATTAATTAAAATTTTTGCTAGTAATAGCCTGTTAGCCTCACCTCCTGATAGAATAGCAGTTTTAGCATTTAGTAGCTTAGGATCGAACATGAATTGCTTCAGATAGCCAGCAACATGCATAGTTTTATCATTGGGCAAAAATACCTGATCTCCGCCGGTAGGGCATAAAGTTTGTTGCAAAGTGTGATTATGGTTTAGTTTTTCTCGATGTTGATCAAAATATGAAATATCTAAATTACCACCATATATAATTTTGCCGATTTCAGGAGTAAGTTGTTTGGTTAGTAATTTGATAAAAGTAGATTTTCCTGAGCCATTCGCTCCAATTATGCCGATCTTTTCGCCTTTTTTAACACGGAAGCTAAAATTATCGATAATTTTAGTATTTTTATAGCTAAAACTAACATTATCAGCTTCGATAATAAACTTACTTTTAGCTATATTTTCTTCAAGTTCAGCTTGTACTCTTTGTTTTGAACGAGCTAGCTTTGTCGCGTGTTCTCTGGCTATTTCCCTTAAGGCTTTTAGCTGAGCAAGCCTTTTCTGGTTACGCTTACGTCTAGCTGTAACACCTGCATTTAACCATTCATTTTCTTGAGCTAATTTTTTATTTAATTTTCGCAGGGCTGCTTCTTCTTGCTCTATAATAATATTTTGCCATTCGTCAAAATATTTGAATCCTTTATCGGATTTGCGTAAATGTCCACGATCAAGCCACCAAATTTTATTAGTCACATTTGATAGGAAAGTTCTATCGTGACTAACGCAAATAATCGCACCGTTATATGATTTAACATATCCTTCCAACCATTCAATTGTTTCAATATCTAAATGGTTAGTCGGCTCATCAAGCAATAATATTTCTGGTTCTAATATTAAGGCTTTAGCAAGACTGGCTCTTCTAAGCTGCCCGCCTGAGTAGGTAGATAAATTATCTGTGCCGTTGATTTGTAGCTTTTCTAGTATTATATCTATTTCATACTTATCTATTTCATTTTTAGTGTTCTGATCTAGAATGAAATCATAAATATTAGAATTAAGTTTGATCGCAATATCTTGTTTTAAATATCCGATTGTGATTGCAGGATCCTTGAATAATTCTCCGTTATCTAACTCATAATCTTCCGATATTACTTTCATTAGGCTTGATTTACCGCAGCCATTGCGACCTATCAAGCAAATCTTATCGCCTTTATATAAATAAAGCTCTAAATCAGATAGAATTATTTTATCGGCAAAACTTAAATTACCATCTTTAATATAATAGATTGGAGTCATAGGAATATGTAATGCTGTGCACGTGTAATAAGATAATATAATAAATTAAGCAGGTAATTTCAATTTAAGAATTTCAAAGGAGTTTTTCCTTAAGTAAATTTCTAAGAATCGAATATAAGTTAATATTTTAATAAAAAATTAATATTACCTATTGTCAATGATGATCATTTAGTGTATAATGCTCCATTAGATTTAAAAAAAATCTAAATTAAACAATTAAAGAGGAAATTATGTTTAAATTTTTATCTTCATTTGCGGGCTTAATTTATAATCAAGCAGCAAATATCGGAAATTTTATTTTTGCAAAACTTACGCTATGTTTGATATAATGCCCATGAATTAAGGGATATTATGAAGTGCTTCACTATAAAACATTGCTGTGTAATAAGAGTTTTTAGCATATTTGCTATAACATAGCGTAAGTTTTGTTTGATCACTTGAAAATACTATAAGTAAGTAGAACAGAACCTATTTAAAATAATAAGATTTTAAATAGGTAATGATGAACAGAAAATATAGACACTTATCTCGAGAAGAGAGATATGAGATAAAAAGAATGTATGACCTAGGAGTCAGTATTAATAAGATAGCACAACATCTTACGAGGTCTAAAAGCGCTATTAGTATGGAGCTAAAAAGAAATAAGGTAAAAGATAAGTATATGCCTTGTGTTGCTCAGGAAAAATATGAAAACAGGATGTATCAGCAAGAGTTATTAAAAATAGAAAAGAACCCTATGTTGTTAGATTATATTAAAAATGCTATGATTCGCAAGAAATGGTCGCCGGATGCTATAGCCGGAAAGTTAAAACTAGACAAAAATACAGCTTTGTGTATCAGTACAGAAAGTATATATAGATTTGTTTACACTTCTGCAGTAGCAGCTAAATTAAAGTTATATAGCTATTTACCTTCTAAAAGATATAAAAGGCAAGAAAGAGGGAAGAGGCGTCAAAGGATCATTATACCACAAAGGATCTCAATACATCAGCGTGATGCAATAGCTACGAAAAAGGTAGAAGTAGGGAATTTTGAGGCAGATCTTACATTTCATAAAGGTAATCAAAGTATGAATATTGGTGCACTGGTGGATAAAAAGAGTCAAAAGATTATTTTAGTGCTGAATAACTCCAAGAGAGCTACAACAGTTATCAATGGTTTTTTAAGAAAGATAAAAACTCTTCCAAATAGTGTGAGAAAGACTATTACTATGGATAATGGCAAAGAGTTTGTGGGGCATGTTGCCTATAGACTATCTGGGTTTCAAACTTTCTTTTGTGATCCATACCGCCCTAGACAAAAAGCATTAGTGAAAAAAATGAATTCTATGATTCATAGAATTTTACCTAAAAATACAGATATTACTACCGTTACACAAAGAGGTCTTGACAATGTTGCTGAGATTTTAAATAACATGCCAAGAAAGATTTTTGGTTATAAAACCCCCAATGAAATTTGGGCAGAAAATTTATAGGTTTTGTTCTACTTAGTCCTTGCATTTTCAAATTATTAGCTAACTCTATATCTGCTTATGATATGAAATCAGATAATATAATAGATGTTAGTGAACTTGGGAAAGATGTAACACCTAGAGATATTATTGACTTTTATTACTATGGATAAAATTAAATAGTATTTTTTTTTGAACGGAATTATACTATATCTTTTTACTAACCCATAGTTAAACCGATGTCGCTCGCGTGGATACCAAATCGTCAATGCGAGCGTGCATTGTTGCATGGATCGTAAAACGCGTTCGGTGTCATCTAGTTCCTTGTACCCGGGGTGTCGCATGGATCACTTATGTCTTTCCCAAGAAAGTGGGAATCCAGAAAAAATCATAAATACAGTAAATTTTTATGGCTAAAAGCTCGATTTTATCTCACTTTATGTGGATTCCCGCTTACGCGGGAATGGCATTGCGGATGTTTCCTGATCCATGCAACAAAGCCGGAGATGTGTAGCATCGAGGTGGCAATCTCAGGAATTTTATATTACTTCATAAGATTGCCACGCTCCTTGCAGTCGTAATGTTGTTGCGTAGCTCAGCTTTTCGTCATTGCGAAGCCACGAAGTGACCGCGGCAATCCAAAAAAATAATTAAAAAATGCTATAAAATAGCATTTTTAACTGGATTGCTTCGTCAATTTACTATTGTAAATTTCCTCGCAATGATGTTAAATCTTTTTAATTATTAAACTAGTGTTAGTGCCGCCAAAGCCAAAAGAGTTGGAAAGTACGTAGTTTATTTTAGCCTCTTTAGCTTTAAGTGCAACTAAGTCTAACTTAGCTTCATCCATCGGATTTTCTAAATTTAGGGTAGGTGGTGCAATCTGATCTCTAATTGCAAGCGTACCAAAAATAAATTCAACACTTCCAGCAGCACCAAGCAAATGCCCTATTGAAGATTTAGTAGAAGACATTAAAACTTTAGGGTTAGCTTCTAAAAATAATCTCTGAACTGCATTTAATTCGATCGCATCGCCTATATCAGTAGAAGTACCATGTGCGTTAATATAGCCAATGGCAGCAGGGGTTATACCAGCATCTTGCAGTGCTTCATGTATTGCTCGATAAGCTCCTCTTCCCTCAGGATGCGGAGCTGTCATATGATACGCATCACCAGTAGAGCCGTATCCTACGACCTCGCCATAAATTTTAGCACCACGACGCATAGCATGCTCGTATTCTTCTAAGACTACAACGCCAGCACCTTCGCCCATAACAAAACCACCTCGATCCTTATCCCAAGGTCTAGATGCTTTTTCAGGTTCATCATTATATTTAGTACATAAAGCTCTTGCTGCTACAAAACCTGCAACTCCGACAGGAGTTACCGGTGCTTCCGCACCGCCTGCGATCATGATATCAGCATAGCCATGCTTTATCATACGCATAGCATCACCTATAGCATGTGCTCCCGTAGAACAAGCTGTTACTGCAGCTTGATTTGGACCGCTAAAACCATACTTTATTGAAACAAGACCTGATAAAAGATTAATTAAGGAAGCTGGAATAAAGAATGGGCTAACTTTACCATTATTTTCTTGATGGAGTTTTACTGCAGTATCTTCAATCATTTTAAGACCGCCAATTCCTGAACCTAATATTAAACCAGTTCTGTCACGTGATTTTTGATCTTCTGGTAACCATCCACTATCTTCAATTGCTTCAGTTGCAGCTGCAACGCCATAATGGATAAATTTATCCATTTTACTCAATCTATTTACATCTTCAGCTTTCGTAAAATTTTCAAGTTTGAAGTCATTCTCTTCAGAATGGTTTAATAGTCCTGCAATTTTGCATGCAAGTTTGGAAGTGTCAAATGCTGTAATAGTTCTTATACCGCTTACTCCTTGGACTATATTATCCCAAGATGACTTAACGTTAAGCCCAACTGGGGTAATCAGCCCAAGACCAGTAATAACTACTCTTTTATTCATGGTTTGATTCAACATCCTTAATTATTTTATTAAGTCTTAATTTAATACAGATTAAGATTTATGTTCTTTTATATAGTTAACAACATCTGCTACTTTTTTTATCTTAGTTGCTTCTTCATCAGGAACATCAACACCAAATTCTTTCTCTATTTCCATCATTATTTCTACTGTAGATAGGCTATCTACTCCTAAATCTTCTGCAAATCGCGAGTCCACGCTGATTTCTTCAATTTTTTTCCCTTGATTATCAGCAATAATTTTGATAACTTTCTGCTCGATATTATCCACTTTACTCATAATTTTGAACTCCATAAATCATTTTTTATTAGTTTGTATATTTATAAACATAAGTTTAACTTTTTAAAATATTATGAATACTTATTATTCATAGCTATTTTAGCTTTAAAAGAACTTCTAGCACAAAAAATTGTTTTATGCCAGCATAAAATTTTATACCATTAACATTCCACCATTTACATGTAGGGTTTGACCAGTAATATATGACGATTGATTGCTTGCTAAGAATGCAACTGCGTTTGCTATATCTTCAGGCATACCATATGTTCCTTTCGGGATTTTTCGTGTTATAGCTTCTTTTTGTTCATCATTTAACTTATCAGTCATATCAGATTTAATAAAACCTGGAGCTACTGCATTAACTGTAATTCCTCTGATTGCAACTTCATAAGCAAGTGACTTTGTCATACCGATTAAACCTGCTTTAGAAGCACAGTAATTTGCTTGCCCAGGGTTACCTGAAACTCCTACTATTGAAGCTATGTTAATGATGCGTCCGTATCTATTAGTCATCATCTTTTTTATTGCTTCACGATTTAAAATGAAATTTGCTTTTAAATTAATATCAATAACTTGGTCAAAATCTTCATTTTTCATTCTTATTGCTAGCGTATCTTTGGTAATACCGGCATTACAGACTAAAATATCTAATTTTTCTATTTGAGCTACTAAATTGCCGCATTCTTCAGTATTTGTAAGATTACAGACTTTAATTGTGTAATTATCTTTTAAATCATTGCCAAGAGCTTTTAATTTTTCCTCATTACTCCCGCTTATAATTACATGGCTTCCAAGCTTATGAAGCTGCCTTGCAATAGCACCTCCTATACCTCCTGAAGCTCCGGTAATTAATGCTGTTTGACCGCTTAAATCAATCATTTACTTCCTCCTCTTGTTCAAAATTTATATTATTGACTTTAGATGATTTTTCTCGTACAAGCTTCTCAATTTCATTAGAGATTTGTGGATTATCTTTCAAATATTGTTTAACATTTTCACGCCCTTGACCGATACGTACGCTATTATAAGAAAACCAAGAACCAGATTTTTCTATTATATCAAGCTTCACTCCAAGATCGATTATTTCACCTTCTTTTGAGATACCTGAGCCATACATTATGTCAAAATCTGCTGTTTTAAATGGAGGTGATACTTTGTTTTTTACTACTTTTACTTTAGTTTGGCTGCCTATTACTTCTTCTTTATCCTTAATAGATCCTATTCTTCTGATATCTATTCTAACTGAAGCATAGAATTTTAAAGCATTACCGCCGGTTGTAGTCTCAGGACTACCAAACATTACACCTATTTTCATTCTAATTTGATTGATGAAAACAGTTATACAATTAGTACGATTAATTGAGGCAGTAAGTTTACGTAAAGCCTGACTCATTAATCTTGCTTGAGAAGCCATTTGTGCATCGCCCATCTCGCCTTCAATTTCTGATTTTGGTACTAAAGCAGCAACGCTATCTATTATTATCATATCAATACCGCCGGAGCGAATTAAAGTATCAGCAATTTCTAAAGCTTGCTCTCCTGTATCAGGCTGAGATATGATAAGCTCATCAATATTGACTCCAAGCTTTTTAGCATAAGCTGGATCTAAAGCATGCTCAGCATCGATAAATGCACATGTGCCGCCTTTCTTCTGGGCTTCGGCAATTAAATGTAATGTGAGAGTAGTTTTACCCGAGCTTTCAGGACCAAATATTTCTATTATTCTGCCTTTAGGAACTCCGCCAATTCCAAGAGCTATATCAAGTCCAAGCGAACCGGTTGACACAGCTTCTATATCAACATTAGGTCGTTGACCAAGCTTCATAACTGAGCCTTTACCATAGCTTTTTTCAATCTGTGCGAGAGCTGCAGCAACAGCTTTTTCTTTATCTATATTTGACATAAGCTTCCAATACTTAACTAATTCTTAATTAAATTAAAATATAGACTTAATTCTAAAAAATCAAATTTTATTTTTTAAAGTTAAAATAAAACTTTTAGTGTTGAAAATTCTATAAAAATATACTAAAAGTAGCAAAATATAATATATAGAAAAATCCATGAGTGAAATAACAACAAATACTAATGAACTAATAAATGATATCAGCGTTCTTATTAATAATGCTAAAGTGAGAGTTGCCATTAAAGCTAATGCCGAAAGGACAATGTTATATACCTTTGATATTTCAAGATTTGGTAAGCTAAATTTTGGGATTCGCCTTTGCTCACGTACATTTGTACGCTCCGCAGGCTCACCGCTTATTTAACTTCCAAATCTTAAAATATCTGCGGTATACTGGCATAGAGATTCTTAAAAGTACTAGAGCGGAATATGGGCAGGAGGTTATTAAGACTTTAGCACAGCATTTACATATTAAATATGGCAAAGGGTTTACTAGAGCAGGTTTATTTAGAATGCTTCAGTTTTATGAAGTTTTCCCTGAAGAAAAAATTGTCGCGACACTGTCGCGACAATTGAACTGGCGTCATATAATAGAGTTATTACCTCTAAAAGAACAGAATCAGAAAGATTTTTATGCCTATACGTCTATACAAGAAAATTGGAGCGTTAGACAGTTATAGCTTAATGCGATAAGGTAGTGACTTTTTTAAGAGCATAGTAAACAGCATCAAAAAAGTGCTCAAAATTAGAAATAGTTTTTCTTATTTCATTCTTGATTTTAAACCAGTAATGCTCAATAGGATTTAAGTCAGGAGAGTAAGTTGGTAAAATAAAATACTGCAACCAACAGATTCAATTAACGTTTTCACTTTTGTACTTTTATGAAAATTAATATTATCCATTACTACTATCTGACCAGCCTTTAATTCCTTGATCAATATCTCTTGTACATAAGTTTCAAAAATGTCCTTATTACATGTCCCATCAAATATTATTGGGGCAATAATATCTTTGACACACAGCCCAGCAATCATACTAATCCGTGATTTATGTTTGATAGACCTTTTCACCATAACATCTTTGACCGATAATGCTCCACCCGTGTTCTCTACAGCTATTATCTTCTATCCCAGACTCATCGATAAATACTAAATCTTGTTTATCTATAGTTTTTAGTTTCAATATAAACTCATTCCTTAGACCAATATCCCTTTTGGGATGAAGAAAAGTTTTTTTTATAACTATAACCTAATTTATTAAGCAATCTTGATATCGTACTTGCAGATACTTTTTGACTCCAGTTATTAGCTAGCTCCATGGTGGTTTTATCAAAATTTAATTCTATAAATTTTTTAAATCCCTCTATGTCTCTTATTATTCTACGATATCCTGTATGATAACCACTTTTTGCTTTGACATCCCCAGTTTGTTTCTTTAATTTTTTCCACTCTATTATAGTCTTCCTACTAATAGAGTATATCTCTGAAGTCTCTTTTATTGTTTTACCATCTGTTAAACTTTTTATTACTCGTATTCTTAAATCGTATGAATATGCCTTTGCCATAAGTTTTTCATTTAGTATAATCCAACTCATACTATAAGTCACTACCTTATCGCATTAAGCTATACGTAGTAATATTGATAAAATGTTATATGAAAGAACGAAGTTATCTAATAGATCTGAAGAGCAAGTAATATCATTATTTAAAACAGATTCTAGGTTAGAGCCTGATTTAATTCTTCAAAACTTACGCTATGTTATAGCAAATATGCTAAAAACCCTTACTACAAAGCTATGTTTTTACAGTGCATCACTTTATAATATCCTTTAATTTATAGGAATTATATCAAACATAGCGTAAGTTTTGTATATATAAATGGAAAAAATTAAAAGATAAGCAAGGTACTTTAGAAGCAGCAACTGGTTATCAGAAAGGACATAGTCATAAGATAAAAGATTCAGAATCTTTTAAAGAATTTTTTAAAGCTAATATGAATAAAACATCAAAGGAGTTAGCAAAGCAATGGGGTAATATTGCATCTGTAACTATTTTAAGACAAATCAGAAAACTTGGCTATAGCTATAAACAAAACTCATTTTCATCCGAAAAGAGATATTAAATTAAGAAATGAATTTATAGCAAAGATACAAACCATCACAAAAGACAAATTAGTATATCTTGATGAATCTGGAATAGAGGATAATACTTGCAAAGAGTATGGATGGAGCATTATAGGACAAAGGTGTTATGGAGAAAAGGTGTATCAACATAAATTTAGAATAAGTATGATAGCTGGTCTTTGTAATGGTAATCTTATTGCTCCTGTAATATTTGAAGGTAATTGTAATACAGAGGTCTTTAAAACTTATATTAGGGATGTATTAATTACAGAATTACAACCTGGGCAAACCGTTATTATGGATAACATTAATTTTCATAAAAATTCTAAAGTTAAAGAGTTAATTGAATCCGTTGGTTGTACCATATTGTATTTACCAACTTACTCTCCTGATTTAAATCCTATAGAGCATTACTGGTTTAAGATAAAAAATGAAATTAGGAAAGTTGTAGGAGATTTTGAAACATTTTATGATGCTGTTTTTAATACTATTAAATTGTCAGTATCTTAATAATTTATGCTATACAAGCAACTAGGTGATACTAAAGTTACTGGATTCCCGCTGCAGCTAAGAATAACATAGAATAAAAACTGTCTGGTACTATAATCAAGTCAAGGGGTGATAGCAAAAAAAATCGAGCCATGCAATAAAGCCAAACTTCTAGCTAGGAATAATACCAAAAACATTTTCCGCTCTACGTCTACGTGGGACAAGTCTCATACGGGAATGATATCAAAGCTATCTGATAACATTAATTTTTTCTCACAGTGCCACTGATTTGTTAAAATTATTTAGTGCTATTTTACTGTAGACAGAATATTAAAAAAAAATGGTAGCGAGGGAGGGATTTGAACCCCCGACACACGGATTATGATTCCGTCGCTCTAACCAACTGAGCTACCCCGCCAAAGATGTGTTTTTATTGTGGATTTTGCTGTAAATGCGATATTTTATTGTTCTTCAGTTAGCTTAATTGTGTCCAATCTAAAAGCGTGTTCGGTGTCATCTAGTTAGCTTGTACGTAGTTATTGCAGGCTTTAATGTCATTCCCGTCTAAGGCTGGCTTTGTTGCATAGCTCGAGAAACGTCATTGCGAACGAACAAAGTGAGTGCAACAATCCAGAAAAAATAATAAAAAATACTAATTTTATTAGTATTTTTAACTGGATCCCGTGAACAAGCCACGGGGATGACAGGGGAAAATGATCTACGCAACAATGCCTCTACGGGATGACACCGAGGGCATTTTTCGATCCCATGCAATTAATGCTTTACCTATACGAAAACGAAATAAAACAATAAATTAACGTTTAGAGAATTGTGTTTTCTTACGTGCTTTATGTTGCCCGTATTTCTTACGCTCCACTACTCTAGAATCACGTGTTAAGAATCCACCTTTACGTAAAACAGCGTGAAAGTCTGGAGCTGATTGTGCTAATGCTTTAGATATACCATGCAATATAGCACCTTTCTGCCCTGAAATACCTCCGCCTCTAACTGTACAAACTATATCATACTGATTATTAGTTTTCGTTAAAGTAAAAGGTTGCAATATAGTTTTGACTTGCGTTTCAGAAGCAAAATATTGATCTAAACTTTTTTTATTAACAATTACTTGCCCTTTTCCTGGTTTGAGCCAAACTCGTGCTATAGCGTTTTTTCTTTTACCAGTAGCATAGAATCTACCTGAATTATCCATTTTCTCTTTAGGAGTTTTAACTGTTTGTTTGTCAGCAATTAAAGCTTCCTTATTTAGCGACTTTTCTACTTTGTCTGTTTTAATCTTTAACGTTGTCATAGTTGATTACTTCTTATTTTTTGGATTTTGGCTTGCAAAATCATAAACTACAGGCTGCTGCCCTGCGTGCGGGTGTTCACTATTTGCATAAATATATAGATTACTCATTTGCTTAGCACCTAAAGCATTTCTTGTAATCATTCTTTTAACTGCCATTTTAATGACTCGCTCAGGGTGTTTACCACTTAAGATTTTACCTGCAGTAGTATCTTTAATACCGCCTGGAAATCCGGTATGTCTATAATATATCTTCCCGTCTTTAGGATTTGCTTTTTTACCGGTTAATGTTACATGCTCTGCATTGATTATGATTATATTATCACCACAATCCATATGAGGAGTAAAACTAGGTTTATGTTTACCACGAAGCATATTAGCAACTCTACTTGCAAGTCTCCCAAGTACAACATTTTTTGCGTCTATAACCCACCATTTTTTTTCAATTTCCGATGGTTTTGCAGAATAAGTTTTCACAACAATATCTTTTTAATTAAAATTTTTGAAATAAAGATCTAAAGCCATATTTAATAGCATTAATACCAGTAGTTTGTCAAGTTATATTTAGTACTATTTGTTTCCAAATATTATTTTTCTATCGGTAGAAAAATATAAGTTTTTATTAGCAGTTAAACCATAATAATGGATATTATTAATGATTTTAGTAATATTTGGCACTGCACTTAAGTGATCATTATTATCTAAATCAAAGCTATACAAAACACCACTCATAGAAATAATATCTAGGCTGCGGCTGCCGTTATTCTCTGCTATAAAAGGTGCTAAGAAAGTAGAAGCTTTTAGTTTTTTGGAATCTTTTCCATCATTTAAATCAGCTACAAATTTTACTAAGCCTGTTTCAGGATTAAAAGCAACTACCTGCCTTGCATTATTTGTGACAAATAAACTATTACCGATTAAGGATATTGATTGAATATCCTCAGCATTTACTTGCCAAAGAGCTGCTCCTGTATCGAGGTTTAATTTAATAAGTTTACCGAGTCCTGTTGCTATATATAAATTATTATTATCATAAATAGGAGCACATAAAATGCTAGCTTCTTCAAAATTTGGTATAGCTATATGATCGAAACTCGCAAATTCAAAATTCCATTTTACTTCACCATTTTTTGTATTTAATGCAAGTATTTGTCCGGAATTATAAGTTATTATTACACTGTCTTTATGTAATATCGGTGTCATGAAATAGCTTGCTGATAAAACTTCAGCTAAACTTTCATGTTCCCAAACAATTTTTAAAGTTTCAGCATTTAGAGCTGTTGTTTGATTACTGATTGTTTGGACTAAAACCGTGCTATCATTTAGCATTACCGGTTTTGTTCGTATAATATCAGGAAGCTGTTTTCTGATTATTTCATAACCTGTTTTTGCATCTAGTACTACTAATAATCTTGAACCATATGTTACATATAATTTGTCGTTATAATGTAAAATGCCGCCACCAATATAATTATCTTTTTTATTTCGGCTTAAATTATAAGACCAAATAACTTTATTCTTTTCTATAGAGAATGCTGAAACATTTGACCTAATATCTAACGCATAAATCATATCACCAACAAAAACAGGCGCTGTAATGGTTTTATTTTTAACAAAATCATATCGCTTGTTTTTTAACATATTTGGATTAAATGCATATATGTTTGCACTGTTTCCTAAATATATTGGTTCGTTAGATTGCAGAGATAATTTAGGAGTTAATTCAACTATATTTTTTACTCTTTTTGGACCAAGTGCGTTACATGCACTTAAAATAATGAGCGGTAATAATAAACTTACTATTTTCTTGATCATATTTCTCCTTTAATTCTATTATTTAGCTCTATCTAAGCCTGCAAGCAAAGCTTTTGCTTGATCTTTTAGTAAATCTGAAGTGTTATTTGATGCTACTAAAATTCTTAAATTCTTTTCTGCTTCTGCAAGCATATTGCTCTTAATATCCCAAATAGCTTTCATAATATTTGCCGTAGCCCAAAAAGGCTTATTTTCATTATCAAAATAATTTAAATATTTCACTAATTTTTCTTTGTCAGCAATATCTAGATTTTCATCATCAATAACGAGACTACACCATGCAATACGAGCATATGAAGTAACGATTTCTGAATATTCCTTATTTTCAATAATCTTGCTAAGTAAATCTTTTGCTTCTGAATTTTGTTGCCCTGAAAGTTTTATAGCAACTTGCTCTAGTAAAGCAATCTCTTTTATCTTAGTATTACTAATGCCAACTAAATTTTCTAAGGTACTAATAGCAAGTTCCTTATTACCTTGCACAGCTTCTAAATTAACTGCTTTAACAAAAATATCACCATTTTTTTGGTTATTTTCAATTTGCTTATTTTTATTGTTATTGTTAATGACCATTATAGTAATAGCTATTAAGGCAATAATTATTACTATAGGTAAAAGTCTTTTAAAAAAAATTAGCCTTTTTTCTTCATTTTGATCATTTAATACTTCGTCTAGAATATCTGTCATATTTTTTATTTTGATTTAGTGGTACAGCCAAATTTGAGCTTAGCATCCTCTGCCATTTTTTTAGATGCAGCTGTTCTGTTACTTGGGAATTCCTTATTCAGCTTATCAAGCATATTGCAAGCTTCTGTAGTCTTCTTTAATTCACCAAGTGAAAGTGCTAGCTTTAATAGACCATCGGAGGATTTTGCTCCTTTTGGCGATTCTTTATAACATTTTAAATAATTAACAGCAGCTGTGTTATAATCTTTTTGTTTAAAAAAGCATTCTCCATACCAAAAATAAGCATTACTAATCATTGAACTCTTAGAGTATTTTTGGATAAAGTTTTTGAATTTATTTTTAGCATCATCAGTCTTATTATCTTTGTAAGAAGCAAGAGCTAAATCATAAGCTTGTTTATCAGGTGCAACATCCTTGTTAGGTTCGGGAGCAGTTTTTACTTCCTCTACTCTATTAGGCATATCTTTAAGCAGGCTTACGTCAAAAATATCAGGGGTATTTTGATGATCTGTTTCCGAAGTTTCAGTGTTTTCATTTAGTTGTGGAATATTAGAATTTTTGCTTAATATATCAATTTTATGCTGTAAAACCTCAATTTTACCAATCAATCTTCTAATTTCTTGCTCTTGCTCATCCAATCTACTTTCAAAATCATTACTTGCTGCATATTTTAAAGGTTGTCCCTTTATAGTGCTACTTTCTGCAAACGTTAATAATGAAAATAAAAGAGTAAATATTAAAATAACTAGCTTCATATTATTTTTTATTTTTACAATAATATTTCTTATAATACTGAAAATTTTCTAACATTCCACATGTTTTTAAAAATCTTACAATAAACTATCATATACCGCAGATACTTCAAGAGTTGAAAGTCAAATAAGTGGTGAGCCTGCGGAGCGTACAATAGTACGTGAGCACAGGCGAATCCCAAAATTTGGCTTATCAAATCTTGAAATATCAAAGGTATATTTTATATTTCGATGCTGCCGTCATAAGCAAAAGTCAGTATAATAGTAGTTCCTTCATTTATTTTACTTTGCAGATCAAATTTACCATTCATAAGCTCAACTAACTTTTTAGTAAGCGGCAGTCCAAGCCCTGTACCTTCATATTTGCGGCTAAGTTCACTATCAATCTGTCCAAATGTTGACAAAGTTTTTGGTATATCTTTTTCTTCAATACCAATACCGGTATCTATAACTTTTATATATACTAATTTAGCTAGCTCATCTTTTTCCATTGTAATAGTAACTCTTCCACCGGCATTTGTAAATTTTACAGCATTTGATAGAAGATTTAAAAATACTTGCTTAAGTCTTTTTGGATCTGCCTTTATAACAATATGCTCTTTCGGTAACTTGTTAACTAATTCTACTCCAGCTTGATCAGCACGAGGCTTAACAAGTATAAGTGACGAGCTAACCAATTTATTTAAATCAAGATCAATACTATCTACTTTTAATTTATCAGCAGAAGCCTTAGAAAGATCCAAAATATCGTTAATCATGCTAAGTAAATGCTTACCGGCATCATTAATATCTTTAATATAATTTCTACTTTTTTCTGGATCTTTTTCTGACATTAAAATTTCAGAAAAGCCTATTATAGCGTTAAGAGGGGTTCGTAACTCATGACTAATATTGGCAAAGAATTTTGTATTTGAGGAGCTAGTCTTTTCTACCTTTATTATTTCAGCTTTTAAATTTCTATTTGTTATTAGCTGCTCTTCGATAATATGCCTAGCATAATTAGTATTACTAACAATTATAGTACAAAATATTATAAAAATAATAATAAAAGTTATAAAAACTTTTTGCTCAAGAGATATTATATTTTGCCATTGATTAGTAATATTAGTATTAATCTCAAGTATTGCATCTACTCGAAAATTGTTTAAATCACTACCTATAATAGGTATATAGCTAGTAATAAAAGAAGCTTTTTTTTCTGTTAAATCATTTTCATTCTGAATTATAACCTTAGGAAGTAATATATGGCTGGTAATGCCTTCAAGAGCACTTAACAAAGGTGGTTTTGCAGTAAGAGATCTAAAAAAATATTTATCAATTTTTGCGATGAATATTTCAACTAAACTATCATCTGGATAATTATCCACACTATACATATTTAGCATATTACTGGTAATAAATTTATTACCGTTAAGATCATACAGAGAAATGTTAATATCAAGATTAGTAAACCAATCAGCAGTAATAGTGACAAAATCAATGAATTCTTGATCTTGTAATAATTTTAAATAGCCAAATTTATGTAATTTATTAATTACATTTTCATGAGTATTCCAAATATTATGGGTATAAAGAGAAGCTATCTTAGTGTTTTGTAAAGCTACCTGTTTTACTATCATCTCTTTTATCATAAAATAACGATAAAACATCATATTTATGACAATATTAAGAAATAATACAACAAATGATAATCTGACTATATATTTATTATGGTTCATTATCACCTTATTTTTCTTTTAAAAGAAGCATTTTATACATTCAATGTTGTCCCCACATGAGGCTTTGCATAGATAAAAAAGCGTCTTCGGTGTCATCCCGTGGCTTGACCACGGGATCCAGAAAAACAATTTAAAATATCAATATCATTGATATTTTTAACTGGACCTAGTTCCCAAGTCACGGGGTGACATAGGTGGGGCTGGTCCACTTTTATTTAACTTCCCCTTTTGTCTCTAGATTCTTATTAATAATTAACCCTGTAATTACATCATAAGCACGAGCAAATTGGTAATCTTTTTTGTATAATTCAGATAATTCGTTGTCTTCTTGTTTGTTATTTTTATCTTTTGTCTCTTTTTTACTATCTTTGTTTTTAGATGAATTATCTTTTTCGGCATCATTCTTCAAATAATTCTTTAATGAACTTTCAGAAAAACGTTTATCTATTTTTTTAACTTCCGGATATTCTACTTTTGCCGGTTCAATTATAATATCAGGCTCTATACCATCTGCTTGAATAGAACGACCGCTTGGTGTGTAATATTTAGCGATAGTAAGTTTTACAGCTGCTCTTTGATTAATTTGAGTCAAAGCCTGAACTGAACCTTTACCAAAAGATTTAGTCCCAAGTATTATCGCTCTTTTATGATCTTGCAACGCTCCTGCTACTATTTCCGCAGCTGAAGCAGAATTGCCGTTTATCAGGACTATCATAGGAACTTTTGGAGCTTTCAGTGAAAACTCATTTGCTTTGGTTTCAGTAGCGATCAAGTTAGCTCTACCTTTTGTCCTTAATATTATACCGGAATCAATAAAGTAATCACTAACAGCAATTGCTTGTTCTAGTATACCTCCTGCATTATTACGTATATCGAGAATAATACCTTTAATATCGTCTTTACTTTCAGATTTAAGCTTCTTTACTGCTGCTTTCAATTCGGAGATTGTTGATTCGTTAAAAGTAATAATACGTATATAAGCAATATTATTTTTTTCCAAATGTGCTTTTATTGGGTTCATTTTCACTATTTCACGAGTAAGCTCTATATCTTGTGGTTTTACCTCATCGGCTTTTATAACTAGTAATTTAACTTTAGTCCCCGGCGTGCCTCGCATTTCTTTCACGGCTTTGTTAGGACCAATTGTAGATACTAACTCATTATTCACCCCGACTATGTAATCCCCTCCTTTTAGACCAGCTTTGAATGCAGGCAAATCATCAATAGGAGATATTATTTTTATAGCCCCACTATCATACATTATATTAACTCCAATTCCACCAAACTCACCTTTAGTAAATGTAAAAATATCTTCAAAATCCTCACCTGTGTAATAACTTGAATGCGGATCAAGCGAATTTAACATGCCGTTAATTGCTTCATCTATCATTTTTTGTTTATCTGGTATTTCTACGTATTCTTTTTCAACACGTTCAAATATTTCCTGAAATTGCTTATAAGCCTCTTCATTTGTTATTTTATTTTCAGGCTCTTTCGCTTCTTCTTTAGTAGCGGCAAATACAGAAACAAAATTTATAGTAAAAAATAATGCTATAATTAAACGTAAATACATAATACTCCGCATGTGTTTATTAGTTTTTTGTGTTGTGTCATTCCCGCGTAGGCGGGAATCCAGCATAAAGCGAGATAAATCGAGCTTTTAGCTCTAAAAATTTACTGTACTTATGCTTTTTTTCCGTCGTTGCTAAGAATGACATTGATATCCTCAAATATCCAGCTCGTTAATAATCTTATCCATTTTAACTAAAGCTTGTTCATAAATAAATTGGAATCTTTTTTCCGGCTTTTTGCCCATTAAATCATCTACTATTTTATCAACATTTTGAAAATCCTCTAAAGTAACTTTTAGAAGTGATCTTTTTTCTGGATGCATGGTAGTTTCTTTTAACTGCATAGGCATCATTTCCCCGAGTCCTTTAAATCTACCAACTTCAATCTTAGCTTTACTACTCTTGGATAATTTATCTGTTAGTTGGTTTTTTTCCTCTTCATCATTTGCATAATAAGTTTTATTAGACTGCGTTAAGCGATAAAGTGGTGGTTTTGCTAAATATAAATGTCCATCTTCTACTAATTTTGGCATTCTTAAAAAGAAGAAAGTCATTAATAATGAAGCTATGTGAGCACCATCAACATCGGCATCAGTCATAATAATTATTTTCTCATAACGCAAGTTTTCTTTTTTATAATTTTTTAAACTACCGCAAGCAAGAGCTATTTCTAAATCTTGTATAGCTTGGTTATTAACTATCTTTTCAAGCGTAGAGCTTGCAACATTTAAGACTTTACCCCATAACGGCAATACTGCTTGCGTTTCTCTATTACGTGCTTGTTTAGCCGAACCACCTGCCGAATCACCTTCTACAATAAACAATTCCGTACCTTCTGGTGAAGTTCTTGTGCAGTCAGCAAGCTTACCAGGCAGACGTAATTTTTGCGTAGCATTTTTACGAGAAATAGTTTTCTCATTTTTCTTATTTACTCTAAACTCAGCAATAGCTATGAAATGCTCAAGCAAATTATTAGCTATGGTTTTGTTGCTACTAAGAAAATGGTCAAAATGATCTTTTATAATATTTTCCGCAGGTTTGCTTACACCTTGAGATACTAATTTTTCTTTAGTTTGCCCTTGAAAAGTAGGCTCGGCTATAAAAATAGATAGTACAACGCTTGCAGTTTCTAAAATATCTTCGATAGTTAGATTAGCGGTTTTTTTATTCCCAACCATTTCACCATATGCTTTAAGCCCACGTAGTAAAGCAGATTTAAGACCTTGTTCGTGAGTTCCGCCTAAGGGCGTTGGGACAGTATTACAATAAGATTGAATAAATGCCGAGCTGTCATTATTTTGCCAGCAAATTGCCCATTCAAGCTTTATGCCGTCTTGCTCTGATTCAACATTCCCAGAAAAGATTTCCGACGTAATTAAATCATCTGGTGTTATTTTTGAGCTTAAATAATCTTTTAAACCATTTGGGAAGTTTATTAATGCTTTCTTAGGTACATCGCTAGATACTTCAATTTCGCACTCCCATTCTATAGTAACACCTCGATATAAATAAGCTTTCGATCTTGCCAGTTCATAAACTTTTTTAGGATTAAAATGTATCTTGTCACCAAAAATTTCTGGATCAGGGATGAAGTTTATCGATGTACCTTTTAGCCTTTTAGGAGCTTCTTCACATATTAATTCGGTTAATTTTTCACCTTTTGCATAGCTTTGCTTATATAATTTACCCTGCTTATACACTTTAATTTCTAGATGTTCTGCCAAGGCATTAACTACCGATATCCCAACACCATGCAACCCACCAGCAGTTTGATAAACATTGCTTGAAAATTTACCACCAGAATGAAGCGTAGTTAAAATAACTTCTAATGCTGATTTGTTAGGGAATTTTGGATGATTATCGATAGGGATTCCACGACCATTATCCGATATGGTTATACTGTGATCCTGATGCATTTTTATCGTGATAATACTTGCAAAACCGGCTACAGCCTCATCCATAGAGTTATCAAGCACCTCAGAGACTAAATGATGCATAGCATTTAAGTCTGTGCCACCAATATACATACCAGGTCTTTTACGAATAGGTTCAAGCCCCTCTAATACTTCAATATCTTTTGCACTATATGTATTATTAATTATCTTAGGTTTTTTTTCTTTGTTGAAGCTAAATAGATCGCTCATAAGTTAGAATTACGATTAAAAAAGAATTTTTTATACTTCTTTAAATTAAACTATTTAGTATAGAAAAGCAATTATGGTTTGAAGAAAATATATAATTAATGATAATGTAAGACGAGTATTAGTAACCCTTAGCTTTGGTCAGCATACACGCTATATTAGTGTTTCCTCGTGCTAGGGCAATATCTAAAGGATATTGACATTCAGAGTTTAAAGTAGAAATTTTGATGCCACGTATTACTAAATATTTTGCTAGATAATAATTATCTTTATACACGGCAGCGGTAAGTAATGTATCACCTTTATTATTTTTTTCTTGTAATATAGGGTAAACATCAAGTAAAACACGTAATTTTGAGAGGTTATTTCTGTCGATTGCTCTAAAAGAATTATCTATTGCACTACAATAAGATAAAGTAGCGGTAATATCTTTTTTCTTATTTAGATCGTTGTCATATTTAACAAGACTTTCTACAGCTTTTCTTCTATCAGCATTTGCTATCCACTCTTCTTTTTTCTGGAATAGCTTAATATATGAATATATATCCATCTGATCTAAAGTAGCCTTCTCGGTTAACTTACCAAGTACAATATCATCATTAGGCAATAACAACATTTGGCTTTCATCTTTAGCAAATTTCGTTGCTGATTCCGTTAGTTCTGTATTAACGATATTATCTTGCTTCTTAACAACTACATTTGAAGAACTTACTGAAGTGCTTGTATTTTGTGGTTGTATCTGTTTTTGATTAGCTGGAGCTAAATTGTTAGCAGCATTAGTATTATTAGAACCTTGATTCTGATTTGCAGATAACACTTCAACAGGCTTTAATGGAGTATGCCAATCTTGTTTTTTCGGCGAATTTACATCGGCAGTAAATGTTTCTTTCAAATTATCAGCTTTGGCTGAAGAATCGGTTGTAGTTGGCATTGTTGCAGGCGGAACTACAGGCTGTACCGCCGGTATAGGCGTATTACTAGGTGCAGTTGGTGCTGTCGGTTGATTAACTGTAGGTACACGCGTATTAGGCGTAGATGGTGTTGCCGGTACAGGTGCAGGAGTCATTACTGGCGGTGTTACTACATCACTTGTTGTAGGCTGATTAACTACAGGAACAGGAGTAGCTGGCATTACTGTTGGTGCAGGTACTACCTCTTGAGGAGGTGGTGGTGCAGTTACATTATCTTGCTGTTCATTTGGATTTGGCGGAGGGGTAAGCTTTATATATTGATGCGTAGGCGGCAAAGCAATAGGTTGATATACTTGTGTACGTGGTGCAGGTGGTACTACATAGCTGCCTGGACGAAGAGGTGGATTAGATATAAGAGATCCAGCTACTTTAAGCTCCGGCTGTGTTTTTTCATTATTTGCAGTATTAGGCAAAGGCGTACTATTTGCTTCTTTCTCGCTAGAAGATGCCACATCTTTTGTATCATCATGAGAAGCTAAATTCGTATTAGCTTGATGGCTCTGATTGCTTGCACTAGGCAGTGTTGCATTACCCATATCTATAAAAGGCTCAGATGCTTCTTTCTCGCTATTTGTATCATTATGTGAAGCTAAGTTTGCATTAGCTTGATGGCTCTGATTACTTGCACTAGGTAATGTTGCATTACCCATGTCTATAAAAGGCTCAGATGCTTCTTTTTCACTATTCGTATCATTATGTGAAGCTAAATTCGTATTAGTTTGATGAACAGCATTATTTGCACTAGGCAATTGTACTTCGTTTTTATTAGGTTCTTGTGAAACTAATTTATCATTTGGCTTATCTGGTTGTGCTTGCGGTTTAGGCAATGGGGGTTTTTTTGGTGATTTATGGAAAAACTGTTTAATCTTATCGAAAATAGACATAGATGATCCAGAGTCAGAAGTAGGCTTCTCATCTTTGCTTTTTATATCAGAATTTTGTGATGGCATAGGTAATGGCGGCGGTGCAGCAGCATAGCTTTGCAACGCAACTAGGGATAGACTTATAAAAAATAATATTCTGCATAATTTATTTAACATATATTTCCCTTATTTCCCTATTAAATAGTTATTTGAGTTTATCATCTTGTAGGAGCTTTAGCTGCGTGGCTCAATTTTTCCGTCATTGCGAGGAAAAACTGTAAGTTTTGTACGTGTGCAATCACAGGATATTTAACAAGATTGCCGTGTCGAAACTACGTTTCTCCTCGCAATGACGCTTAACCCAACACTTTCTACTTTCTACTATTCTGCACTAATTTTTTTATTTCACTCTCTACTAATTCTTTTACAAGCGAAGGTAGGTTTTTATCAAGCCATGTTTTAAGCTCTGGTTTTAACATTTCGATTACTAATTCTTCAAGAGCATTTTTAGATGAAACATTATTATCTAAATTTTTATCTTTAATAGTTGAGGTGAAATCTTTTAAAATATCATTTACTTTTTCAGCAGATTTAGTTGATATTAGCTCCTCTTCATCTTGATCTATTATTTCTGTTAACTCAAGTATATCTTCGTCCTCATTGCTTAAATTTTTACGCTCGTTAATTACTCCTTTAACAGATTTTAGAATGTCTTCTATCGACATATCTTGGCTTTTCTTGCTTTCCTTACTCACTTAGAAACCTATAAACATTTTCTTTTTAATAGTCTTAAATTCCTCTTCAGGACTGAAATATTTTACCTTAAGCTTTAAACTTTGAGCAGTTAACTCACCAGTTAATGATTTCATCTGATATGCAGTAAGTATAGAAGCTTTATAAGCATCAACACGTGTTATTTTTGCATCATAGAGCTTTTCTTCAGCACTTAAAACATCTAACATTGTTTTAGAACCTACTATTTCTTCTTGTACTGTACCATCATAAGATATCTGAGCTGCCGCTACTCCTTGATCTGCTGCAATAATACGAGATTTTGCTGCTTCAAAACCCTCCCATATGCTTATAACATAAGCCTGGGTTTGTCTTATCACACTATCAAGCTGTATTGCACTATTTCTTGTTTGATTTTTAGCCGATCTAATTTTTGAATATTGTGCTCCTCCATTTGGATAAATAGGAATATTAACAGATAACGTAGTGGTAACACTTTTATTATTTATTTGATTAGTATTCGTGTTTTGTGGGCTGTAATCAGTTTTACCAGATTGTAATTGCACACTTACTTGTGGCAATAATCTTCCTTTTTCTACTAACTCTTGTGCCTTTGCTGAAGTTACGCTATGTCTTGCTGAATCAATATCAGGATTTAAATTAACAGCTCTTTTTGTTAGCTCATCTAATGAATTTGGCAATCCTTGAGGTAAGATAGGCATAGCTATGTCAGTAGGTTCTATACCAAATACTCTAATAAAGTTTGCTTTTTTTGCTTGGAAATCAGCATAAGCGGTTAGCTTATTCGTTTCTGCTGCTGCAAGCCCTGCTCTTGCAGTTGCTATATCTATCTCAGTTGCTTCACCAAGCCTTAATTTTTCTTCTACAGTGTTTACTTGTTGGATATTAGTACGAACTCTACTTTCTGAAATATCATATTTCTCTTTACTTTCGAAATAATCAAGATAAGCACCGATTAAGTCTAATAATACTTTTTGCTCACTAGAATAATATTGACCACGTGATGCTCTAAAAGCTGCTTGTGCAGATCTAAGAGCAGCAACATCTGAACCACCATTAAACAAAGATTGTTGAATTGTTAATGCTCCTTGATTATTGTATATTTCTGGCGGGTTACCGGCTAATTGAGCAAATCTTTTATTAGTATATTTGGTTTTACTATTATTTCTGTTAACACTCAACGATGCACTAGGCATAAAACCTGAAAAAGCTTGAGGAAACTGCTCAATAGAATTTAAAAATTTAACTCTTGCAGTTTTTAGATCATTGTTATTTTTATATCCTTCTGTTAAAGCTTCTTGCAAATCTATTGCAATAGCAGAAGAAGTTAGTAATAATGAGAAAATAAATATAGTTAACTTACGCATAAATTTTTTAAATGAGTTGATAATATGGTAGTAAGATTAGTTTAATCTTTCAAGAATATAGCTATTTTTAAGTTAGATAATATAATACTATGTAACAATGTTAGCACGTAATATAACAAAAATTAATTCTAAGGGCAATGATAACTATTTTATATTTCATTTTTCTACACAAAGCGTTACAATTAATTAACAATTGATAATAAATAACATATATGCCTAAAACTCTAATAGATTTTTCTCAGTTTGTTGGTTTAAGTAAAGAACAAGAAACAGAGTTATTAAACCTTTTAAAAAGACTAAATAGTTTTTCTGGTTCTTTAAAAACTAATTTAAAAGATTTAGAAGTTAATATTCTTATTATTTTAAAAAGCTCCTTAAAAGAATTAGTACAAACTGAAAATTTAGATTTAGAGAAGATAGAAAAACTTTTTAACAAAACAGTAAAAACATCTCTTAGTGAATTATCAAAAGCTTTAGATAAAACTTATCAAGATCAGATAAAGACAAAAGATATATTTCTATTTGACGGAATTATCGTAGAAAAATGTTTAAGTGTTTTAGAACAAGTTCTAAAATTTCAAAAAGAATTAGATGAAGTTTATCCTGGTGCTTCTAAGAAAATTATAACATCATTAGAAAATATATTAGTTGCTGTAATTGCAACTCAACTGCCTATTCTTTCAACATTTATAAAAGCAAGCGGTATACTTGAAAAAGTCAATAATCTCATCGATCATGAAAAACTATTGCCCAAAATAACAAAATGGCATAGCGATATTAAAAAGATGCAGCAAGAAATAAAGGATAATAAAAACCTTAAGGATGTTTATAAAAAAGCTGAAAGAGTTGCTGAAATTTCAGAAATATCCAACGAACCTGTTAAGAAAATTATTGAGGTGGCAGAAAATCCTAGCAATGAATCTTCGTTAGGTTATGTAATAGAAGCTAATAAAAAAGCCATACCGAAAACTACTAAAGAAGTAGAAGATAAAATATCAAAAATAAAAAGTGATGTTGAAAAAGCACTTCCTGAATAGATAAAAAATGAAAAACTACATTCCATTAAAAATACTATTAGTGATAGATTAAATAGTACAAAAACAGAATTATTAAAAGCAGCAAACCCTGAAACTCCTTTTGCTGATAAAATAACTTCTTTATTTAAAGCAGTAGAAGCAGCTACCTAAATTGCAAGTGATGTGAAAAAAATAGCAGGAGTAATACCAGGGGGACAAAAATTAGAAAGTGTTATAAGCGGGATAATAAAAACTAACCTATTACCCCAACCAATTTTAACAATAGCTAAATTAGCTCCTGAAGTAGCAGAGTTAGTTAAAGTAGGTAAGGCAATAATTACACAGTCCTTTCCAAATCACAAAACTTAAATCAAACACAAGGCAGGTCAAAAAGTGCTTAATACTCATATTTTAATTGCTATAGGATGTTTATTAGTATTAGTAATATATTTAATATATAAAACAGCATCACGTAAAAAAAATATTACGACTTCTGGAGAAAATAATTCTGAGGAAACTTTTGCTCTTAATAACAAAAATCAGGATAATAAAAAACTCACCTTACAAGAACGAATAGAATTATCTTGGAAATTTCTTTATGATATTACAGAAACTATTCTCAATAAATTTACTAAAGATGATATAACTTTAGTGAATAAATGTGGTCGTGTTTTACTTGAAAACGGAGCACGCTATGAACATATAGTTGATCTGACAATCCCTCGGGCCAAATCCCATACTCAATCTGTAGAGCAAAAGCAAACTAAAGGCAAAAAAATTTAGGGGTGTAATTTTTCTATCTTGAAAAAAGCATATACTCGACGTATAAACTACTCTATCCACTTTTCATTTATTAGCGATATATAATCCTTGTAAATATTTTTTTAAAAGATATTATTAGAAAGTTATAGTTAAAAATAATTGCAATTAATGAGCAAATTAAAACAAGGAACATTTATCACTTTTGAGGGAGGGGAAGGAATTGGCAAATCCACACAATGCCAAATGTTATACGAATATCTAAAATCTCAAAATATTCCCGTAATTCTAACCCGTGAAGTTGGCGGAACTAACGTAGCCGAAAAGATGCGTGAGATCCTAGTGCATACCGATCTACTGCCGATGTCCGAACTACTGCAAGCTATGGCAGCACGTTATGACCATATGGTAAAAAAAATTATACCGGCTTTACAGGCAGGGAAAATAGTAATATGCGACCGATTTATTGACTCAACAGCCTGCTATCAAGGATTAGAGCTAGAAAACGGTATAGAACTTGTATATAATCTGCACAAAGACTTAATGCCGCCTCTTATGCCGAATATTACCTTTTTTATTGATGTAGAATCTTCTATTGCCATTGAGCGGGTAAATTCACGGCATATGAGCAATAAATTTGACGTAAGAGGTCTAGATTTTTACAATAAAATTTATGATTGCTTTAAGAGATTAAGTGAAAAATTTCCTGAGAGGATAGTAACAATTAAGGCTTCTGATCTTGATCCTGAACAAGTACACGAATTAATAAAAAAACACTTAAATTTGATATGACTAATACCTACTATATCACCACTCCCATATATTATGTTAATGATGTCCCACATATTGGGCATGCTTATACCAGCGTTGCAAGTGACGTGATCGCCCGCTTTATGCGTCTTAGCGGTCGTGAAGTCATGTTTTTAACTGGTACTGATGAACATGGGCAAAAAGTAGAAAAAGCTGCTATTAATAAAAATATCGATCCGCAAAAATTTACTGATCAGACATCTCAAAGTTTCCGTCATCTCATGACTGCTATGCATATTTCAAATGATGATTTTATCAGAACAACAGAAGAAAGACATAAGGAAGCAGTAGCTATATTTTGGCAAAAATTGTTAGATAACGGCTCTATCTATGAGGGTTTTTATGAGGGGTGGTATGCCGTTCGTGATGAAGCTTTTTATGATGAATCTGAGCTAACAGCAGACAAATTAGCTCCAACCGGTGCAACTGTGGAATGGGTTAAAGAGCCTAGCTATTTCTTTAATCTTTCAAAATGGCAAGATAAATTGCTTGAGTTCTATGAAGCAAACCCTGATTTTATCAGACCTATATCAAGACGTAACGAGGTCATCAGCTTTGTTAAATCAGGTCTAAAGGATTTGTCCGTATCACGCACTACTTTTAACTGGGGTATCAAAGTCCCGAACGATAATAAGCATGTAATTTATGTTTGGCTTGATGCACTTGCTAATTATATCTCAGCCCTTGGCTATCCTGATCAAAATAGCAATTACGGCAAGTTTTGGCCAGCCAATTTGCAGGTAGTCGGTAAGGATATTTTACGTTTCCATGCGGTTTATTGGCCAGCTTTCTTAATGGCTGCTGAAATTCCGCTGCCTAAAACAATTATGGCACATGGTTGGTGGACTAATGAGGGGCAGAAAATTTCTAAATCACTTGGGAATACCATTGATCCGATTAAGCTGATAGAAGAGTTTGGCGTTGATCAGGTTAGATATTTTTTAATGCGTGAAGTAACATTTGGGGCGGATGGTAATTTTGCCCACAGTAATTTAATTACCCGTATTAATAGCGAATTATCCAATAAAATCGGTAATTTATTGCAACGTACTACTTCTTTTGTTTATAAAAATAATGACGGTAAAGTGCCAGCAATTACGCAAGATGTAATTAATAAAATATATGAATTACCGCTTTTAAAAACAGCAATTAATTCTGCTAAACAGAATATTTTGTTAATGGAAAAAACCGAGATTAACAAGATTCTTGATAATATTATTAATTTAGCTGAAGAAGCGAATATTTATATTGATAGCGAAGCTCCTTGGAACTTGAAAAAAACAGACCCTGAGAAAATGCTAGAGGTGTTATATGCTCTGCTAGAAACTTTGCGTTATATCGCCATAATGCTTCAACCTTTTATGCCAAGCTCCGCCGGTAAAATGCTAGATCAGTTAGGGGTATCTAAAGAAGAGCGTTTATTTAAGCATTTATCCCTTAAGTTTGTTTTAACACCAGCTAGCAATATTCTAGAACCGGTTATAGTATTTCCAAGGTTTGAAGAGTAATTTTTTGCGTCATTGCAAGGAAATTACGAAGTAATTGACGAAGCAATCTTAGGATGCTTCATGAGATTGCCACATAGCTTTGCTCCGGCTTTGTTGCATGACTTGTATATGTCATTCCCGTGTAGGCGGGAATCCAGCAATAAAGCGAGATAAGTCGAGCTTTTTATATCTGTATTTTTTACTGGATCTAGTTCCCAAGCCACGGGATGACATCAAACCTTAAATAGACATCCATGCATTTTCGCAGGAATAACATAAAAGCCATTTAAATACTGGACAAAATAATACCCTTATAAACACATATGCTAATAGATTCACATTGCCATCTTAATTTACTGAAAGATGTAGAAATAGACAACATAATCAAGCAAGCTATAGAAAATAACGTGCAGTATATGCAAACTATCTGCACTAAACTTGATGACTTACCGGTTATTTTAGATATAGCCGAAAAATATGAAAATGTTTTTGCGAGCGTAGGCGTGCATCCGTGTGAGGTGAATGGGAGCAAACAACTAATTACAACCCCACAAATTATAGAGCTTACTAATCACCCCAAAATCATTGGAATAGGTGAAACTGGGCTTGATTATTATCACGAGCCTTATGATAAAAAACTACAAAAAGATTCCTTATTACATCATATAGAAGCCGCTGCTACAACAAAGTTACCGCTTATTGTTCACACGAGAGAAGCAGACGATGACACTATAGATATTTTAACCTCGGAAATGCGTAATAATAAATTTCCTGGGTTAATACATTGCTTTACATCCTCAAAAAAGCTAGTGGAAAAAATGCTAGATATTGGTTTATATATTTCAATGTCAGGTATTATAACTTTTAAAAATGCAACTGATTTGCAGGAAATAGTTAAATATGTGCCGCTTGATAGATTACTGATTGAAACCGATGCACCTTATCTAGCCCCTACCCCTATGCGTGGCAAACAAAACGAACCGGCTTTCGTTAGATATGTTGCTGAGAAAGTCGCCGAACTCAAAAATATCACCTCCAAAGAAGTAGCAAATGTTACTACTAATAACTTCAAAACATTATTTTTTAAATTTATAAATTACCTAAATTCTAGTGATTAATAATTAGAAGTTGAAAATTTTTGTTAACTAATGTATTATTTTTAGTAGTATAGTAATATAATTAATTTCAGTAATTATTATGGAATTTAACCGCAGTGATGCAATTATCAGTTTTTTTAAAGCACATGAAGATCAAAAATTTAATGCTATGCAAATAGCAAAATGGCTTGTAGCAAACTATAGCATAAGTCATTAAGGTACTGACAGAGCGAGAGTATCATGTTATAGTAAGCAAATATTAACAAGCATGTAAAGAGATATGGCACGAGCATATGCAATAGAACTAAGACTAAGAGTTATAAAAGCTGTAGAAGCAGGGATATGAATAAGTAAGGTAAGTAAATATACAAAACTTACGCTATGTTTGGTTCTAAATATCGTAAAGATGGAGAACGCAGCTGTTGTTGCATATAGTCATCTAAAAGCCCTAACTTTATTTGGTAAACCGTTTTACCGATTGTATTTGCAGTCCTTTTGAGAAATGCCCAAACTAAAAATGCCCAACTAATATGATTACGTTGAATACGCTGTTTCCTGCATTGACAACGTTCTATCCCAGTAAGTTGCTTAATTTCTCTGTGCATGCTCTCAATTACCCATCGAAAGCCACACTCATCTTGTGCAGCTTTAGAAGATTTGTGAGTTTTGTTATTGGTAACAACATACTCAACTCTGTTGGTAGGAACAGTAAATTTAAACAAATTAACATGCTTATTTTTAGCAAAGCCTTTTATATGAATCTCTACTCCATGCCTGATCTCTTCATCTGAAAATGTCAACTCTTTTACAGCTTTATAAGGTTTAGAATCGTGCGTTTTACTAACGTTTCTATTGGCTTTAATAGGGGCATAATAATATTTCCCCAGAGAGTCAACATGTTGCATAATTTTGTGTGTAGAATACCATGTGTCAAAAAGTACTGTTTGAAAAGGAATCTTCTTGCTATAAACAGCATTATTTAACATGTTTAATAGGTGTTCTAGTTTTGTTGCTCCATCATGATCAGGTGCAAAAATTCGATAATCTATTACCCAAAACTTATTAATATCAGGGTTATAATATACCAGACTCACTACTCCTATACCTTTAGTAACTCTACCTGTAGCTCCACTGTACTGCGATCTTGCAATTTCTATTTGCTTCGTATTCCTTTTATTTAAAACCGTATCATCAAATATTGTATATCCATTAGATGAAAAAATAACATCATTCTTGATGTGTTCCCATAACAAAGAAGGTGTATATTTTTCATTCCTTAAAAATCTATTAATAACATCATGACTACATTTCTTTGCATGTTCAGCGTAGTAGGTTAAACTATAATTCTTTTGGCTAACTATTAAAAATTGACAATAATCTGTCCTATTAATTGGTATTGCTTGCAACTTTATCCTCTTTGACATGTTTAATTATTTTTACAATAATTTATCACTTTTTTACTCATAGCGTAAGTTTTGTATATTTAATGTAAGTCGTGATACTATAAATGGAAAAAATTAAAAGATAAGCAAGGTACTTTAGAAGCAGCAACTGGTTATCAGAAAGGACATAGTCATAAGATAAAAGATTCAGAATCTTTTCAAAACTTACGCTATGTTATAGCAAATATGCTAAAAACTCTTATTACACAGCAATGTTTTATAGTGAAGCACTTCATAATATCCCTTAATTCATGGGCATTATATCAAACATAGCGTAAGTTTTGTAGCTATATAACTTTAATTTAGCTGCTACTGCAGAAGTGTAAACAAATCTATATATACTTTCTGTACTGATACACAAAGCTGTATTTTTGTCTAGTTTTAACTTTCCGGCTATAGCATCCGGCGACCATTTCTTGCGAATCATAACATTTTTAATATAATCTAACAACATAGGGTTCTTTTCTATTTTTAATAACTCTTGCTGATACATCCTGTTTTCATATTTTTCCTGAGCAACACAAGGCATATACTTATCTTTTACCTTATTTCTTTTTAGCTCCATACTAATAGTGCTTTTAGACCTCGTAAGATGTTGTGCTATCTTATTAATACTGACTCCTAGGTCATACATTCTTTTTATCTCATATCTCTCTTCTCGAGATAAGTGTCTATATTTTCTGTTCATCATTACCTATTTAAAATCTTATTATTTTAAATAGGTTCTGTTCTACTTACTTATAGTATTTTCACTTGCGAATCATAGCATTTTTAATATAATCTAACAACATAGGGTTCTTTTCTATTTTTAATAACTCTTGCTGATACATCCTGTTTTCATATTTTTCCTGAGCAATACAAGGCATATACTTATCTTTTACCTTATTTCTTTTTAGCTCCATACTAATAGTGCTTTTAGACCTCGTAAGATGTTGTGCTATCTTATTAATACTGACTCCTAGGTCATACATTCTTTTTATCTCATATCTCTCTTCTCGAGATAAGTGTCTATATTTTCTGTTCATCATTACCTATTTAAAATCTTATTATTTTAAATAGGTTCTGTTCTACTTACTTATAGTATTTTCAAAATTAATGCAGGATAATATTGTTTGCTATTACTGTCCCACATCATATTGGTTCTAAGATCATTATTTAGTTGATATCCTGTTAATATTTTTTTAATTCCACGATGTTCTAATAAATATTTTTTTGCTATATTATTTGGCGTCATATAAATTATAGAATCTGATTTTTCATATAATTCTTCAGCTCTCTTTATCTTAGATATTTCAGCATATTTCGCTTGTTGATCTTGATTCTTAACTTTTTGGTCAAATTGCTCTTTTATCTTATCTTCTAATAACTTGCTATTGTTTGACACACCAACCATATCTTGTAAATATTTCTTAGCTTCTACAAAATCACAATTTTTTTCTCTTTGTACTAAGGTAAATAAATCTCCTCCCTCTCCTTTACTAAAATCATACCATCTGCCAGCTTTACTGCCACCTATCCTCATCACTATTTTGCCATCTTTCTCCCAGCGTAACACTTGACTATTTGATAAATGCTTGTTTGGACTGCCTAGCAAATTTCTACCTATTTCTTCCGCTTTAAATGATAATCGTTGCTTTAATTCTACTGCTTTTTGTTTATTAATAGCATTATAATCTATTTTATTCTTTGCCATAATATCCTCTTGTAACTTAACACTTATTGTTGTATCTTGTTTATTACAATTCGTAAGGTTATAAGAAGAGCTTTTCCGATCTTCTTGGGCTTTATGGCTTGTGGCAAGATTTGTGCTAGTGCTTCTTAGGATTTCTGCTACTTTAGCAGGTGGCTCTAACTTCACTCTTAAGTGGTAATAATTATCATTACTGTGTAATCTATCATTAATATCTTCTACTACCCCTTTAAACCAATTACCTACTTTATCTATAATATTAGGACTCTTATTTTTTTGATCTTGAATCGCTACCAATTCTTCTAAAGTTTTAAAATTAATGCTAGATAGCCTATTATCTATTTTACTAAGTTGCGATATTAAACTGGCCATATTCCTGGTAGCCTTCCTATTATAATAAAATTTTACTTCTTCTATGTGCCTTGTCATGGCTACATAAGAATTTCTGCTATTTCCTGCTAGATTATGTAATACATAGACATCTTTAATTGAGGCTCCTTGTGCTTTATACACTGTAGAAGCATAGCCATGTTTAAAGCTTACATCTTGAGGATTAAATTCTATTTCTTTCCTGCTATCTGTTTTAGCAACAAACTTATCGTTACTTACTGAAGTTATCGTTGCAAATTCACCATTTTCTATTTGTAGATCTTTATTAGTACTTTTAAACAAAATACGATCTCCTACCATATAATCTTCATACTGCTGAGATGGTAGATAGCGTCTATACTCTTTACCAGTAAGCAAGCCTTTAGCTTTTAGTAACTCCCTGATCCCTTAATTAATACTATCTACTTCAACATTACGCATGGTAATTATTAAACGCTCATTTAGAGCAAATTTGCTATTACTCCAATCATTAATTAATCTTGCCATTGATTCTTCTAATGTATGATCAATATTTAAACCGTCATGCTGTGCAAGTAAACGCAGACCACCAGCAATATCTGATTTTGCAAAGCATGAAGCCATTTCTCTTGCCCATGCCTTGCTTTATCTTCTAATGTTACTTAATTCATATGAGCCAAATTTACTAGCCAATACTGTAAACATTCCTCCTCGTTCAACGGAAGTGAGTTGTCTCTCATCTCCAGCCAGTATCAGATTACAATTATTACTCCTTGCTACTTTTAATAATTCTAAATAATCACTATTACCTACCATTCCTGCTTCATCTACTACTAGCGTAGTATCTCTTGGTAGATTAGCTTTACCATTATACAATTTAAATAAAAACCCTTTGACTGTATGACATTGCCGGTAGCCTTTACTTTTAAGCTCCGATGCTGCTTTATGAGTAGGAGCGAGTCCTATGACATTTTGCCCATGATTGGTAGCAATTTTATAAGCTTCAGCAAGTACTTGCGACTTACCGGTGCCGGCTCTACCTTGCAAGATCCTAATCCCTTGACTATTAATTAAAATATGCTGCAGACTTGCTCTTTGTGCTTCATTAACACTTGCAAGATTATCGATAGCACTCTTAAGCTTAATAACGTTATTAAAATGAATCTGGCTATTTACCTTATCTGCTATTCTTAGTATCCTTAATTCTTCATCCCGTATATCTATAGTAGTATAGTATTTAGTATCCGTGCCATCTTCATTATATAGTTTTACCAGCCTATCTGAATTTAATATTTCCCTTATTAGTTTTTGCTTTGCTGCTTCTTCTTTAATCTCTTTTACTGCTTTTTCTATATCCAATTTAGTAAAAATAGCTTGATGACGAATAATACGATTTAATACTCCATCTGCTCCTTTGATAATTTCAAGATGGGCTAACTTACATATTTTATTTTGCTCTGCTATTTCATTGATAATACTTCTCATTCTAGTAGGGCCCACATGCTGCTCAGGACTAAAACTTATTGGATCTACTCTGATTTCTAAACCTAACTTAGCAAAATATTTATTGATTACTTCTTTAGCTCTCTCATGAATTATCTGATCTTCTGGGATAATAAATGCTTTACCCTTAACTTTGGCAAATTTAGGATTTAAATCTACTGCCTTAGCTCCTAATGCTTTACCGTTTTCTGTAAATCTTCTGGTGGTAACAAGCAGATGGGCATGCCAATTCTTCTCGTACGTCTGTGGCTTATGAATATCAACCTGAACTCCTAGGCCATTTCTTACCCACCCCATCTCTTCGATGATTTCATGAGTAATGGCTATTCTATCCTCTAAATCCAATTCCTTATCATCAGGTAGTGCTATAACTACATCTTTTAATAATTGACTATTTTTTCTTTTCTCACTCCTTTCCACTTCATTCATCAAGATACTTGGATTTTTGAATTTCTGATCTACGTGGCTAGGTAATAATACTGCATGGTAAACATTATCGCCTTTTTTGCTAAAATTATAAGTAACGTTAGTTCTTTCATCTTTAATAATCATCCTGGCATTATAGGCAGCTTTACAGCAGCTATTTCCTCCTGAACTCCTACTTACTATTTCTATTCTTGCAAACTGTATCGCCATGGTTCGTGAATCTCGATCTTATTCAATCCATCGTTGACATTACCATGCAATCTTAAAATCATCCACTGAAACCAGAACCACTTGAACCAGCAAGCAAAAATAAACCGTAAGGTTTATATATTGCGTGGTGCTTTGTTTTATCAAACAAAGACCAACCTCTCTATCTGCTAATTGTCAACGTAGTTTGATTAATAGCAAGCATCTTTGCTTATTTCTGTTGATCTTAGTTTGCTGGTTCAGTTAGAGGTATGGGGGGATTATCTTGATTTTGCATGGCTGGTTATTTTCTTGCTATGCTAGACTCTGCACGTTTGAAGTTGTATACAGCACTAACCTGTTTGAGAAAAAAAATTTGTAGAATTCCTTAACACTGATAATTATGGAGTTGACTTCCATAATTTATTGATGATTCATGATGATTATAACAATCAAAAATAAAACTATCTCTATGGAGAATGTCATAAAACGTAGATTAAAATTAGAACAAAAAAAGCTAAAATTATTACTGAAGAAGCAAGACTTAAAATTCAAGCAAGGAAAGCTCGCACCCGTCATTTAATTGAAATCGGTGGCTTAGTTGTTAAAGCTAAACTTGATGATTTACCCACTAACAGTTTACTAGGAGCTTTTGTTTCTTTAAAAGAAAAATTAATACAAAATCCTAATATCCAAGATCAGTGGACTAGAATCGGCAAAAACATTTTTGATCACCTTAAGGATTAAGAGACGCAACTATACTAAAATTATTGTTTTTTGAATCTTTTACAATGATTGTAATTATTATACCTTTTTCAGCTATATCTGCATTTTTGCGGAAGTCCTGACTGTGTACAAAAAAGGTATTATTACTAACTTTCATTATTAGATTTGAAAGTATTGGCACTATTATTATTTAGTACTACCTTAAACTTAAACTCTTTACTATAATTTTGTAGTTTATTGATTTTTTCCTTCTATATCCATTTTTTAAAATATGAAATAGTTTTTTTAGTAGATTACGCCTTTAAATTTCTTGGAAATCCCATAGTTTTTTATATAAGCTTTTTTGATTTTGGATTAATGTGTTGTGTGTTCCTTCCTCAATAATTTTACCTTTATCTAAAACAATAATTCTATCCATATGTTTTAGAGTAGAGAGACGATGTGCAATAGCAATAACAGTCTTTTTATGATCTGCAATTAAAACACTAAGGCTTCTTTGAATCATTTTTTCTATTTGACCATCAAGTGATGAAGTTGCTTCATCAAGAATAAGGATAGGAGAGTTTTTTAGAATAGCTCTTGCAATTGCAATTCTTTGTCTTTGTCCCCCTGATAATTTTATACCTCTTTCTCCAACACAAGTATTGTATTGATTAGGTAGATTTATAATAAACTCATGTATAAAAGCTTTCTTACTGGCTTTAATCACTTCTTCATCTGAAGCATCTGGTTTGCCATATTTTATATTTTCCATAAGAGTTCTATTAAATAACAGAATATCTTGAGGAATGACTGCAATATTTTCTCTCAATGAATCTTGTGTCACATTATCAATATTTTGGTTATCAATAAGAATTTGTCCTTTAGTACTTTTAAAATACTTCAATAAAAGATTTATTAAAGAAGATTTTCCAACACCTGACTTGCCAACTAATCCTACTTTTTCACCTGCCTTTATAACCAAGTTAAGATCACTAAAAATAGCATCAGTTTTATCATAACCAAAACTAATATTTTTAAATTCTATTTTTGGTTCTTTAATTATAAATTGTTGTACATTTTTTCTATCTAAATTCTGTTGTGGCACATATAAAACGGTAAGAGCACTTTTTAGCTCACCTACTACATGTGTAAAATCCTGTAAAGAGATTGTTGTATGCCAAATATCTTCTATCATAATTAAGGAAATACCAAATACAAAAGCAAAGTCTCCAATAGAAATTAATTCATGCATTCTTAAATGAATCATGTAAAATAAGATAAATGCAAACATAATAAAGTAGAGAATCCCACTAATGATTTGAATAACAAAATTATGTTTATAAACTTGAATTTGCTTTGGAATAAAATCATTAAATAATTTGTTATCTAATGCTTGCATCTCTCTTTTTTTTGCAGAAAATAATATAATAGAAAAGATATTAGTAATTTTATCTGCAATTTGTCCAATTAAATTATGTCTACTTTCTGTTTCTTCAAAAGATAATTGGTTTAGTTTTATTGAAAGTTTATACATGACAGAAACATATATAGCACTCCAAATAAAGATAAATAATCCTAGATTAGGATGTACCATAAAAAGTACAAAAAAATTAATAATTATTGTTAAGATTTTTGCTAGTAATCCATGATGAATTTCAGCAAACAAACGATCATGACAATCTAAAATGCTTTTTATTTTACTGCTAATAACTCCAGAAAAATTATCTTGAAAAAAAGAGTAAGAATGGTGTTGAATATAATCATAAGTTTTTAGAAAAATTGATCTTCTAACATAAGGTATCGTTTTCCATTCTATTATATCACTTATTCTCCATATAATTGTTAAAGATAATTGTGTTGTAAGAAAAAGGAAGATAGGAAAAATTGTTAGCAACGGAAGTAAAATGATACAGAGCAACGGATAAAAATTGATACAGTATTAAAGTAATATCTTCTGAATAAGGAGGTAATGAATAATGATAATACTGGAGCAAATAATGGAAATAAAAATATTGAATAAACATGGTAAAAGCTTAAGAAGTATAGCAAGAGAAGTAGGTGCATCAGTAAATACAGTACGTAAATATTTAAAATATGATGGTAACCCTAAATATAAAGATAGGCCAAAGTTGGTAACAAAGCTTGCCCCATATAAAGACTACTTGAGTAACAGAATAAAATCTGCCCATCCTGTATCACTACCTGGTACTGTACTGTTTCAAGAGATAAAGGAGTTGGGTTACACAGGCGGGATGACCCAACTTAGGGATTATTTAAGGAGTATAAAGCCTGCAGCTAAACAGGAGGATATGATAAGATTTGAGACTGCTTCTGGCAAACAGATGCAAGTTGACTGGATTGAATTTCGTAAGGGGAAAAGTCCTCTATCAGCTTTTGTGGCTACATTAGGATTTAGTCGAGCAAGCTATGTAGAATTTGTTACTAATGAGAAGCTTGTAACATTAATAGAATGCCATAAGCGGGCATTTGAATATTTTGGCGGAGTGCCAGAAGAAGTACTGTATGACAACATGAAGACAGTAATACTGGATAGGGATACATATGGTCCTGGCATACACCGCTTTAATAAAGGTATGCTGGATTTTGCCAAACATTACAGTTTCCGATTAAAAGTGTGTAGGCCTTATAGAGCAAAAACTAAGGGCAAGGTTGAGCGATTTAACAGATATATAAGAGAAAGCTTTTATAATCCATTAGCAACAAAATTAAAAACTGCAGAGTTAGTGTTGGATGTGGATACTGCAAATTCAGAGGTACTAAAATGGTTGCGTGATACTGCGAATCGGCGTGTGCATGGAACAACAGGCGAAATACCTGCAGAAAGATTAAAGTTTGAAAGGAGCAATCTTCAGCCACTACCATTGGATTATAGTGGTAGTCATCCTGCAGCACTAGAGATTATGGAAGATAAAAGGGAACAATTTTCTACAGTTTCCTTACAACATTCCCTCTGCATATACCAAAGTATACTGGAGGCATTATGAACCTGCAGCACCAACGTATAGAAGAGCTGTGCCGCTCTTTAAACCTTATTCAGATAGCTGAAAATTATTTTGATATTGCACAATCCTCTAGTAAAGAAGACTCAAGTTATATGGATTTCCTTGAGTCAATATTAAAAACAGAGCTGTTGGCACGACAGAATAGAAGTAAATCAATACTCACCAGAATGGCAGGTTTTCCTGCTATTAAAACGCTGGATAATTTTGATTATGATTTTGCTACAGGAATAAAACGCAAGATTCTGGAAGGTCTAAGGTCTCTGTCTTTTGTAGAAAGACAGGAAAATATTATTCTGCTTGGTCCTTCTGGAGTAGGGAAAACCCATATAGCTATTGCTCTTGGTTATGCAGCTACACAATGTGGAATCAAGACTAAATTTACAACAGCTGCAGATTTGATGCTTGTACTTAATACTGGGCTAAATCAGGGAAACCTGGACTCCATATTCAAAAGAGTCATACTACCATATAAATTACTTATAATAGATGAGTTTGGATATCTGCCGTTAAAACCAGAACAAGCTAATCTGTTATTTCAAGTTATAGCAAAGCGTTACGAAAAGGGTAGCATAATTCTTACAAGTAATCTTCCATTTGGACAATGGCATAATAGTCTTGCTCAGGATAGTGCTCTTACAGCTGCTATTTTAGATCGTCTGCTTCACCACTCCACTATACTTAATATTAAAGGTGATAGTTTCAGGCTTAAGGATAAAAAGAAAGCTGGTCTTGTGCCAATAGGAATTATTAATAAACAGGAGGAAAATCTTATGACTTAAATATCAGATAATTTTTTTATGATACTGTATCAATTTTCAGCCGTTGCATATTAAAAATCTGTATCATTTTTCGACCGCTGTTGACAAAATGATATCATGGTAGGCTAGATTATCACTAATTGACATGTTATCTAAAAATAATTTTATAGAATAGTTATATGCAAAAGGATGAAAACTGCTTACAATAGTAGCAGAAAACATCAACATATAAAACCATTGAAATGGTTTTATATGTTGCCAGAAAAATAAAAGAATAAACTTATTACTATTAAGATACATGAAAGTATATTATATTATTAATATTTAAAAACTAAATAAAATGTTCATTTTGTGCAAATATTATCACTTAATTATTATATTATTTATATTGAGTAGTTGTACAGCAATAAAAAAGACTGTTCCATTATCTAGCTCCAGTAGTAAGATAATATATATAATGAGCCCAATACAATTGAGATTTGATGAACAGATCAAAACGCAGGTAATAGTAATTATTGATGTATTCCGTGCTTTTACTACAGCTGCTTATGTACTAGATCATAATCCAGTGACATATATATTAGCAAGTGATAGTGCTGTTGTTTCTCGTTTGATATCAAATTTTAATAATCCTGTATTAATTGGAAAAGCAGAAAAAGGAGCAAATCTTACTTATGATGTTCCAAATTCGCCAACAAGAGTTCAAGATATTACTATAATTGGTAAAAATGTATTACATAGAACAGCAGCAGGAGCTAGTGGAATCTTGTTAGCCAAAGAAGCAAACATAGTACTTGCTGCAGGTTTTATAAATGCAAGTGCTACTGCTGAATATATTAAAACACTCCCAAATACAGAAATTATAATAATTCCTATGGGACATGAGGGAAATACACCTTCCCTAGAATACAATATTTGTGCTGAATATATTAAGGCCTTAATTCATGGGAAGGAGTTAGAATTAATCAAATTTTTACCTATTCTTCTAGAAGGTTCAGGAAAATACTTTTTTTCCCAAGACCAATGGCAATATCCAAAAGAAGATTTTTTTCGCTGCCTTGAAGTAGACCGATTTGATTTTATAATGAAGGCAACTATTATGAATGATTATGCAATCTTAACTCGTGGTAATTAATGACTTTAAAGATAAAGTTTTTGGTACTATCTCTAATAATTCAGTAATAAAATTTCTTATTCCATAGCCTTCCCATCGTAGTTTATTAATGGTATATTTAGTCATATTTTGCCATTCTTTCCGACTTACTGATTTTTTGATATCATACATGTAAGCAAAACAAGGGGTGTTTATAGTAAAATGCATAGGATGGATCACAATAACTTTAATTAATTGATCTAAAATAGTATTCCTTAACTCTTTATCTATTTGCATAGGATGATTACGCCATAAATATCCACCATCTTCTAAAAAAATAGGAACTTCAAGTAAACCAAATCTATCTTTAAAAGGAGTAATGACTTCTAGATCTGTACATACATTTGATGAAATTAACATACCAGCTTCAAACATAAGTTGCTTAGATAAATTACATGTAGCAAATCTATGACAACGAAAAGCTGCTAAATTATGTGGTAAATTCATAACATATTTTACTACTTCTGAAAATGTAGTTCCATGTGATGAATTTGAATTAAAATATGGATGGAGTCCTACTTCAATTTTATTTAGCATAGATTCTACTATGGATGAATTATGAGTACTAAAAATAGTAGGAACAATCTTTCTATCTTCTAAAAAAGCTAAGGTTTCCTCTATAGCATATTCACATGCCCAATCAAGATCAACAGTTACTATAACACTCATAAGCATATCTCATGAAACTTATGGAAACGTTCTTTGTTAATATCATGTTTTGTAAATAATTCTGACATTGAATTATATGAGCGCAAGTCTTCAGTACGTTTACTAGTTGACCATGTATCATCATCTCTCATATATTGGGCGTTACCATAAGATAAGATATTAAATCTCTTTTGGGTATATTCCCCGCCGCTTGCGGCGTAATATGGCGGAATGAGCAAATATATACATAAAAGTCATAATGTTACGGTACTGCTACATGGTATTTCCAGCAAAATATCGCCGAGCAGTGTTTGACGTATCAGTTGATCAAGTATTACGAGAAATATGTTTAGAGATAGAAAAGAGATATCAAATAAAATTTTTAGAAATAGGGGTTGATGAAGATCATGTCCATTTTTTGGTACAATCTGTACCAACCTATAGCGTAACAAAAATAGTAACAACAATTAAAAGTGTTACAGCTCGTCAAATATTTAGACAGTGTCCACAGGTAAAGAAACAATTATGGGGTGGAGAATTTTGGACTGATGGATATTTTACGAGTACGGTAGGTAAGCATGGAAATGAGAATATGATAGGAAAATACGTAAAAAACCAAGGCAAGGAATATCAGAAACTGCATGAGGATCATCAGCTAGCTTTCTTCTAAAATACCCCGCTGCTTGCGGCGGGGATTACTTTTATTATCCTTAAAATGCAACCTTGTTTTTCTTCCTGATAAGGCTTTCATAGTATTATCTTTAAACTTTTTATACATTGTAGGTGATATTGCATGAATATTATCCTTTTCAGGATTATCATATGACATATACTGATAGAATTTCCAGCAGGATAAGTTACCCCCAACACTTTCTAAAGCATTAAGAATATCTTTTATTTGACTTGACAATACTAAATGATTTTTAGTACTAATAACACTGTGAAACTTTAGTTCAATACCAGCTTTTGAAATTAAGCTACATTTATTCATTATATTTTTATAATACTCTTTATATCTACCAAAATTTCTCCCAATTTCTGTTAAAAAGCTATCTTCAGTACTATCAATCGTAACAGCAACAATATCAACTACCCCTTTCATTTCATTAACAACATTTTCATCTAAATAAGTACCATTCGTATAAAGTTCTATTCCTAAGTTTTTAACTGGATCATCTGAACGAAATGTTCGAATATGGCGAAGTAATTCGATACATTCTTTTGGTGGATGTTTACCAAAAATAATTACTTCTCCACCTGATAATGTAAGACGACGAAATTTAAGTTTATGATATAAATGACTAACTAGTTCTTTCTTAGATTCTAGGTTAAGTTCTGCTCTAAGTTGGTGAGGTGCATCTTCAAGTACACAGTAACTACATCTTAAATTACAACGATTTGTTACCATCCAATAACCTTTATAATACGTATTACTCATAAAATTCCTCCATATTTATTAAGCCATGAATTAATTTTATGCCTTATTATTGGTTTTAACAAGCTTTCCATCAAAATAAGTTAAAAACTCTTGGTCATATTTGCTATCTCCAAACGCTTCTACTGTTCCAGACCAATTAATATGATTTAAAAGTTTATTAATTGCACGTAATTTTGAAGAATGCCAACTTGCAACAAAAGCAGTTCCCTGATAAATTTCAACATTTAAATCAAAAATATCTGGCACTAAATGTGCTGGCATTGACATTTGGACTATTTTATCTTCTATAATTACTCTTTTTGCTTCCGGTACCATCGCTTCTAATCTTCTAACATCTTCTAAATCAATTGGTGTAATAAATAATATATTACCTTCACCATCAGATATTACAGCACCACTATAAGATATAATCCAATTTACTTTTAAATTAATATGTTTAATTTCTTGCACTAAATAGTCAAGTGGACGTGCACTACATATAACTTTTTTTGAAAATTGCTGAAACTTTAATACACAGTTTTTTGTTTTTTCAGAATTGTTTTTATGAAATAGTGTGCCGTCAAAATCGCTTATAGCTATTACTTCTTTATTACAAATCTTTGCTACAAGTAATTTACCAAGGATTGTATCACTGTATAATTTGCCGATTTCAAGTGCCATTTCTGATAATTTAGGAAGATTATTAAAGACCTGTTCTATAGCATCTAGTGCTTCACTTGTATCATTTACAAATTTTGCATAAGGCAAATTTAATAAAAATTCAGCAGCAGCATTATTTTTTACCATTACTATATTTGGTATACCAGAAGCAAGTGTTTCAAAAATTGAGCGTCCAAATGTTTCACACATTGAGGTGGATATGTGAATATGTGAATTTTCAATAATAAATGCAAGTTTAGCTGGAGATATATAGCCTGTAAATTTTATAACCTTATCAAGACCTAATTTTTCAATTTTATTTTTAACTGCATTATAATATCCCTGATTCTGAACTGGTCCAACTACACGAAGTATTGCTCGAGGAAATCTAGTTTTTACTGTAGCAAATAAATCTATTAATCCAAGAATATTTTTTTGAGGTTTGATACTACCAACGCTACAAAACTCTGGGACTGTATTTAAAAAACGAATTTTAGGTATTAGTAAACTTGTATCTACACCTCTAGGCACTACTTGAATTTTTTGTTTTGGAACAGAATAAAATTCTATTAATTGTTTTTTTTCTAAGTAACTTGGTGTTAAGATGTTTTGAGTGTCAGCTAGAGTTAAAAATTCCCTCTCTGTATATTTAAATGGCACATCTTCACCAGATGCTTGGTAAGAAGGGGTCAAGAACATAGGAAATGTCCATGTTTTTATTTTTTCTCGTAATTTAATATCAATAAAACCAAATTGCATTGATATATGGATAAAAACTATATGAGTAAATTGTTGTTCAACAGCTTTTACTTTTTGTGCAATAAACTCAGCATTAGCAAGTCTTTTTTCAAATCGATGTTCCACATTCACAGGATAATCAAAACTCCAAGTTGCTGGTGAATTAGTTTGTCCTCCAAACTGCATTATACTTAAGTGATTTTTAAAACCTTGTTTTAGGGTGTCTACCAGCCTAGCACCACCATCACGCTGGGTGTTATCAGGACTAAATTTTTCTGTAACTAATAATATTTTCATTTGTGATGCTTAAATAATTCTTCATAACCTTTGAAAATCTTTAACCAACAAAATTTATCATCCAAAGGCTTTTTAACTTTAGGATATTTTAAAATCTGTTCAACTTGATTAACTATTTGTTGAAAATTATTAAAGTCAAGTAATAATCCATTATCAGATGTAATAATCTCTGGTAAAGCTCCACTATTACCAGCTATTACAAAAGTGCCTGCTGTTAAAGCCTCTAAAATAGAACGCCCCATTCCTTCTGAATGAATATATGAACCACCAGGAACTTCTGTTACTTGATCACAACTTAATTGCATGTAAATATCTGCATTAATGATCTCTTCACATATTTTTTCATTTTCTAGTACTCCAAGAAACTCTATAATTGAATTCAGATTATTCTTATCCACCTGTTTTTTAACTTGTGCTAGTAAAGGTCCTTCTCCAGCTAATCTCACTTTAAAGCTATAATCTCTTAATACCAACTCGTGAACCAAAGATATCATTAATGAATGATTTTTATATGGAACAAAACGAGCAGCACAGAAGATAGTAAAAGGTTTATTATCTAAAATTCTTGCTGTTTTTAATACAGATACATTGACCCCGCCTACAAAACGGGTAAAAGGACATTTTATGCCAATTTGACTTAAACGAGTTTCCGTATAAGTAGAATTTGTTATTAATAAATCTATAGTGTTATTTAAAATATCGACCCAATATGATCGACGCATAATATAATTTGGAATTGTTTTGCTAATCAGAGAAGCTTTTAAAATTTCATTCCCACCCGTACGGTATATAAATTTCGCTTTTGGAAATATATCACGAAGTTCTTTAAGGTCCTCTATCCATCTGCCGCTATTAAAAAATATAATAGCTGGATTAAATAAACTAGCTAATTTATTTAAATTTATTACCTTAAGTTTTCCATCTAATATAATACAATCTTGTCCTTTAAGATTTTTTGTAATTATACTTAAAATAGGAAATTGAGAATGATTAATAAAATATTCTATGAAATATTTTGCATGCATTTCCATTCCTCCAATTAAAGGAGGAAGACGATCAGCAAAAAATAAAATACCTAATTTTGTCATATTTAGTTCTTTTTTAATTCTTGTTCTAAGATATTAACTATTTTCTTTGCTGCGTAACCATCTCCATAAGGAAAACATATTTTTGACATTACAGCTAGCAAATCCGGATTTTTTAATAACCTATTGCAGATATTTATAATATCAACTGCTTTTGTTCCTACTAATATAGCTATGTTATTTTCAATTACTTCTGGTCTTTCAGTGATATCTCTAACAATAAGTGCAGGCTTTCCAATAAATGTTACTTCTTCTTGTATGCCCCCAGAATCAGTTATTACAAAAAGACATTCTTTTAGAAGCTTAATAAATGATATATGATTTATTGGTGAAATTAAATTAATATTACTTATATTTGATAATAATGTTTTTACATGTTCACTTATAGAAGGATTGGGGTGTAAACAGAACATTATGTTTATATCTAGAAATTGTTTCGCAATGTTACGTAAAGCATTACATACTTCTTTTAGTGGTTCGCCATAGTTTTCTCTTCTATGAATTGTAACTAAGATAAATTTAGTTTTATAATCTGGTTTTAATCCACATAATTTTTTATTTATAAGTCTTACTGCATCTATGGATGTATTACCTACTACCCAAATTTTATCAATTGGTACTCCTTCCTTAATAAGATTAATTTTTGCTCGATTAGTTGGTGCAAAAAAATAAGTACTTAGTTTATCTATAAAACATCTATGTATCTCCTCAGGCCATGGTGAATATATGTTATCTGTTCGTAAACCTGCTTCAATATGTGCTACTGCTATCCCTGAATAAAAACTAGCAAGAGCTGCTACAAAAGCTGTTGTAGTATCTCCCTGAACAATAATTAAATCTGGTCTTGACTTTTCTAATGTATTACTAAATCCTGACAACATATGTGTTGCACTGTGGCACAGAGATCCTTTGCTTTCTATAGATTGAAATTTATAACTGACTTTAATGTTCATATCTGAAAAAACAGAATCAAGTAAAGACGTATGTTGTCCGGTCATACATATCTCATAAGAGAAATATTTATTATTTTCAAAAGCTGCAATGATAGGTGCAAGTTTTATTGCCTCAGGTCGTGTTCCTATTACTATCATTATTTTTTTCATTTTATTAATACTCCAGTAAAATCAAGAAAAATTTTTTCATGAAACAAATAATTAGGTATATCTAAAAATTCATTATGAGCAACTAATACAACTATCATATCTACTTTTAGTAGCGTATCATTTATTGATTTTATATTTTTAACATATGGATCAAAAACAATAACATCAAATTCTTGTTTCAGGGTCTCAGTTATTATTATAGCCGGCGATTCTCTGGTATCAGGTACATTAGGTTTGTAAGTAAGACCCAAACAAGCTATAATGCGAACATTATTTTCTTTTGCTACTTTTTTTATTTTCTGAATTACCCAACTAGCTTTATTAATATTAACTTCCCTTGCTTTTAATATTAACTGGGCAAATTCCGATGCTGAGTGTGCCAAAAAATATGGATCTATAGCTATACAATGACCTCCAACTCCTGGACCTGGTTGTAAAATATTTACACGAGGATGTTTGTTCGCTAGACTAATGAGTTCATTTATATTCACATTAATATGATCGGCAATCATAGACAATTCATTAGCATAGGCAATGTTAATATCGCGATAGGTATTTTCTGCTAACTTGACCGCTTCTGCTGTTTTTGAATCAGTTACTTCTATCTCACCATGAATAAATGATCTATAAAAATCAGCTGCTCGTGTCCCAGATTGATTATCTATACCACCTACAATTCTATCATTATATATTAATTCAGAAAGAATATTACCTGGTAATATTCTTTCTGGACAATAAGCTATAAATATATTAGAACAAACTATGCGAAGCCGTTTAGCCATCATCTCAGTCGTCCCTATAGGACATGTCGATTCAATAAGAATTAAATTATCAGTTTCAAGATACGGTATAATAGATTCAATCGCTGCACTTACGTAAGAGATATCTGGTTTATTTTCTAAATTTAGAGGAGTCTGTACAGTAATTATATAGATATCGGAATGTTCAACCTTTGTTGATATTTTAAGATTTCTCTTACATATTCCTTTAATAAATAAATCCTTTAATGCTGTTTCATGAGTCATGTAATTAACTGCATTGATTTTTGATACTACTTTTTTATCAATATCTACTCCAAGAACTGAATAACCAGAATTTGCTAAAATACACATAATGGGAAAACCTATATGACCTAAGCCTATAACACAAACTTTTTTATTCATTTTACTAACAATAGAATGTTATCATAATGAAGTATGACATAGAACGAAGAGGGTGAAAACAAATTTTTAAGTTTCTACAAACAGATTAAAGAAATTCATACTGAAGATGATGTGGATTTGAAACTCATTATTGAAGTGTGAGGTGATATGGTTTATAGTGTGTAACAGGCTATCTATAACCTATGGGGTATTGGTAAATTTTCCTTTGGATCGCTCTGGCTTCATTAAAAATAATCGTGACAAGCCATAGGGAATACAACCTAGGAGGGATTGAATCATTTATAAGTTGTAATTTGTAGAAGTCAAGATTTGATCTTACAGACACTATAAATTTTGTACCTGATTGTCAGTTAAATTTTGACTGTCAGATATATAATCAAGATACAAAATTTCATTATTCTTTTCAACAGCTAATTTCTTACTATCCTGAAAAGTTTGCATAGGAGTTTTCCTATAACAATATTTACCAGAATGAGGTCTTTCATTATTGAAATGCTCTAACCAAATATCAAGATCTAATTGTAAATCATCAAGATCTGTATAAATCTTTTTTCGCATAGCTGTATCAAAGAATTCTTGTTTCATAGTTTTATTAAAACGCTCACACATACCGTTTGTTTGAGAAGAATATGCCTTAGTTGTAGTATGCTCTATACCTTCTATGCTAAGAAATAACTCAAAAGCATGATGCTCTATATTACCTTTATATTTACTACCTCTATCAGTTAGAATACGCAGTATTGGTATTTGTTGACTCTCATACCATGGTAATACCCGATCATTAAGCATATCAGCAGCGGTAAGAGCTGTTTTATCAGTATATAATTTAGCATCAGCTACTCTGCTGTAGCTATCAATAAATACCTGAGAATAAACCTTACCTATTCCTTTAAAATTACCTACATAGTACGTATCCTGGCATCCTAGATAACCTGGATGCTGTGTCTCAATCTCGCCATGGGCTTCTTTCTCATTACGACGCTTCTCTAGCACTTGTAGCTGAGCTTCAGTAAGAACAATACCATCCTGAGCCATTTTTGCTTCTAATGCTTTAAGCCTTTTACTGATATTGTTTAAATCATTACGTAGCCAAATTGATCTTACCCCTCCAGGTGATACAAGTATACCGCTCTTCTTAAGTTCATTTGATACTCTTAACTGACCATATGCTGGATATTCTATTGCCATATCCATTACTGCCTTCTCTATCGCTGGATCAACTCTATTCGCTATTATTGGCTTTCTACGACTAATTTCATACAATGCTTCTTCACCACCCGTTTCATACAGTTCTTTAAATCTGTAATAACTATCTCTACTATATCCCATTGCTTTACATGCTGATGATATGCTACCAAGGCTCTTAGCTAATTCAAGTAAACCTAATTTTGGCTTTATTATTTTTTGATTTAAGTTCATTATAACCTTCCATTTTTTTATCTGTATTTTTTAATACGTGATTTTTATTAAATGTAAGATCAAATCTCAACTAATACATGAATTAAAACTTCTTTTTCTTATTGTTTTTATATATGGTATAGCTTAAATCACTTTATCTTTAAAAAATTCTTAATATCACCACTTTTTTCCTGCTTTGTGTTAAATCTCTTTTGGGTATATTCCCCGCCGCTTGCGGCGTAATATGGCGGAATGAGCAAATATATACATAAAAGTCATAATGTTACGGTACTGCTGTATCACATGGTATTTCCAGCAAAATATCGCCGAGCAGTGTTTGACGTATCAGTTGATCAAGTATTACGAGAAATATGTTTAGAGATAGAAAAGAGATATCAAATAAAATTTTTAGAAATAGGGGTTGATGAAGATCATGTCCATTTTTTGGTACAATCTGTACCAACCTATAGCGTAACAAAAATAGTAACAACAATTAAAAGTGTTACAGCTCGTCAAATATTTAGACAGTGTCCACAGGTAAAGAAACAATTATGGGGTGGAGAATTTTGGACTGATGGATATTTTACGAGTACGGTAGGTAAGCATTGAAATGAGAATATGATAGGAAAATACGTAAAAAACCAAGGCAAGGAATATCAGAAACTGCATGAGGATCATCAGCTAGCTTTCTTCTAAAATACCCCGCTGCTTGCGGCGGGGATTACTTTTATTTCATAATTCGGGTTATTGATACCTTTAAATATTTTACTATTACTATCTAATTTATTCTATAATTGTAATAACAACATATTTTTCATATAATATATTTTAAATCCTTGCTATATTATTATATAAATTTGATTTTTTGTAACTTATAATTATATTTAAGCAATGTGTGCGTAATTGATTTGTGACTATTGGCACTTTGAGATAAGTAGCAATAGTTAAGAAAGATTGTAAAGTTTCTAAAATCGTTTTCCACCCTTTTTCAGGAGATTTAGCTCCTACTGTTTGTATATTATGTAATCGGTCACATAATTTAATTAATAGCAACTCTTTTTTCTTTTGCTGATATAATATCTTAACTATTTCTGCTGAACTAATTTTTTTATCATTTTTAATTCGTGTTAAATCTTCAACCTGATTGGCAATTTTATAACCAAATTCTTTTATAATCATTTCTTTAGTAAGTAACGTATCTTCAATACAATCGTGCAATATGCTAGTTACTATGATATCTGTTCTAAATAAATAATCAGAAACCATATATGCTACTTCTAAAGGATGTGAATAATAAAATTCTCCTGTTTCTCGTTTTTGCCCACCATGATATTTTTTAGCAAAATAAATTGCTTTTTTAATTTTACTAAGATCAACTTTGTTCTCAGAAATCTTATTAATAAGCATGATCTTAGTTAATAGCCTTTTACTATATCGGCAATTTGATAGATCTATAATTTTTACTTTGTCTAGCTCAATATCTATACCTTTAGGTAAGTTTAACTTTTCTACAATAGGAGCTATAGTTTTTTGATGATTTTCTTGATTTTTTGCCATCTATCCATCCCTAATATTATTTTAAGTGTAGTAAGAATCATAGCAATAATTAAGAAAATCATACTTGTTAATTAATAGAGTACTTTTAAAACTCTACTTTTAGAGATAATTTGTGTGTGTATTATCATCAAAACCTTATCAATATTATGTATCATAAATCAGATCATCAAGAAGAGGTAACTTAATTGGTATATTACAGACAATAGTAGTACTTTTACCTTTTTCACTTGTTACTTCAATCTCTCCATTTAACTCACCAATTAGACGCTTTACAAAACTTAATCCTGATCCAAGTCCATGATATTGCGTAGCAACATCAAATTTATCAATCTTTTCATGAAGATGTTGCCTGATTTCTTTAGACAAACCAACACCACTATCATGCACCATAAATTGGAATACCATTTCTCTGTTTTGTTGTTCTGATTCTGAAACGGCTGGACTAATAGCAAACATGTTCACTGTTACCACAACTTTACCTTCTTTAGTAAAGTTAATAGAATTATCTATTAACTGCTCTAATATTGCCCCTATTCGATAAGTATCACTAATTATAGCATTTGTTAAATCATACTGAAAATTACAAGATAAATTTAATCCCTTACGTTGAGCTATTGGCATCGCTTTATCAATAATCTTATTTACCAACTGTTTTGGATCAAACTTATTAAAAACTATAGGAGGTAATCCTGAATTATTCTGTAAATAACTAAGTATATTGTTATAATAATCCAGTAATTCTTCAGCACAATTTACCACACTAGCTAAATAATCCTTTTTTTCAGGATGATCCTCTATTTCATAAAGGGCTGTTACTAATGAAAAAATCCCATTACATGGAATCTTTAATCCATGTACCATATTTTGCACCACATCTCTTTTAAATAACTCAGATTCTTTCAATTTATTATTTGCTTCTTGTAACTCTAATTTATATTTAATTATATCAGTATAATTTGTGATTGTCGAGTTAATGATATTCTCTTCTTGCTGATATGGTATTAATGTGACAGATATAGGAGATAATTGAAGATTCCAATTTGTTTTAGTAATATTATGATTATCTTTTGGTTGATTTTGATTATTAATTGTCATAGCATCTCCTTGCTGTTAAAGTTCAGAAAACAGCTCAGAGGTTAAATAGATAAAATTTTGCAGTTTAACTTAACCTCTGAACTAGAGTTGCACCACGGCCGCTCTTAACAAGGACAGATATCACCACAATTCTACGAAGTACAGAGGATTTAAGAGCTTTTTTGACAGATTTTTATACAATTGGGCAAAGAGCTGCATAAATAAGACATAGCTAAATTGTATTATTTGTTAACTCAGCTCTTTATCTATTTACATGCAAATCAAAATCAGCATTAATTATGCTACAGCAAGCATCAAGAATTCCTTTGAATACAGCATTTTGCTGGCATTTAAGCCTATTTTAGGCTATTATTATAGTATCAATAAATAATAAATTTCATGTCAGTAAAGAACTCAGATAAACCGCAACCATTCCTACAATGGGTTGCTGGTAAAAGAAAAATTGCCGATCAATTAATTAAGTTTCTTCCATCACTACTAAATAACTACTATGAACCATTCCTTGGTGGTGGGGCTTTATTTTTTCAAGTTAGAGATAAATTTAAACATTGCTTCCTATCTGATATTAATCTAGAGCTAGTAACGTCCTATAACATGATAAAGAAGAATCCAGATAAAGTTAGTAAATTACTAGACTCATATAAAGAAAAACACTCCAAAGAACATTATTATCAAGTTAGAAGTAATAATGACAGTAATGATCCAGCAAAAATTACTGCAAGATTTGTCTATCTTAATAGATATTCATTTAAAGGAATTTACCGGATTAATATTGATGGCAAACCAGCTCAAACTTTCTCTGGTAGGAATTATAGTAAATCTGATCTTGCCTTTAGATTAAAACAGTGCAGTCAGCTTTTAGCTGGCACATCTATTTGTGCTATGGATTTTTCTTTCATTGAACCACAAAAAGGTGATTTTGTTTATTTTGATCCTCCTTATCATAAATCAGGTGAGAAATTTTATACCAGATTACCCTTTGATGAAAATGATCAAACGAGACTTAAAGATTTTGCTACAGAACTCAATGATAAAGGTGTTAAAATAATGGTTTCTAATAGTAATACTCCCTTTATTAGAAACTTATACAAAAATTTTAATCTCTTTTGGGTATATTCTCCGCCGCTTGCGGCGTAATATGGCGGAATGAGCAAATATATACATAAAAGTCATAATGTTACGGTACTGCTGTATCACATGGTATTTCCAGCAAAATATCGCCGAGCAGTGTTTGACGTATCAGTTGATCAAGTATTACGAGAAATATGTTTAGAGATAGAAAAGAGATATCAAATAAAATTTTTAGAAATAGGGGTTGATGAAGATCATGTCCATTTTTTGGTACAATCTGTACCAACCTATAGCGTAACAAAAATAGTAACAACAATTAAAAGTGTTACAGCTCGTCAAATATTTAGACAGTGTCCACAGGTAAAGAAACAATTATGGGGTGGAGAATTTTGGACTGATGGATATTTTACGAGTACGGTAGGTAAGCATGGAAATGAGAATATGATAGGAAAATACGTAAAAAACCAAGGCAAGGAATATCAGAAACTGCATGAGGATCATCAGCTAGCTTTCTTCTAAAATACCCCGCTGCTTGCGGCGGGGATTACTTTTATTTGTTTACTAAAGAAGCATTACATGAAATTAAAGCTCCACAGGCAAAACGAGATGTATATAAAGATACCAAAGAAAAAGGATTATTGCTAATCGTATCATATGGTGGTAGTAAAATATTTTATTTGGACACAGTACTTGATAAGAAATATCATAGAATTAAAATAGGTGTGTTCCCTGATCTATCAATTATTGATGCTAGAGCCAAAGCATCTGAATTAAAAGGTGAGATCGCCAAAGGATATAATCCTGTAGAAGAAAAAGCTAGATTATCCAAAGAACTGACCTTTAAGGAGCTTTATGATAAATATCTTAATGAATATAGTAAAATTAATAATAAAAGATGGAAAGATTATGCCGCTTCTGTAGATAGATATGCCAAACATTTATATCCTAGAAAAATATCCACTATTCAAAAAACAGATATTCAAGAGTTGTTTAATAATTTAACTAACACTGGTAAATATGGAGCTAATAGATTTCTTGAAGTTTTAAGTCCTGTATCTAGTAAAGCAATAGAATGGGAATTGCTTACAATAAATCCAGTTATTGGCATAAAGAAGCACAAGGAACAATCAAGAAGCAGGTATTTAACTAGGGAAGAAATACCACGATTTTTTACAGCAATAGCAGACGAGCAAAACCAGGTAATGCAAGACTTTTTCTTAATAGCTTTGTATACATCAGTTCGTAAGGATAATTTACTTACTATGCGTTGGGAACAGGTAAGTTTTGCTGATAAACAATTATATCTTCCAGAAACTAAAAATGGTGATCCTCACCGTTTACCTTTACAAAACTTACGCTATGTTATAGCAAATATGCTAAAAACTCTTATTACACAGCAATGTTTTATAGTGAAGCACTTCATAATATCCCTTAATTCATGGGCATTATATCAAACATAGCGTAAGTTTTACTTTACTAGATCAGGCAGTAGAAATATTAAAAGCCAGGAAAGAGCAATCTACTAGTATGTGGGTATTTCCAAGTGAGACCAGCAGTAGTGGTCACCTGCAAGAACCAAAGAAAGCATGGAAGAGGATTTGTAAAAAGGCAGGAATAGAAAATTTAAGGATCCATGATTTAAGGAGAACAATACCAAGCTGGATGGCAATGACCGGAGCAAATCAATATGTAATAGGACAGCTTCTAAATCATAGAGATCCAAGATCAACGGCAGTGTATACTAGACTTGCCAATGATACTGCTCGAGAATATATGCAAAGAGCCGTAAATACTATTATAAATATAAAATCTTAAATATATGTTAATTAATATATTCATGTTATAATAACTCCTGTATTAAGTGAGTTCTATAAGAACAGAAAGGCTAGAAAAGGAAAGTAGTAAAGCAATTGTTGCAACAAGCTTGGAAATTCCTTTTTTGCTTCTTCTATATTCTTAAGAATTATTGAGTTTTTGAAGATTTTACAACAATGAAGAATTTTATAATTATGAATACTAAAGAAAAAGCTAAAGTACTTAGCTGTTTTGATGTAGCTAATTATTTTTTAGTATTAGTTGATAGAGAAGCAGGGGATAGTATAACCCAGTTAAAGCTGCAGAAATTAATATATTTTGCTCAAGGCATTCATCTTGCTTTATTTGATAAAGTGTTGTTTGAAGAAGAGATCAAGGCTTGGAAACATGGGCCGGTAGTACCGGCTTTACGCTCAATATTTGGTAGCTTTAGAGATAATGTAATTACTTTGCCCGGAGAAATAGACTTTGCTATTTATGACTTAGCAACAAAAAAATTACTTCACAAAGTATATTCTTTTTATGGTGAACATTCAGCTGCTTATTTACGTCATTTAACACATAAACATTCTATTTGGTATGAAGCTATAGAGAATGCAGATAATACTATTACTAAAGAACAGATACAGGAATTTTTTAAAGCTAATATAATAAATGATATTAAAGATTATATTTTATCAACTACTAAAGCAGATATTGTACAAATAGAAAATGCTGAAGATGGGTGGTGGATGAATTATGATAGTGGCGTACCTGCTGAAGATATTACAGAATACCTTTTGAAGGTAAAGAAGAAAAAAGAAGGTAATAAAAGTTGAAAGTCATTTGGTCTGATGAAGCCCTAGAGCAGTTACAATTCTGGAAACGTACTAACTCTAAAATAAGTAATTAGAATTAATGGTTAATTTAAATTAGCTTTATTATTAAAAAGGAATTGAACCGGCACATTTTCACTATTTTCTATAAGGAAACGATAATATTGTTTTGCAAGATCCACAGCATCATAACTACAGCAGGACTGAATAGCAAGTTTTAAACATTCTAATTTTAACTCTACATCACTTCTAAACATACACAACTCACCAATAATTTATTTCATTAATATTAGCAAATTTACTACTAATTATCAACAAATGCATTTATATAGCTATAGAATTCATCTCCAGATAGGCACAGTTTTAGATGAATTACAGCTTTTTTTATTATGGCTTAAAACTCCACTGGCAATGTAAAAAATTAGGATGTTAATGTCATGACTAGCAAAACTTATCTATTAATGGAAATATCACTTAATTAATATGAATAATAATTGTGCTAATCAAAGATTATATTGGTCACTCTCTACTCCACTAAAATATATGGCCTTAAGCTTAGATGAGTGGTTAGTTATCTTACTTGGTATAGTATCTGGGATAGTGTTACTAAATAGCGGACATGCTAAGCTTGGGATGATATGCATTATAGCTGGTATTGTACTTTGTTATGCATTTAAGAAGTTTAAGAAATTATCGGAATATTTTGTACTTAAGAGTTATTTAGTCGCTAAGAAATGGCTATATGCTCCTACTTCTTATCCTAATTTGCTTGGGAAAAAGGTAGGTAAGTAATGGATCATTTATTTAAGCAAAGCTCCATACAAGAACTAGTCAGATATAATAAGAGATTATTGCTGATCACATTGCTGCTTGCGTTTACGAGTCTTTTGGGGATGATTAAAACAGTTAGCACGGAAGAAAAATGGTTATTAATTCCGGCAATAGAGCCGGATCGTCGGATGATAGTATCATCTAGAAGCTATCATGAGACTTATAGCATAAATCATTAAGATACTGACAATTTAAGTAGTATTAAAAACAGCATCATAAAATGTTTCAAAATCTCCTACAACTTTCCTAATTTCATTTTTTATCTTAAACCAGTAATGCTAGGGAATAGAGGATAAAATGATTTAAGGCTTAAATGCAACGGATGCAATTAATAGTATCATGGAAGAGCGAGGCTTGGCTTAAAGTGATTAGAAAATATGGGAAGATATTTAGCTCTAAAAATTATTGTAATCAGCTTTTTTATTTTATTTTTAGCTATATTGCAAGTCAGTAATGTTAATGCAGATGGTGTTAATAAGCTTGGCAAAAGTAAAAGCAGTAAAATATTAGATTATGGTGTTAGAGGTCATGTATTTCCAATTATTGAAGAATCTTTACTAGAGATAATTATGGCGAGGCTCAAAATAGCAGAGCAAAATGGTGCATTAGAGAAAATGCAGGAAGAATTTAAAAATAAAGTACAGCAAAAAATCTCTAGACCAACTGCTATCTTAGCTTTAGCAAAAACAAGCATAAACCGAAATTGGCACTATGATCCAAGTTTTATACAAAAGACAGATATAAAAGATCAAGCGGGAAAGATCATAGTAAAAGCTGGAACAAGTGTAAATCCTTTAGAGAAAATAAGTTGGGGAGAACCATTAATGTTTATTGATGGTGATGATGAGCAGCAGATTAAGTGGAGTAACTCAAAAATAGGAAAATTAGTACTCACGAATGGCAATCCTATTAAGCTGGCAAAAAGTTAAATAAGCCAGTGTTTTTTGATCAAGGTGGCGTGCTTACTACTCGTTTTAAAATCAAAGCAGTGCCAGCTATTGTCGAGCAGGAAGGCAAATTACTTAAAATTAGCGAAATAAAAGTAATCCCCGCCGCAAGCAGCGGGGTATTTTAGAAGAAAGCTAGCTGATGATCCTCATGCAGTTTCTGATATTCCTTGCCTTGGTTTTTTACGTATTTTCCTATCATATTCTCATTTCCATGCTTACCTACCGTACTCGTAAAATATCCATCAGTCCAAAATTCTCCACCCCATAATTGTTTCTTTACCTGTGGACACTGTCTAAATATTTGACGAGCTGTAACACTTTTAATTGTTGTTACTATTTTTGTTACGCTATAGGTTGGTACAGATTGTACCAAAAAATGGACATGATCTTCATCAACCCCTATTTCTAAAAATTTTATTTGATATCTCTTTTCTATCTCTAAACATATTTCTCGTAATACTTGATCAACTGATACGTCAAACACTGCTCGGCGATATTTTGCTGGAAATACCATGTGATACAGCAGTACCGTAACATTATGACTTTTATGTATATATTTGCTCATTCCGCCATATTACGCCGCAAGCGGCGGGGAATATACCCAAAAGAGATTGAAATATTATAGTATTTGAGTAAAAATTAAGGTGTGAATAACAACTGATAAAATCCGGAGGTAATCTATGAAGAAGTGGCAATTACCAGAAGCAAAGAAAAATTTAGAAAAGATAATAGATCAGGTATTACAAGGTCGGGTGCAAGCAATAGTAAAATCTAGTGGAGAAGTAGTATATCTAATCGCAGGTGAGAAAAATAATATTATAGTAGAGCAAGCAAAGGTAGGTTGTCAAGCAAATACAGATTTAATAACTTCTGAAATATACAAGTAATAATGAAGTTAATAATGTTTATTATAATTATTTTGCTTGGTAATTATAGTTATGCATCAATTGGCTGCGTAGGCAGGTTTGTAAATCCAATCACTGATGTTTGCTGGAAATGTTTATTTCCAATTACTATCGGAGGAGTAAAAATTGTCTCAGGTTCTATGGCTGATACTAATAACCCAAGGCAAATTGTTTGTTTTTGTCCTAAGCCTTCGATTCCGATGCCGGTTCCTGGAATTCCAATTGGATTTTGGGAGCCAGTGAGATTGGTTGATGTGACTAAATCTCCGATGTGTATGGTAAGTCTTGGAGGCATTAATCTTGGTACTAGCATGCAAAAAGGTGTTAAGGATGATATAGAGGGAAGCAGCTTTTATCATGTACATTGGTATATATATCCGGTTATTTACTGGCTTGAGATATTACTTGATTTTGCCTGTTTAGAGATGTCACAAGTAGATATCGCATATTTAACTGAATTTGATCCATTATGGGGAGATGATAACAAGGCTGCTATATTAAATCCTGAAAGTTTATTATTTGGAAGTATTGCAGCTCAATCGGCTTGCATAGCTGATTGTGTGAGCTGTAGTTCTGGTAACCTCTCAAATGATACGATGTTTTGGTGCGGGGGATGTCAAGGTTCTCTTTATCCCTTTACCGGTACAACTAGCTCTCCAAAACTTACGCTATGTTTGGTTCTAAATATTGTAAAGATGGAGAACGCAGCTGTTGTTGCATATAGTCATCTAAAAGCCCTAACTTTATTTGGTAAACCGTTTTACCGATTGTATTTGCAGTCCTTTTGAGAAATGCCCAAACTAAAAATGCCCAACTAATATGATTACGTTGAATACGCTGTTTCCTGCATTGACAACGTTCTATCCCAGTAAGTTGCTTAATTTCTCTGTGCATGCTCTCAATTACCCATCGAAAGCCACACTCATCTTGTGCAGCTTTAGAAGATTTGTGAGTTTTGTTATTGGTAACAACATACTCAACTCTGTTGGTAGAAACAGTAAATTTAAACAAATTAACATGCTTATTTTTAGCAAAGCCTTTTATATGAATCTCTACTCCATGCCTGATCTCTTCATCTGAAAATGTCAACTCTTTTACAGCTTTATAAGGTTTAGAATCGTGTGTTTTACTAACGTTTCTATTGGCTTTAATAGGGGCATAATAATATTTCCCCAGAGAGTCAACATGTTGCATAATTTTGTGTGTAGAATACCATGTGTCAAAAAGTACTGTTTGAAAAGGAATCTTCTTGCTATAAACAGCATTATTTAACATGTTTAATAGGTGTTCTAGTTTTGTTGCTCCATCATGATCAGGTGCAAAAATTCGATAATCTATTACCCAAAACTTATTAATATCAGGGTTATAATATACCAGACTCACTACTCCTATACCTTTAGTAACTCTACCTGTAGCTCCACTGTACTGCGATCTTGCAATTTCTATTTGCTTCGTATTCCTTTTATTTGAAACCGTATCATCAAATATTGTATATCCATTAGATGAAAAAATAACATCATTCTTGATGTGTTCCCATAACAAAGAAGGTGTATATTTTTCATTCCTTAAAAATCTATTAATAACATCATGACTACATTTCTTTGCATGTTCAGCGTAGTAGGTTAAACTATAATTCTTTTGGCTAACTATTAAAAATTGACAATAATCTGTCCTATTAATTGGTATTGCTTGCAACTTTATCCTCTTTGACATGTTTAATTATTTTTACAATAATTTATCACTTTTTTACTCATAGCGTAAGTTTTGGAAATGCTCTAACCATTTAATGGTTCTATTGTAATAAATTTATTGACTGAGTTATCTTATGATCTTCACTATTTTAATTATTTACCAACATTTGATCCTGTAAGATTTCATAATTAAAGACTACTCGTAGGCAGTGTTTTTCTAATTGCCCCGCAATCTCAGGTATTTTTAAGTAAGCAGCTAATGCTAAAAATATTTGCAGAGTTTCAGAGGTGGTTTGCCAGATCTTGTCAAGAGACTTAGCTCTAACCGTTTGTATATTATGTAATCTATCAAACAGCTTAATTAGTAATAAATCATCCTTCTTTTGTATATATAACATCTTAACCATTTCTACGGCACTAATCTTATAATCTTTCTTGATTCTGGTTAAATCTTCAACATAACTTGCTATCTTATCACTAAATGCTTCTGCTATCATTTCTTGAGTCAACTCTGTATCCTCAATCGCATCATGTAATATGGCAGTAACAATAAGATCAGTTTTAAATGAGTAATCAGAAATCATATATGCCACTTCTAAAGTATGAGTGTAAAATAATTCTCCAGTTTTGCGTTTTTGCCCACCATGATATTTTTTGGCATAGTAAATAGCCTTAGTGACTTGATCAAAATCTATCGTATTTGTTGTATATTTGTTTAGTAGTAAAAGTTTTTTTAATAATCTTTTACTATAACAACAATTTAAAGACTCCTCATATTTACAATTAACTTGATTTTTAACCATATTTTGTCATTCTTTACTATCCTATCTTAAGTTTAGTTAACTAAACTAATAATAGTCAAGATATTTTTACTACAGCATGGTTACTAGGACTATAGTTTTATAGATAGTTAAGTGAAGTCTTGTAAAATAAAATTTACAAGACTTTAAGTTATTTAGTAATTATTGATGATATATAGGCAATTTTACTGGTATATTACATGTAACAGTTGTACTTTTACCTTCTTCGCTTTCTACCTCAATATCTCCATGCATTTCATGGATAAGCCTTTTAACAAAGCTAAGTCCTAATTTTAACCCTTTATACCCAGTTGCATAATCAAATTCAGTATCCTTACTTCTAATATATTGCTGTATTTCTTCAGACATACCAATACCTGTATCATGGATAATAAATTGTAACACCCTCTCGTTATTATCTTCTTCTATAGTGGTAGGAAATAAATTGATTGTCACAATAACTTTGCCTTCTTCAGTAAATTTAACTGCATTAGCTACTAATTGTTCTAATATTGCTCCTATCCAGTAACTATCTCCAATAATAATCTTGGCTATATCGTACTGAAAATTACAAAAAAGATCTAAACCTTTATTCTTAGCTTCTGGTACAATTTTATTAACAGTATCATTTACTAATTGCTCTAGATCAAAAGCTTGTAGATCTATGGGAACTAGTTTAGCATCTTTATGCAGCAAATTAACCAGATTATGAGAATAATCTAATAGTCCCTTAGCACAATCTATGACAATATTAGATAAGGAATTCTTCTTATTAGAATCTGTTTCTACTCCATAAAGTGTAAGTAACTCAGAGAGCATTTCATTACACGATATATCTAATTTATTACTAATATTTTTAATTAAATCTATCTTAAATATATTAGATTCTTTTAGTTCATGCTTTGCTTTTTGTAATTCTTGCTCTAATTCTTGATGTTTGTCTGTAAAACTGTATTCAGGATCAGATGGCATTAATGTGACAGATATAGGAGATAATTGCAATATCCAAGCTTGCTGCAGAGAATTTTTAACGTTATTATTATCTTTTTGTTGATTTTGATTATTAATTGTCATAACATTTCCTTGCTGTTAAAGTTAAGAAAACAGCTCAGAGGTTAAAGTGCTAAAATTTTGTAGTTTTTAATTTAACCTCTGAACTAGAACTGCACCACGGCTGCTCTTAACAAGGACAGATATCCTAACTATTCCATGAAGTACAGAGGATTTAAGAGCTTTTTTGACAGATTTCTACACAATTTAATAAAGAGCTGCATAAATGAGACACAGCTAAATTACTATTATTTGTTAGCTCAGATCTTTGTCTATTACATACAAATCAAAACTAGTATTAATGATGCTACAGAAAACATCAAGAATTCCTTGAAAATCCCTTGTAATACAGTATTTTGCTGGCATTTAAACCTATTTTATACTATAATTTAGTATAAATATTTTAATAATAATTTCATGTCAGTAAAGAACTCAGATAAACCACAACCATTCCTACAATGGGTTGGTGGTAAAAGAAAAATTGCCGATCAATTAATTAAGTTTCTTCCATCAACACTGAATAACTACTACATTCCTTGGTGGTGGGGCTTTATTTTTTCAAATTAGAGATAAATTTAAACAATGCTATTTATCTGATATTAATCTAGAGCTAGTAACTAGCTATAACGCAATAAAGAAGAATCCAGATAAGGTCAGTAAACTATTAGACTCTCATAAAGAAAAACACTCTAAAGAACATTATTATCAAGTTAGAAGTAATAATGACAGTAACGACCCAGCAAAGATTACCGCAAGATTTATCTATCTTAATAGATATTCATTTAAAGGCATTTACCGGATTAATATTGATGGCAAACCAGCTCAAACTTTCTCTGGTAGGAATTATAGTAAATCTGATCTTGCTTCTCGATTAAAACAATGTAGTCAGCTTTTAGCTGACACATCTATTTGTGCTATGGATTTTTCGTTCATTGAACCACAAAAAGGTGATTTTGTTTATTTTGATCCTCCTTATCATAAATCAGGTGAGAAGTTTTATACCAGATTACCCTTTGATGAAAATGATCAAACGAGACTTAAAGATTTTGCTACAGAACTCAATAATCAAGGTATAAAAATAATGATTTCTAATAGTAATACTCCCTTTATTAGAAACTTATACAAAAATTTTAATATTAGTACTATTAAGGTTAAATATTCTATGCCTGAGCACAATAAAATATCTGATGAAGTAGTTATTATAAATTATCAATTACCACAATAGCTTAGTTATATTCAAACTTGATTAATTCAAAGTAATAATCTTGACTCTTAAAAGCTTCTTCTAGATCTTGCATATGACGATTCCTAACATAATAATCATTAAAAGCTGATATTGATTTGAGGATTACCTTTTTATTGACTATATCTTCCTCTACCACTACTAATTTAGTTAATACACCAAAATCAATATATTGGTTATAACGTTCAATAAGAAATTTCCGTGCCCTGTACCATATTGAATCAGGATTTAATTGTTTGCTTAGCTGCAATAGATAATTTTGTTTTTCATCTTCAGTATTATTCTGCTTCGCTTCAAGCTCAGAAAATGGTATGATTTTCAACTTCTCAATACTACTGCCATAGATAATTTGTACTTGCTGTAGTATTTTATCTTGTGCATTTTCTGAAAGCGTAATATTTTAAAGCAGTTTTATTTGATAGCTATTACCTACTACCCCAATAAATAAGCAGGAGCTTAGTAATTCATAAGCTGAATCAGGATTAAAACTACCAACAATTTTACGTTTTAGCTGAGCTTGCAAGCTAGTATCAAGGCTACTTTCTATCTTATCTAGGTATTGCTCTTTAGCGTTGTTTAAGTCGCTAGATTTAAACTGAAATGTAGCATTATTAGCTTTAGTAGTTTCATGTAACTCATGAGCTAAAGCTTTAGCCATATAGTTTAGTAACACTTTCTTATGGCCAAAATGGTGATTGGAATATTCTCCTGCAAGCTTTAAGAGTAATTTATTAATAAATTCCAGATTAAATTCACGATTTGATTTTACTCGCAGTAAATCAGCATCTTCTTGGCTTAAAGGGTAAAAATCTGCTAATTTCTTTCTTTTGAACCAGCTTTTATGATTAATAGCCCTAATTGCAGCATTATTGCTACTTGATTCTGTAGGATTATATTTTTTAGAAATGTTATCAATAACTGCTTGCAGTGTAATATTAATCCGTGTAGCACCTGTTGTGATATTAGCACTAGAGAAATTAGTATTATCAGCTTGTTGTTGATCGTTGATTGAGCTTGTTGCCTTGAATTGTAAATCTGCTGCAAGTTTTTGTTGTTGTAACTGTTGTTGATTATTGTGAATAGATGCATTTTTTTCATTTTGAAAAATTGTAGATTTGCTAGATCTAGATTTATTAGATATATTTTTATTATTATCTATATATACAAAACTTACGCTATGAGTAAAAAAGTGATAAATTATTGTAAAAATAATTAAACATGTCAAAGAGGATAAAGTTGCAAGCAATACCAATTAATAGGACAGATTATTGTCAATTTTTAATAGTTAGCCAAAAGAATTATAGTTTAACCTACTACGCTGAACATGCAAAGAAATGTAGTCATGATGTTATTAATAGATTTTTAAGGAATGAAAAATATACACCTTCTTTGTTATGGGAACACATCAAGAATGATGTTATTTTTTCATCTAATGGATATACAATATTTGATGATACGGTTTTAAATAAAAGGAATACGAAGCAAATAGAAATTGCAAGATCGCAGTACAGTGGAGCTACAGGTAGAGTTACTAAAGGTATAGGAGTAGTGAGTCTGGTATATTATAACCCTGATATTAATAAGTTTTGGGTAATAGATTATCGAATTTTTGCACCTGATCATGATGGAGCAACAAAACTAGAACACCTATTAAACATGTTAAATAATGCTGTTTATAGCAAGAAGATTCCTTTTCAAACAGTACTTTTTGACACATGGTATTCTACACACAAAATTATGCAACATGTTGACTCTCTGGGGAAATATTATTATGCCCCTATTAAAGCTAATAGAAACGTTAGTAAAACGCACGATTCTAAACCTTATAAAGCTGTAAAAGAGTTGACATTTTCAGATGAAAAGATCAGGCATGGAGTAGAGATTCATATAAAAGGCTTTGCTAAAAATAAGCATGTTAATTTGTTTAAATTTACTGTTTCTACCAACAGAGTTGAGTATGTTGTTACCAATAACAAAACTCAAAAATCTTCTAAAGCTGCACAAGATGAGTGTGGCTTTCGATGGGTAATTGAGAGCATGCACAGAGAAATTAAGCAACTTACTGGGATAGAACGTTGTCAATGCAGGAAACAGCGTATTCAACGTAATCATATTAGTTGGGCATTTTTAGTTTGGGCATTTCTCAAAAGGACTGCAAATACAATCGGTAAAACGGTTTACCAAATAAAGTTAGGGCTTTTAGATGACTATATGCAACAACAGCTGCGTTCTCCATCTTTACGATATTTAGAACCAAACATAGCGTAAGTTTTGATTATTTTTACAATAATTTATCACTTTTTTACTCATAGCGTAAGTTTTGTTTCAATAATGAAAGACCTCATTCCGGTAAATATTGTTATGGAAAAACTCCTATGCAAACTTTTAAGGATAGTAAGAAGTTAGCTGTTGAAAAGAATAATGAAATCTTGTACCTTGAATATTTATCTGAACAAACAAGTCATATTAATGTTAAAAGTGTATTTATGTTGTCTATATCATTAAATAGCAAGTTTTATAAAATTATAAATAAGGAAACAGCAGAAATCTTAATTAAAGAATTAAAAGATACTCACATTTCCTCTCTAATCCTTAGTCATTATAGAATAACAAAAGAAGGAGGTGAAACACTAGTACAAGGGTTAAAAGACACTCAAATTACACATCTGAAATTTTCTGAAAATAGTATAGATAATGATGGGATACAAGCATTTGCTGAAGGTTTAAAGGATACAAAAATTACACATCTTAATATGAATTTTGGCTTTGATAATATAGGGGATGCAGTAATTACACTAGTTGAAAAATTAAAAAATACTAAGATTACACATCTTAGTTTGCATGCTTATAAAATGAAAAAAGAAATTATGCCTTTTTTAGCACAAATTTTAAAAGATACTCAAATTACAAACCTTGATCTTAGTTATAATAGAATAGGGATAGAAGGAACTAAGGCTTTAGCAAATGTTTTGGATAGAACTAATATTATGTCTCTTAATCTTCGCAAGAGTAGAATGGAGGATGACGGTGCTAAAGCATTAGCTATAGTATTACCAAATACCAAAATTAAATATCTTAACTTGTACAAAAGTTTAATAGGAGACGAAGGAATAAGAGCTTTGGCGGAATCTTTAGCAAATACTCAGATTACTAATCTTAATCTAGGTTTAAACAGTATAGATCAAGCAGGAGCAATGGCTTTAGCTAAAGGATTGAAAAATACACAAATTACTCACCTTCACCTCTATGCTACCTTCAGAAGTTATAAAAAAGACCAAAGAATACAAATCTTTGTTCAAGGTTTAAAAGGTAGCAAAGTTATAGACCTTGATCTTAGTTCTAATGATGTAGACGATATAGAAGTGCATACTCTGGGTGAATCTCTTAAAGATAGTAAAATTATAGATCTTAATCTAGGTGGTAATAGTATAAAAGACAAAGGAGCAGAAATTTTAGCTAACTGCTTAAAAGATACTCAGATTGCATATCTTAATCTTAGTTATAATAATATAGGTAGCGAAGGAATACGAACACTAGCTGCATGTCTGAAAGACACTCAAATCATACATCTTGTTTTGAATGAAAAAAGTATAGGAAAAGATGGAGCACAAGCTTTAGCTACAGGTCTCAAAAACACGCAAGTGATAAACCTTATTCTCACTTCCCAGCATTTAGGAAAAGATGGCATGAATTCTATGATTAAAGATTTTCAAGATTCGCATATAGCATGTCTTGATATTAATTTTGAATATATAGGATTAAATACTTACTGGGAGCTAAGGAATGTTTTATATCACAATTGGATAAATGCAAAACATTTAACTCATATATTTAAAAATGTGGTGTTTGAAGATAATAACAATTTATTAGCATTTTCTACTATAATAAATGATCTAAGTTTAGAACAATATACAGATCAGTGCATCTTCTTTATAAACTCTATAAACTGTACTCCTGGTATGGTTTCTCATATTATTAACGATAATAGTATAACATATACACGAGAACAAATAGTAAAATTTATAAAAAGCATTTCAGATGAATTTGCTGTGTTTAATACTAAATTAGAGGCAGATATAAATACTAAAATAAATATTCTAAAAAAATGTGAAGATATGGAATTAAGTAGTACTGTCGAAAGTTTGTTATATCATAGACCGATTTATTTGATTGATGAAAAACAATGTATATTACATCCATATATGTACAAGATGCTAAATAAATATGACATTCCTTTATATAATGAGCAAATTGAGCCTAATATAAAAGAAAAAATAATATCCTATTATGCTAATCATCCAGAAGTTGATGATGCTCAAGACATCATTGATTTATTAGGGGAAGTAGAAATTACCTAAACAAAAACCTAGATTTAGTATTATGAATACGTATTTCTTAATAGTGATGAGTTATAAGAAAAGATTATTACAATTTAAAGGTAATAATATAACCAAAGGTTATTATATAATAATACTATTACTTTTTATATTTGATAATATTATTGCACATGCTAATTCAACAGTGATATCTTCATGTGATAAAATACCTTTAGGTTATAACGATAGGATCTTTTAAATTAAGGTTAACTATCCAACTAAAATTCATAATACAGAAAAACCATGGCAACACATATCATTTAAAGAGGAGCCATCAAAATATGGTTATACAGTGTTAAAATATATATAATGGCAATATTAACTGTGATTTTGATTTGCACTGTAATAAGATTGCTAATTGGTATCATGCACCATGGATGCATTATGGGGTTACTGGTAGAGAATTGGTACACGGTTTAACCAGAGAGAGATCATTTAAACCCGGTGAGTTACATAGTAAGCAAAAATCTATAATACAAAATTGGGCAATCTCTATTATTAATGAACACGGAGCTTACACATATGGACAGGTATGGCGAGATATCAACAAACCCGATATTACCAAAGGTATATTCCTAGATGGTACAGTTAGTGCAAAATTAGTATTTACAGAGGCCACACCAGAAGATATCCCAACTCTTAAAAACAGTATTACCTAGACTGGTTATATTAATCAGAATAACAAAGGTACGCCAAAAGTATTTAAACAACTGAGATTATTTCAAATTGACTTTTTAGTTAAAGATAGGCGTTCAAAGGAAACAGGATGGGTTGCAGGTACATTTATTTATGATAATACTATGAATAATGAAAACCCATGGTTTAATATGAAATTAGTAGGTATTACGTGGGGTAATGATCCTAATTATTTTACATCAAGTTACGAGAATAGAAAAAAACTATCAGAGTGTTGGATCAATCCTAATGTATCTACAAACTCTTTAGGATATTTAGGTAGACTTAATGGCCCCATAGATAATAAAAACTCTTCATGCCTATCATGCCATAGTACAGCACAATATCCTGAAAAATCTCCATCAGTACCACCAGCAAATGCAACAGAAGCAGAAATAAAATATTGGTTTAGAAATCTAAACGAACAATCATTTAATAATGGAACGTTTAATTTTGATTATTCTAAGCAAATAAGTCATAGTGTTAAAACTATTATAGTGCTCAAAAAGAAAACGATCCTATTGGATGTAATACTTTTAATCAACTACTACCGGCTGAGGGCCGGTAGGTTGGTTAAGTTATGAGATTCATGTAAGATATAATGGACTGAAAAATCAAGACACAAATAAAGTGGTGGTCAGTTGGTAATTTTGCTCAAAAATTATTCTAAAAAGCAATGAATAAGATATAGCAAGACAAAATATTACAATTATAATTTTAGTATCTTACTAACAACATAGCAAAACTTACGCTATGTTATAGCAAATATGCTAAAAACCCTTACTACAAAGCTATGTTTTTACAGTGCATCACTTTATAATATCCTTTAATTTATAGGAATTATATCAAACATAGCGTAAGTTTTGATAGTTTAACCTACTACGCTGAACATGCAAAGAAATGTAGTCATGATGTTATTAATAGATTTTTAAGGAATGAAAAATATACACCTTCTTTGTTATGGGAACACATCAAGAATGATGTTATTTTTTCATCTAATGGATATACAATATTTGATGATACGGTTTTAAATAAAAGGAATACGAAGCAAATAGAAATTGCAAGATCGCAGTACAGTGGAGCTACAGGTAGAGTTACTAAAGGTATAGGAGTAGTGAGTCTGGTATATTATAACCCTGATATTAATAAGTTTTGGGTAATAGATTATCGAATTTTTGCACCTGATCATGATGGAGCAACAAAACTAGAACACCTATTAAACATGTTAAATAATGCTGTTTATAGCAAGAAGATTCCTTTTCAAACAGTACTTTTTGACACATGGTATTCTACACACAAAATTATGCAACATGTTGACTCTCTGGGGAAATATTATTATGCCCCTATTAAAGCCAATAGAAACGTTAGTAAAACACACGATTCTAAACCTTATAAAGCTGTAAAAGAGTTGACATTTTCAGATGAAGAGATCAGGCATGGAGTAGAGATTCATATAAAAGGCTTTGCTAAAAATAAGCATGTTAATTTGTTTAAATTTACTGTTCCTACCAACAGAGTTGAGTATGTTGTTACCAATAACAAAACTCAAAAATCTTCTAAAGCTGCACAAGATGAGTGTGGCTTTCGATGGGTAATTGAGAGCATGCACAGAGAAATTAAGCAACTTACTGGGATAGAACGTTGTCAATGCAGGAAACAGCGTATTCAACGTAATCATATTAGTTGGGCATTTTTAGTTTGGGCATTTCTCAAAAGGACTGCAAATACAATCGGTAAAACGGTTTACCAAATAAAGTTAGGGCTTTTAGATGACTATATGCAACAACAGCTGCGTTCTCCATCTTTACGATATTTAGAACCAAACATAGCGTAAGTTTTGTAATATTATTTCTTTTATCTGATCTTCACTGCTTACTATTGAATTAATAAGAGATATCAATAAGTCTTTGTTCTCTTCCACTCCAAAGATTTTTTTAAATGCTAAATCTACTCTCGGATTAACTTTGTACAAATCTCTTTTATTTTACTTATTGTTTAATTATACCATATTTTAAGGTAAATGTTCTACCGTAAATTTATATTAGCTCTTTTGCTTATTTACCAATCTATATATTTCTTTTTTGCTATATGTATTTTTAAATTTTTCATAAGCAAGGTCAGTAGTAGTTTTAGCACTTAAATCTTTACTTAAACATGATTCTATAAACCCTATTAAATCAAGTTCCAGCTTTTCTTCTTGTTCTTGTAAAACCCCCGAAATTAGTAATACTATCTCGCCTTTTAGAGTATTATTTTGATAAAATGCTATTACTTCATCGATATTTACATTTTTTGTTTCTTGATAAAGCTTAGTAAGTTCACGTGCTACACATATTTCACGATTTCCAAGTATTTCCTTAGCTATTAATAAAGTGTTTATTAAGCGGGGTGCAGCCTCAAAGAAAATTAGCGTAGCACGGATATCTGCAAATTCAGTAAAGAGCTTTTTCTTACTTTCTGTAGTTTTAGGTAAGAATCCGCAAAATAGAAAGCGATCAGTAGGTAGAGCAGACAAAGTTAATGCAGTGATTGGTGAAGACACACCAGGCACTACATCTATGTGGAAATTTAGCGATCTTAAATCTCGTACTAATTTATACCCAGGGTCAGAAATTAAAGGAGTGCCGGCATCAGAAATTAAGCTTACTATCTTATTTGCTTTTATTAGATTTATAATATTTTCTCTGTCTTTCTCGTCACTATGATCATTATAAACTTGTAATTTAGTACAAATGTCATGTTTTGCTAGCAATTTTTGTGATATTCTAGTATCCTCGCATAAGATAATATCCGAGTTTTTTAGGGTTGATATAGCACGAAGTGTGATATCTTCAAAATTGCCAATCGGTGTCGAAACAATATATAATCCCGCTTTTAAAAACATAATTTTTTAATCTTGTAGTAATATTATGGCTAGTATAACACGAAACTTTGCAAAAATCATTTTAATGTTTTTTTGTTCCTTATATCTATCATCCTGTCAAACTTCCAAAGAAGAAACTATTGTACCTGTAAAAAAAGCACAGAAAGAAATTGAGATTGCAATTTTAATGCCTAACCAAGGTCCTGATGGTATTGTTGGTAAGCAATATAAAGATTTGATTAAAATGGGTCTTAATGATGGAGTAAAGTCTTATATCCATGTTACATCATATGATGGCTCAGATGAAAAAAATGTGTTAGCTGCTATGGATAAAATAGTAGCACGTAAAACTAAAATTATCCTAGGTCCTTTATATTCTAACTTTACTTCTTTAATAGCCGAAAAAGCCAAAGCCAATAATATTGTTATAATAACTATGTCAAATAATCCAGCTCTTGCAGATGATAAATTATTCGTATTTGGTCATGCACCTTTAAAGCAGCTAATCCGAATCGTTAATTATTATGGAAGTAGTCATAAGGATTTTATGGCATTACTGCCTACAGGCAAACACTCTCAAACTGTTAGTCAAGTTATGCAAAATATTTTGATTCAGAAAAATGCCACCTTAGCACTTACTGAATTTTATGAAGATAATCCTGAATTTATTGCAAAGGCTGTAAAAAATGTTTCGGATAATACCGATATTATAAATGAACGCAGCGATACAACAAAGCCTATTATTTATATATCAGATGATCCAAAGAATTTAAGCCTACTTGCTGGTAGTATTAATAAATATAATTTAGATAAAAAAGCTATATTAATTGGTGATAACCGCATTGATGTAGATTATCCAGAAAATATTGATATTAGTTTTACTGGCTCATTAAATACCCTTAACAGTAATGTTTCTGAGCGAGCAAAAGCTCTCGGAATTAATCATATGGGTTTTATGCATTTACTTGCCTATGATTTAGGACATATGACTGCCAGCTTCATAGGAAATGAATTCGATTTAAGCAGATTTTTAAATAGAATAAATAGTAGACAACCATATATAGGTTTATCTGGCAATATTCATTTTGTTGATGGAATAGCCCAAAGGCAATATGATATTATTAAAAAAGAAAATGGTATTTATTCTACTGTTTCAGGGAGTTAAATATCTAATCCATTTGTTGCATTGATCTTTTCTCTGTCATTGCGAGCGAATGAAATGAGCGTGGCAATCTCAGGAATTTTATACTACCTCATGAAATTGGCTTCTATCATCCTATGGACAAGTCAACTTTGTTGCATGGATCATTTTCACCTGTCATTCCGTGACCCCGCCACGGAATCCACAAAATTCAACTGAGTTTATTATAATTAAATAAGACTTACAAAATCAGATTGACTTATTTGAAGTTTTGCCTAGAATCTTTTTGAGGCTGCTTTGGGGTGTCGAAACCTCACGCCAATATGGTTGTATCTACTATAAACGATACGCCCTCAACTTTATTAGGGTTGGGGTGATAGGGGCTTTGTTCGGAAGGGTAATAAAAAAGGAAGGGTAGTATGTAGAGAATACCATATAATATTCTGGAATAGATAAGTTATAAATTAAAAATGCCATACAAAGAAAGAACAAAAACAGGTTTGCCAAGAAAAATAGATAGGCCGAGATATAAAATAACCAATTGGTCACAATATAACGATAGTTTAAAAAAAAGAGGGATGGTCAGCCTGTATTTCCCTGAAGGTGATTTAGAGTCTTTGTTCATTAATACACAACCTTACGTAGAGGGAGAATCTGGGAGGACAACGACATACCAAGTACCATATATACAACTAATTTATACATTATATCGTTTATTTGATTTCGGGCAGCGTCAAATAACAGGTTACTTTGAGGATCTATGGCGGGGCAAGGGTCTTGAGATTCCAGTACCAAGTTTTGGTCATCTATGTGATTTATTTTCACAGATACCATTAGAGGTCAAACAGTTTTGCAATAAACTTGCTGTGCGTATCAAGAATGGCGAAGCTATATCTCTGATACTAGATAGCACAGGTCTTAGATTTAATACAGCTAGTAACTAGTATGAAACAAAATACAATAAAGTCTGTAAGAATAAGCCATGGCAGAAAATGCATATTTCTATAGATCCTGCAATGAATATTCATGATGTTGAGATTACTGATTGCTATACTGCTGATATAGAGATGCTAGAGTCCTTAATACCAGAGAATATATCGGTAGATAGAGTAATTGCTGATGGTGCTTACTATAGTATTGAAGGAGTTGAGAAATTAAGTAATTGCGGTATTACGCCAGTAATGCCTCCCCCACGTAATGCTAAGATATATGGTCAAGATAACACCATATGGCATGATAAGGTTGTAAGTTATATTAGTAAGAAAGGTAACATTTATGCATTTTATAAAAAATACTGTTATGGAATTAGGGCACGAATTGAAGCTCAAATTTCAAGAATTAAGAGATGTATTGGTTCATCTCTATTAACTAAAAAAATATCATCACAAAAACATGAAACAATTGTTATTACCAATATTATAAATTTATGGAATTCATTCGGTAAATGTGTCGCAGTCAAAATAGGATAATTACGTCTAAAAAAGACCAACAGATACCCTTCCGAACAAAGTCCCTCAAAGTAACCTGTTATTTGACGCTGCCCGAAATCAAATAAACGATATAATGTATAAATTAGTTGTATATATGGTACTTGGTATGTCGTTGTCCTCCCAGATTCTCCCTCTATGTAAGGTTGTGTATTAATGAACAAAGACTCTAAATCACCTTCAGGGAAATACAGGCTGACCATCCCTCTTTTTCTTAAACTATCGTTATATTGTGACCAATTGGTTATTTTATATCTCGGCTTATCTATTTTTCTTGGCAAACCTGTTTTTGTTCTTTCTTTGTATGGCATTTTTAATTTATAACTTATCTATTCCAGAATATTATATGGTATTCTCTACATACTACCCTTCCTTTTTTATTACCCTTCCGAACAAAGCCCATTCTCCCCTTTTATCCCGTGATTTATGAACTAGATCCAGTTAAAAATACTAATAAAATTAGTATTTTTTATTATTTTCTGGATCTAGTTCCCAAACAACTAGATGACACCGAGGGTGTTTTTCGATCCACGCAGGCAATGCCTTGCGAGGAGCGAAGCTTTGTTGCAATCTCAGGAATTTTATACTACCTTATGAGATTGCCGCGTCGAAACTTGCAGTTTCTCCTCGCAATGACTTTATATTAGAACTTAAGTTTTGTACCGATTAAACCAACAGTACCTTTAGTTTTCTTATTAGGAGCTTCAGGATAATATACTGGTTTACCTTTAGCTTGGAAATGTGAAATTTCTGCATATGGTAATAAACCTGGCATAATTTTATATTCTGTAGCTACAGTTATAGTATCCACAGTGTTCTTATATCTTGAAGATTTAAAATAGCTAAGGCTTGTTTTTATAGGACCTTGACCATAAGCGATAGCTCCGTTGTAATAATAAGTATTACGACCATTTTTATGGTAGTCAGGAGTTGTTAAACTTTTTCCTAGATTGCCATAAGAAGCACCACATGAGAAATTACCATATGTGAAAACTGCCCCAAGATTATAAGCTTTTAAGTTAGATAGTTTATAAGGTTTTAATACAGTATATTCTTTGCCTGTTCCTTGGGAACGAACAGCAAGGCGAGCAGGTTTACCATATTCACCAGTAACGGATAATTTTAAATCTGCATCTTCACCAAGTGCGTGTTCATAAGTTAAACCACCAGATACTGAATCTGTAACATTTTGATTAATAGTAATAACTTGACCGTTTTCTACATTGTAACGCTTTATGCCAGTGTTAACTTTAGTAAGACCGGTAACTGAATTATCAAATGCCACATTATTTAAATTTTTATTACCACCTGCGTTAGCAGAATCAGGGGTATAAGATATACCGGCTTGGAAACCTTTCATTTTAGGGGTATAAAAACTAATTTTTCTAGCTGCCTCAGCTCTAGCATTAAATTCATCAAAATTGTTAGAAAATGATTCTATATAAAAACTAGGGCTGGTATCAAAATCAGGTTTTAAATTATTATATTGCATGTATTTGCTAGTGAGGTTAGCATATCTCCACCATCCGCCTGTTCCAGCAACTACTTGACCACCGGTAATACGAAGCTTATTACCTGCGTCATAAGGAGAACCGAGTTCTACTTTACCATAACTAGTCTCAATAAAGATGTGTGAACCATTATAAGATGTAGATGTTTTTGTTCTTGTAGCAGGTTGCAATACTATTTTAACCCCACCTATTACATCATTTATAGTTTTAGTTATAGTAGCTGCAAATGCTGCCTCTGTATAAAACGCTATTTTTTTCCTATTATCACTTAAATTTTCAAATTCACCTAAACGATTTTGATTTGAGAAACCACTTTCAAATAGATAAAAACCTTCTAATTTTATTTCAGTATCAGAATTAGAAATGACAGGAGTTGTGCTTCCTGAGGCAAAACTGGTAGTAGATGCAAGACCAATAATACTTGCTAATAATAACTTTTTCACTTTAAAACCTCATATATTTGTGAAACTATATGCTATAATTAAGGTTATTATGTTATAGCGGCTAAATATAATTTATGCTAAATATAATATAATTTTTAAAACTTACAATAAATAAACAAATTTTAATTTGTAATTATTTATTTATAGATGTATAATGTTGTATTATTACAACTTATGTTATTAAAGTGGTTTAAAGTTAAAGCAATTACAATTTTAAATAAACATAATTACTTTGTATTAAAAATAATTATCAATTATATTTTATAGTTTAACTAAATAATAATATTTACTATGTCTATAATGTCGGATAAATGGATAAGGGAAGCTGTTATAAATCATAAAATGATTGAGCCTTTTGCAGAAAAGCAAGTAAGGGTTAAAGATTCAGAAAAAATTATTTCATATGGCTTATCTTCTTACGGCTATGATGCTAGAGTATCAAATGAGTTTAAAATATTCACAAATATAAACTCTACTATGGTTGATCCTAAAAATTTTGATAAATATAATTTAGTTGATAGAGAAGTAGATGTATGCATTATCCCGCCTAACAGCTTTGCACTTGGAAGAACTGTAGAATATTTTAAAATACCACGTGATGTATTAGTTATTTGTGTTGGTAAATCTACTTATGCAAGATGCGGTATAATAGTAAATGTTACGCCTCTAGAACCAGAATGGGAGGGGCATGTAACTCTAGAGTTTTCAAATACTACACCGCTGCCAGCTAAGATTTATGCAAATGAGGGAGCTTGTCAATTTTTATTTTTAAAAGGTGATCAAATTTGTGACTTATCGTATGCAGATCGTCAAGGAAAATATATGAAACAATTAGGTGTAACTCTACCATTAACATAATTGTTACTTTTTTTGTTGCAAGATACATGTAAATTATTTTATATAAAAGTATGTTAATTTTTACCCCAAGATAACATAAAGTATAATTTTTTATAATATATTTAATAACCATTTTTCTTAATAAAGGATTTTATGAATACAATAAATACCGACGCAAACGAGGCGATGCCTCATATTTCTGTTAATGCACAATATATAAAAGACCTATCTCTTGAAAATCCTGATGCTCCATCTTCTTTGACAGCTTTAGAACATAGACCTCAAATTGATTTGTCTCTTGATATAAATATCACTAATCTATCAGAAGAAAATTTTTATGAAGTCGAATTAAATATTGAAGCAGTAGCAAGAAATGAGAAATATAAATTATTTCAAGTAGAGCTAAAATATGCAGGTGTATTTAACTTAATTAATATTGCTCCTGAGCAACATCAAATTTTGCTATCAGTCCATTGTCCGGCAATGATATTTCCATTTGCTAGAAAAATCATAGCAAGTTGTACTCAAGATGCGGGATTTCAACCTTTAATGATTGACCCGATAGATTTCGGAGCTTTGTACCATAAGAAAATGTCAGAGCATCAGAACTAAAAACCGCTTAAGTATTATGAAATCTTACCTTTTACTTAATTAATTGGCATGGTTTTTAAATCACAGACATACTTTAATAGTAAAAATTTTATCAATCATAATTAAAAATTCTTTACCTACGTTGCTAATAAATGTATAAAGCACTAATAAAAAATTATAATTTAGTTAACAATAATTAACTGTAATTAAATTATAGCACAAACATAAAAATTGAATTTTAGGAGAAAATAAAATGAGAGTTTTATTAATTGAAGATGAACCAGAAATGGCTAATCTAATTGAGCTTACTTTAGCTTCAGAAGGAATAGTTTGCGATAAAGTTTCGGTTGGTTTAGAAGGTTTAAGATTAGGTAAACTTGGTAGGTATGATCTGATGATTTTAGATCTAATGTTACCTGATATTAATGGTTTCGAAATATTACTAAGATTGCGTGCAGCAAAAATAAAAACCCCTATTTTAATCTTATCTAGCTTAACTGATACAGATCAAAAGATTACTGGCTTTTCTTCAGGAGCTGATGACTACTTAACTAAACCATTTGTTAGAGAAGAGCTAATCGCTAGAATTAAAGCTATAGTTAGACGTTCTAAAGGGCATGCTGCATCAGTATTTAGATTAGATAAAGTCAGTGTAAATTTAGATACTAGAAGTGTTGAAATTGACGGTAAAAAAGTACATTTAACCAATAAAGAATATGCTATTTTAGAACTATTAATATTGCGTAGAGGAACAATTTTAACTAAAGAGATGTTCTTAAATCATTTATATAGTAGTCTTGATGAACCTGAAACGAAGATCATTGATGTATTTATCTGTAAATTGCGTAAGAAATTAAGTGATGCTGCTGGTGGTAAAGACTATATAGATACAGTTTGGGGACGCGGTTATATGTTAAAAGAGTATGATGAGAATGGACATGGACATAAGGAAGCTTTAGCCCAAGGAGCATAGTGTCTTTTCATTTAGAAATAGGTGTTGTTGCATGAATACTAAGTCGTCATTGCGAGCAGTTGTAGGCTGCGTGGCAATCTCATGAAGTGGCAAAACTTACGCTATGTTATAGCAAATATGCTAAAAACTCTTATTACACAGCAATGTTTTATAGTGAAGCACTTCATAATATCCCTTAATTCATGGGCATTATATCAAACATAGCATAAGTTTTGGTGGTATAAAACTCCTGAGATTGCCGCATCAATGCTACGTATCTCCTCGCAATGACAAAAAAACTTTTCATTTACTTAATATATTATGACATTATCTAATTCCGCTCTTGGTAAAAAAAGTACTTATAAAGATACTTATGATCCAACTTTATTATTTAAAATCCCACGCATAGATAATCGTAAAGAATTAGGTCTAGTTAATGATAAGCTTCCATTTTTTGGCATAGATGTTTGGAATGCTTATGAGCTATCTTGGCTTGATAAAAAAGGCAAGCCTTGTGTTGCGATCTTTACTTTTTTTGTGCCAACAACTTCTTCTCATATCGTAGAATCTAAATCAGTAAAGTTATATCTTAATTCTTTTAATAATTTTGCTGTTGATTCCGTCGATGAGTTAAAAAGAATTGTTTTGCAAGATTTAAGTAAGGCTACACATGTCGAAGTGACAGGAGAAATATTTCCTATAAATACAAAAATAGAATTTGGTACTCCAACCGGCATTAACATCGATGATTTAGATATAGAATGTAGTGAATATGGTCCACCCAATAATAGCTTGATTAAACATGAAGATGTTTTAGTAGAGGAAGAACTTAATTCTAATTTATTAAAATCAAACTGTTTAGTAACAGGGCAACCGGATTGGGGGACAATAATTATAAAATATAAAGGAAAAAAGTTAAAACACGATGCACTTCTAAAATATTTAATATCTTTTAGAAATTTTAATGAATTTGCCGAGCAATGTGCAGAGCGTATTTTTACTGATATCAAAAATGCTATAAATCCTGAATTTCTTTCTATCTATATAATATATACAAGACGAGGCGGAATTGATATTTGCCCGTATCGTACAACTGATTCAAACTATACTCTACCGAGTTCTAAAAGACTAATTAGGCAGTGATATAATAGTACCGGACAGTTATTATTCTATAGTCATTCCCGCTTAAGGCTTGTCCCGCGTGGATCGAAAGTCGTCATTGCGAGCGAGCGAAGCGAGTACGGCAATCCAGAAAAAATAATAAAAAATGCTAATTTATAGCATTTTTTGGCTGGATTGCTTCGTCAATTACTTCGTAATTTCCTTAGCTCAGACTGAAAAACTGATCCACGCAGACAATGCCTACTCACGTATTATTAACTGCTGTCGCTCCCCAATGATATACCCCAATGATACCGTGCAATTACTTTCAAATTCGCTTGTATCGACCTTATGGAATGTGCTATACTTTATCCATTAAATTCTTAGCTATGTCAGTTTCTGAGAGATTATTATTTTTGGTTGAGTGAAAATATTCTGAAACGAGTTTAACAACTTCATCAGAAAATTCATCTTGTAATTCTTTACTTGCTAATAATTTTTGGCTTTCAATTAATTTAATAGTTTCAACTTTCTTATGCTCTAAAAATTCTTCAATTTCTTTAGTTTTCTCTTGAACTATTTTTTTTGTGATTTCGTTATTTTCTTTGGTCATTTGAAGTTGCAAAGCTTCTAAATTTTTTATTTGCTCTTCAGTTTGTTCAAATAATAATTTTGCATCATCTTTTAATTTTTCAGCTTTTAGAACTCTCTCTTGTACTTCTAAAACTTTCGTGTCTAAAGATTTTAAAATTGCTTTTTTTGCTGGTCTATAAATTAAATATACAAAAATTATAAAACTAATAGCAAGCCAAAAGCTTTCATCTAGAAAATGCATTATTATTGTATTTTTATATTTTTTAGTAAGTTTATATCTGCTTTAGTGCCAGTGATTTTTTCGATAATACTAGCAGCAAGCATTATAGTCGCATCTACTTTACTAGTTCTAAATTTTTCTGCAACTAATTTTATATCTTTAATATTTTGATTTATAAGCTTTCGTAGGTTTTGTTCTAAATTATTTTTTTTAATTAAAAATTCTGCCTCTAAAGAATCTATTTTTTCTTTTTTTAACCTGTCTATTTCAGTACTTATTCTTGTTATTTCTTCATTATAATATTTATTTAGCTTTTCGATTTCAAAAGCTAATTCATCTGCTTTTGCAATGTTATCTTGAATATTAGATTGTCTATTATTTAAAACTCTTTCAATTTTAGTAACTATAAATTTGTAGACAAAAATATATAATAAGCTAAAAGTAACTATTAGCCAAAAAATTTGTGAATAATATGTATTAATATCAAATTGAGGCATATTATTTAAAAGCAAATTTTAGGAAAAGATAAGTAGCATTGCGATTACAAAAGAAAAAAGCCCCATTGCTTCAGCAAGACCTGCACCAATAAGTGCCATTCTCTGAAGCTGTTCGGTAGCTGAAGGATTTCTAGCTATTGAATTAAGTAGTGAACTAAATATATTACTGACGCCTAAAGCTGCACCAAGCATTCCAATAGCCATACAACCAACACCAATGAACTTTAAAGAAACCATATCCATAAAAAAACTCAACTTTAATTAATTAAAAAACTCTAGTGTAAATTAACAGCATCATTAAGATATACACAAGATAAAATAGTAAAAATATAAGCCTGAAGAATTGCGACAAAGATTTCAAACCCAATTAATATAACCATAAGAGGTATTGGTAGAAATTTCAAGTAAATCATCAAGGTTACAACAAAGCTAGCAATTACTTTTAATAAAATATGACCTGCCATCATATTTGCCGCAAGCCTTAGGGATAAACTAGCCGGTCTTGCTAGATATGTAAATAATTCAATTATGATCATTAGTGGGGCAAGCCATAAAGGCGTACCATGGGGCAAGAAAAGGGAAAGAAAATGCATGCCGTGCTTTACAAAGCCAACTATAGTCACCATTAAAAATACTAGAATTGCTAAAGCGAAAGTAATAATGATATGGCTGGTAACAGTAAACCCGTAAGGTATCATGCCAAATAAATTACAAAATAAAATAAAAACAAATAGAGTGAAAATCACAGGAACAAACTTGCGTCCTTTACTGCCTACATTCTGATTTAGCATATCAGCTACAAGATTATAGATTATTTCGCCACTTATTTGTAACCTTGATGGTACTAACCTAGGATTTGAAAAAGCCAAGTAAAAGTAAGTTGAAGCTAAAACACTAGCAAGTAGCATATAAGCAGCTGAATTAGTAAAGCTGATATCGAAATACATCACTTGGATGTCTATCAGCTTTTTTATATTAAATTGTACTAAAGGATTATGAAGCATTTTGTTATTTCTTACTGATTAGACTTTGCCTGACTATATTAAATCCTGCTATAATTCCGATTATGGTAAATATAATAATAAATAAAGGTTTAGAATCAAAGAATTTATCAGTTAATAAACCAATAACAAACCCTACCATTGTTCCCGAAACTAAGTCTATAGCTATAGTAAACGGACTTATTTCCTGTTGCAAGTTAGAATTAGGAGTTTTATCAATTTTTAACTGATTAATTCTTGTTTTAATATCTTTTAATTTATTATTATCCACTATAAATCTATTTTATTTTTTGATTCTTCTATGGCTTTATCTATTGCTGCTGAAATACTGTTCATACTATAATTCTCAGTTTGTACTCCGTTAACAAAGAAAGAAGGAGTTCCTATAAATTTTGGTGCTTTTGTTATAAAATTAGTGTTAGCAATTAAGGTTTCAGTAATTTTATCATCGCTCAAACATTTTTTGTACTCTTCCGGAGTAACGCCGCCAAGCTGACCTATATCAGTTAATAACTCTCTATATTTATTACTAACTGACCATTTATCTTGTTGCTTTAACATAATATCATGAAACAGCATAAAGCTATTTATATAACCTTTGCAACGTGCTAAAATAGAAGCGTCTAAATCTTGTTTAGTAGCAATAAATTCTCTAGTAACATATGCTATTTTGTTAGTATCTATATATTTTTGCTTAAGTTCAGGAAAAATTGTAGAGTGATAATAAGCACAATGTGGGCAAGTAGGAGAGAAATATTCCACCACAACTATTTTAGAATCTTTATTCCCAAGAACCATGTCATTTTCATCAATCTTAAAAGTAACCTTAAAAGTTTTTACTTCAGGCTTTTGCTCGATTTGTTCTTGCACAGCCGGAGTTATTACAGCTGGAGTTGTTACTTCCGTTGTTTGGTTATTGTTTTCATCTGAAGCTGAAGTCTGAGCCGGAGCTATAGATTTAGATGATTCTTGCTCTACTACTTTCTCTTTTTCTTCTGAGCAACCACTCAAAAGTAATAGAAATATTAACGTAATAAAACTATTTCGCATAATTTAACCCTTTATAATATTGAATAAAAGTAATCCCCGCCGCAAGCAGCGGGGTATTTTAGAAGAAAGCTAGCTGATGATCCTCATGCAGTTTCTGATATTCCTTGCCTTGGTTTTTTACGTATTTTCCTATCATATTCTCATTTCCATGCTTACCTACCGTACTCGTAAAATATCCATCAGTCCAAAATTCTCCACCCCATAATTGTTTCTTTACCTGTGGACACTGTCTAAATATTTGACGAGCTGTAACACTTTTAATTGTTGTTACTATTTTTGTTACGCTATAGGTTGGTACAGATTGTACCAAAAAATGGACATGATCTTCATCAACCCCTATTTCTAAAAATTTTATTTGATATCTCTTTTCTATCTCTAAACATATTTCTCGTAATACTTGATCAACTGATACGTCAAACACTGCTCGGCGATATTTTGCTGGAAATACCATGTGATACAGCAGTACCGTAACATTATGACTTTTATGTATATATTTGCTCATTCCGCCATATTACGCCGCAAGCGGCGGGGAATATACCCAAAAGAGATTTAACAATACAATAAGGTTTTATTTACTTTATTTCAATAGTAAATAAATTTGCTATATAAAATTATCTGCTTTATCATTTAAGCAAAATGTGTTATGCTAGATAGGATAATAATCTAACATTGGATTCTTAAGCACTAAGAATTACTACGGAGGAATTAATAATGGTAAATATAGCACAATCCGAAGACAAAACAGAACAACAAAAATCTGAGTTTAAAATAGGACAAAGAATTGTTTATCCTGCACACGGAGTAGGTGAGATTACGAATATAGAGAACCATACTATTGCAGGTACTGAGATAAAGGTATATGTAATCTCTTTTCCTCAAGATAAAATGACTCTAAAAGTACCAGTTAGCAGAGCCACAGTTGTAGGGCTTAGAGCAGTTGCGAGCAAAAAAGACCTAGATTTAATATATTCAACCCTTCAAGGCAAGCCAAAACAGGGTAATAGAATGTGGAGCAGAAGAGCTCAAGAATATGAAGGAAAGATTAATTCAGGTAATATTGTGGCAGTTGCTGAGGTATTACGTGACTTACATAAAAATGTTGATAATGATCGCTCTTATAGTGAAAGAACTCTTTATGAAGCAGCTCTAAATAGACTTGCAGGTGAACTTGCTATTCTTGAGAACATAGATCCATCTGAAGCTATTAACAAGTTAGTGGAAGTATTACGTGAAAAGTTGGTGGCATAATCTGTCTTTGTATATGTTAAGATTTGGTACGTCAAATTTCGGGGTTCGCCTTTGCTCACGTATTAATATACGCCTAGCTTGACTCACCACTTATTTGACTTCCAACTTTTGAAGTATCTACGGTATATTCGATAAAATTGGCGTCGTCGTTTTATAAGTACTACGGTACTTATGCCTTAAGTAACGGTTTCATTCCTCGTTTTATAAACAATAGTACCGGACAGTTGCTTCGAATAACATAGTAGCCATATAATAATATTAATTTTACCTTGGAATTACGAAAAAACAATCTGATCTCGATCTGTGTAAGAAAAGCTTTTTAAAAAGTAGCTATCTCAAACAACCAATATCTATTCTTGCAAATGTTAAATAGTCAAACCATATTAAATAGTGAAGAAGAAACAAAAAACTTTGCTAGGGCTTTTGCTGCAACCTTAAAACCTAATAATATTGTGTTATTAAATGGTGATCTTGGAGTAGGTAAAACTTTTTTTGGTCGTGAAATTATTAAACATTTATGTGGTGACAACACCTCAATTATAAGCCCAACCTTTAACTTATTACAAACATATAAAGCACCTCATTTTACTATCTATCATTATGATCTTTATCGTCTAAAATCACCTGAAGAAATATATGAATTAGGGCTTGAAGAGGCATTAAGCGGTAATCTAACTTTAATAGAATGGTCTGAAATTATTAAGCACCTCCTACCTACGCCTTTAATTGAAGTAAATTTAAAATTATTAGATGATGATAAACGTTTGTGTAATATAGCTAACGAGTATTAGCCTTGTTACTTTCTTGTTTTTTTAAATTTGGTACTATATTAGTACTAGACTTTTTGTTTATAAGATGAGAATCTAGTGTTTTCTTAATATCATTAAGAGTTTTTTTAGAAACTTCTGCTTCAATATATCTTTTATAAGCTTCTTCAGAAGGTTTTTTAGCTTCTTTCATCTCTTGTGACATTGCCCGTATGGATCATTTTTCCCTGTCATCCCGTGATTTATTCTATAGTACCGGACAGTGTTAAAAAAGTGTTATATTTTATTCAGGTGTAGGTGACCTTATATGTCATTCCCGCGGAAGCGGGAATCCAGAAAAATAACCATAAAAGCAGCAAGTTTTTAAAATTAAAAGCTTAGGTATCTCGCTTTACGCTGGATTCCCGCTTCTAGCTAAGAATGGCATAGAATAATAACTGTTCGGTACTGTAGATTTATTCACGGGGTCCAGCTAAAAATAGTAATATTATTAGTATTTTTTATTATTTTCTGTATGCTGTGGTCAAGCCACGGCATGACATCGAGAGTGCTTTTGGGTCCACGCAAACAATGCCTTGAAAATACTATAAGTAAGTAGAACAGAACCTATTTAAAATAATAAGATTTTAAATAGGTAATGATGAACAGAAAATATAGACACTTATCTCGAGAAGAGAGATATGAGATAAAAAGAATGTATGACCTAGGAGTCAGTATTAATAAGATAGCACAACATCTTACGAGGTCTAAAAGCGCTATTAGTATGGAGCTAAAAAGAAATAAGGTAAAAGATAAGTATATGCCTTGTGTTGCTCAGGAAAAATATGAAAATAGGATGTATCAGCAAGAGTTATTAAAAATAGAAAAGAACCCTATGTTGTTAGATTATATTAAAAATGCTATGATTCGCAAGAAATGGTCGCCGGATGCTATAGCCGGAAAGTTAAAACTAGACAAAAATACAGCTTTGTGTATCAGTACAGAAAGTATATATAGATTTGTTTACACTTCTGCAGTAGCAGCTAAATTAAAGTTATATAGCTATTTACCTTCTAAAAGATATAAAAGGCAAGAAAGAGGGAAGAGGCGTCAAAGGATCATTATACCACAAAGGATCTCAATACATCAGCGTGATGCAATAGCTACGAAAAAGGTAGAAGTAGGGAATTTTGAGGCAGATCTTACATTTCATAAAGGTAATCAAAGTATGAATATTGGTGCACTGGTGGATAAAAAGAGTCAAAAGATTATTTTAGTGCTGAATAACTCCAAGAGAGCTACAACAGTTACCAATGGTTTTTTAAGAAAGATAAAAACTCTTCCAAATAGTGTGAGAAAGACTATTACTATGGATAATGGCAAAGAGTTTGTGGGGCATGTTGCCTATAGACTATCTGGGTTTCAAACTTTCTTTTGTGATCCATACCGCCCTAGACAAAAAGCATTAGTGGAAAAAATGAATTCTATGATTCATAGAATTTTACCTAAAAATACAGATATTACTACCGTTACACAAAGAGGTCTAATGTTGCTGAGATTTTAAATAACATGCCAAGAAAGATTTTTGGTTATAAAACCCCCAATGAAATTTGGGCAGAAAATTTATAGGTTTTGTTCTACTTAGTCCTTGCATTTTCACCTTCTCGCAATGATTATTTTAATAATATTACAATTTTATCTGGACACTACTATATTTCTGCGGGGATGCCATTATATGTATTTTTCAATCCATGCAACAAAAACGCATATTGCATGATAAAGGTAAGTATACTAGCCTTTTATTACTGCTGCTACTTCATCAGCGAAGTTTTTTTCTTCCTGCTCTATACCCTCACCAAGTTCATATCTGATAAATTTAGTAATTTGAATTTCTGCACCAAGTTCTTTAGCAGCATTTTTGATTACTTCAGCAACAGTTAGTTTATTATCAAATAAGAAATTTTGTTGTAATAGCACAACTTCAGCAAAGAATTTACGAATTCTGCCTTCTACCATTTTTTCGATAATATTGTCAGGCTTACCTTCTTCTTTTGACTTCTCAAAGAATACTTTTCTCTCACGTTCTACAAGGGCTTGATCTAAACCGGAATTATCTATACTTTGCGGATTATTCCCTGCTATATGAACTGCAATTTGGTTGGCCAAAACTTTTAATTTTGCTGTATCTTTTGTGCTTGATTGTAGCCCTACTAACACAGAAATTTTACCTAAATTTGGTACAACTTCATTATGTACGTATGAGCCAATAGCTCCTTCAGATACTTTTAGTACTTCCATGCGGCGTAGTGTTAAGTTTTCGCCTATTTTTGCGATACATCTTATAATATCTTCTTCTACTGAATTATCATTTGGCATGATAGATGTTTTTAATTTTTCTACATTTTCAGCATTTATTGCAAGAGCAGCAATATTTTTCACTAAATCTTGAAACTCTGGATTTCTTGCGACAAAATCGGTTTCAGAATTTATTTCAACAACAACTCCATTTAATCCGTCAACTTTAGCAGCTGTTAACCCTTCAGCAGCAACACGTCCGGCTTTCTTTGCAGCAGCAAGACCTTTTTTATGCAAAAAGTCAACAGCTTCTTCAAGATTGCCTTTAGTCTCGATTAAGGCTTTTTTACAATCCATCATTCCAGCACCAGTTTTTTCTCTGAGCTCTCTAACGTCATTAGCACTTATATTTACTTCACTCATATTTTACCTATCTCCATTTAATTATGCATTTTAAAAAGATGTCTAATTTTTATCTTCATCAGCATCACTTAATGCTTGCTCAAATTCTGTATTTGCTTCTTCATTGATATTTTTTGTTTTAGAGAACTTTTTAGCTTGTTTTAATTTAGAAACATTTTTAGGAGCTAAATTTTTATCGCCATGTTCTTGGATACTACCTAAATCGACTCCGGAAGCTTTCATTGATTCTTCTAAACCTTGTAGTGCAGCATCAGCAAATAAACTACAATAGAACCTAATTGATCTTATCGCATCATCATTACCTGGAATTGGATAATCTATATAGTCAGGATTAGAATTAGTATCTACAACAGCCACGATAGGTATATTAAGCCTTACAGCTTCACTAATTGCAATATGTTCTTTATTAGTATCGATAATTACTATTAAATCTGGCTTAGAATGTAACTCTCTGATTCCAGCGAGTGATAAAAGTAATTTATCTTTCTTGCGGTTCATATCAAGTATTTCTTTCTTAGTATAACCGATGCAAGCTTCTTCATTTTCCAAAGTTTGTTCTAATTTATTTAATTTCTCTATGGAACCTGAAATAGTTTTCCAGTTAGTTAGCATTCCGCCAAGCCATCTATGATTTACATAGTATTGTCCGCATTTTTCAGCATATTCTGCTATAATATCGCTTGCTTGTATTTTTGTACTTACAAATAATACTTTGCCATCATTTTTTACAGTTTCATATATTGCATTTAAAGCAACATTCATTAAAGCTGCTGTTTGTCTTAAATCAATTATATGTACCTCATCACGCTCACCATATATATAAGGTGCCATTTTAGGATTCCAACGTGAAGTCTTATGACCAAAATGCACGCCGGCATCTAATAAATCTTTAACATTAATTGGTGGTATTTTTGACATTTATTTCTCCTGATTGTTAGTTTATACCTCCGTAAAATAGTCTTTCATTGTGTGTCTTGTCGTACCATAGTTGTACAACTATGTCATTCCCGCGGAGGCGGGAATCCAGTAAAACCTTTAAAATAAAAAGCTTAGGTTATCTCGCTTTATGCTGATTCCCTGCCGCCTACGGGGGGATGACATAAGAACTAGTCACTTAACTAATGAACTAACATTTATCTTACGTGTGAATTTGCTTAAAAATATAAGCCTACAAATTATATACTTATATTCTATAATTTACAAGTCCTTATTCTTTCCTCCATATAGTAGTGCCGTCTGGCTTATCTTCTAAAATTATTTTTTCATTTAATAATTTGTTACGAATTTGATCAGCTAATCCCCAATTTTTTTGTTTTTTTGCTTCTAAGCGTTCATTAATAAGATTATTTATATAATTTTCGTCTACATCTTTATTAAACCATTCATGAGGTGTTTCATTCATTAATCCAATAAAATTAGCACAAGCAATAAGATTAGAGGCGTTAGATATCTTTTCTTCCTCGTTTGTAGCTGTAAAAATAGCTTTGGCATAGTCGTTAATTATTTTAATAGCAAGCGTACTATTCATATCGTCAAGCAGTGCTTCCATGAAATTATTTGGTAAGTGATCTATCTCCCGCATGTTTATATTTTGGACAGCTCTATACCAATAATCTAAAGTTTTTTTAGCATCTTCTATAGCCTTATCGTTATAATCAAGAGGGCGTCTATAATGGGTACTTAATAAAAATAATCTCACTATCTCGCCTTTAATTTGTTTATCCATTAAATCCCTGACAGTAATAAAATTACCAAGAGATTTACTCATTTTTTCGCCGTTAACCGTTAAAAAGCCATTATGAACCCAGTATTTTGCGTAAGTAGAACCTGGAAATGCACATTTACTTTGTGCGATCTCGTTAGTATGGTGAGGAAATATTAAATCAGCACCACCGCCATGAATATCAAAGTTTTTACCTAAATATTTATAGCTCATCGCTGAACATTCAATATGCCAGCCGGGACGCCCTAGCCCCCATGGGCTTTTAAAGTTCATATTTGCATCTTCATCCGGTTTAGCTGGTTTCCATAAAACGAAATCCTGTGGATGCTTTTTAGTTTTACTATTTTCTACCCGTACGCCCTCAAACATATCCTCTAATTTTCGATTAGATAGTTCCGTATAGTTAGGAGCTGATAAAACATCAAAATAAACATGATCATCTGCAATATATGCATGCCCAGATTTAATTAGCTTTTCTATTATTTCGATCATTACATCAATATGCTGCGTAGCCTTTGGTTCTGTAGTAGGTGATAAACAAAATAGATACTCCATATTCGTATGAAATTCTTTTGTAACTTTGTCCGTTAATTCATTAATGCTAATGCCTGATGTTGCTGCTCTCTCAATTATCTTGTCATCTACATCAGTAATATTCCGTACATATTTTACAGATTTAGCTTCAAATATTTCTATAAGTATGCGGTAGAGTAAATCATATACTACCACCGATCTACTATTGCCTATATGTGGGTTATCATAAACAGTAGGTCCGCAGACATACATTTTTACATTAGTCTGATCTTCAGGTTTAAAGAGCTCTGTGCCTTGAGTGAGAGTATTAAATAAGTAAATTTGCATAAGGTTTGCTCTATTTATAAAAAATTAAATTTTATCTTATTGTGAGGCTTTTTAGCCATAGTATAACTGAAAAATCTAATAGTTAACAAAAATTAATAAGTTTTATTGACTCTAGTTAACAAAAATTATATATTTCCTCTCGTTTAAATTAATATTTAATGAGATAAACCAAGATGAGTCTAAAATCTAAATTGTTAAAATACTCTTTCGTTGTTGCCATATCAATAAATTTATTGACAATTAATTCAGGAATATTATTGCTTACTTTAAATAATAAAGCAGAAGCTGGAGGAGGACCACCACCACCGCCGGTAAATCCAACAACCACATCTATTGACCCTAAATCAGCAGCAAAAGATATTAATGATGAATTAGGTGCAACATTTGATACAGCAAATTTTTTTAATACCTTAAAAAGGAAAACTAAAAATCAGACTAATAATCATGGTCCTAAACTTGATCCTAAAAAGAACAAGATATTCTATTAAATCTACTTTCAGGAGATTTTTATGATGCTAAAAAACGCTTATCAGTAATAAAAGACGTAGTAAAAAATAAGAATTTACCATTTTATTCTAAAGTAGATTTACTGGAAAGAATAAACTTAGCTAAAGGAGTTTATACCAAAGATGCTAATGGTGATATACAGGTAGATCCAATTTTTAATAGCTCTAGTAGTAACTCAACGTATATTTCTAATTTTAATCCAAATTATAAATATATAATTTTGTATAGTACGCCAAATGGGAATTTAGAAAAGGATGTTACTGCCCAAGTGGTTGATATTGTAAAAGGTTTTGAAAAAGATTCTAAAGAAAATTCTTATAGGAATTTTGATGCAACAAAACTTATGCAAATAGAACAAGAAAGAGTTTATAGTTTAATAAAATCAGAAGCTGAATCACTAATAAAATCAGCTTATGGTAATAATATAGAGTATATTGACTATTATAATAATAATATAAGTGATAATAGTTATGAAAAATATTTTACAAAATATGAAAAAGACGTAATAACTAGAGCTTTAGGTTATAAACGTGCCTATGAAGAAAAAACAGGATTATACAAGAGTGAGGTAGATAAACTAGATAGATCAACCTTAAATGAAGAAGAATACATTAAAAAATGTGAAGAAATAATTGAAAAAATTGGAGAAAGTAGTTGGGACACTTATCAAGTTTCTAAACCTGGTAGTAACAGTAAAATAAACTATGAAGATTACGAAAAACTAGTGATAAATGAAGCAAAAAAACGAGCTGTAATCGCAGGGTTTTAACAGAAGATAATAATAAAATATATGGAAAAAGACTAAAAATAGTAAAGGAAGATGGTTCTGCAGAATATGTAGATAATACAGAATTTAATTTAATAAAGGCTGAAAACAATTGGGATTTAACACCAGCAAATATACCACTTTCTACAGTAATGAAAGATACAAATAATTTATCTGAAAATGAAAGAATCAAAGAATTATTAGCTCGAATTGAATTTTTAGAAAATAACATTCAAAACTTACGCTATGTTTGGTTCTAAATATCGTAAAGATGGAGAACGCAGCTGTTGTTGCATATAGTCATCTAAAAGCCCTAACTTTATTTGGTAAACCGTTTTACCGATTGTATTTGCAGTCCTTTTGAGAAATGCCCAAACTAAAAATGCCCAACTAATATGATTACGTTGAATACGCTGTTTCCTGCATTGACAACGTTCTATCCCAGTAAGTTGCTTAATTTCTCTGTGCATGCTCTCAATTACCCATCGAAAGCCACACTCATCTTGTGCAGCTTTAGAAGATTTGTGAGTTTTGTTATTGGTAACAACATACTCAACTCTGTTGGTAGAAACAGTAAATTTAAACAAATTAACATGCTTATTTTTAGCAAAGCCTTTTATATGAATCTCTACTCCATGCCTGATCTCTTCATCTGAAAATGTCAACTCTTTTACAGCTTTATAAGGTTTAGAATCGTGCGTTTTACTAACGTTTCTATTGGCTTTAATAGGGGCATAATAATATTTCCCCAGAGAGTCAACATGTTGCATAATTTTGTGTGTAGAATACCATGTGTCAAAAAGTACTGTTTGAAAAGGAATCTTCTTGCTATAAACAGCATTATTTAACATGTTTAATAGGTGTTCTAGTTTTGTTGCTCCATCATGATCAGGTGCAAAAATTCGATAATCTATTACCCAAAACTTATTAATATCAGGGTTATAATATACCAGACTCACTACTCCTATACCTTTAGTAACTCTACCTGTAGCTCCACTGTACTGCGATCTTGCAATTTCTATTTGCTTCGTATTCCTTTTATTTAAAACCGTATCATCAAATATTGTATATCCATTAGATGAAAAAATAACATCATTCTTGATGTGTTCCCATAACAAAGAAGGTGTATATTTTTCATTCCTTAAAAATCTATTAATAACATCATGACTACATTTCTTTGCATGTTCAGCGTAGTAGGTTAAACTATAATTCTTTTGGCTAACTATTAAAAATTGACAATAATCTGTCCTATTAATTGGTATTGCTTGCAACTTTATCCTCTTTGACATGTTTAATTATTTTTACAATAATTTATCACTTTTTTACTCATAGCGTAAGTTTTGTATTCTACGATGTCCTGTATGATAACCACTTTTTGCTTTGACATCCCCAGTTTGTTTCTTTAATTTTTTCCACTCTATTATAGTCTTCCTACTAATAGAGTATATCTCTGAAGTCTCTTTTATTGTTTTACCATCTGTTAAACTTTTTATTACTCGTATTCTTAAATCGTATGAATATGCCTTTGCCATAAGTTTTTCATTTAGTATAATCCAACTCATACTGTAAGTCACTACCTTATCGCATTAAGCTATACAACCAACGGATTCAATTAACTCTTTAACTTTAGAATTTTTATGAAAATTAATGTTATCCATAATAACGGTTTGCCCAGGTTGTAATTCTGTAATTAATACATCCCTAATATAAGTTTTAAAGACTTCTGTATTACAATTACCTTCAAATATTACAGGAGCAATAAGATTACCATTACAAAGACCAGCTATCATACTTATCAAAACTTACGCTATGTTTGGTTCTAAATATCGTAAAGATGGAGAACGCAGCTGTTGTTGCATATAGTCATCTAAAAGCCCTAACTTTATTTGGTAAACCGTTTTACCGATTGTATTTGCAGTCCTTTTGAGAAATGCCCAAACAAAAATGCACAACTAATATGATTACGTTGAAGACGCTGTTTCCTGCATTGACAACGTTCTATCCCAGTAAGTTGCTTAATTTCTCTGTGCATGCTCTCAATTACCCATCGAAAGCCACACTCATCTTGTGCAGCTTTAGAAGATTTGTGAGTTTTGTTATTGGTAACAACATACTCAACTCTGTTGGTAGAAACAGTAAATTTAAACAAATTAACATGCTTATTTTTAGCAAAGCCTTTTATATGAATCTCTACTCCATGCCTGATCTCTTCATCTGAAAATGTCAACTCTTTTACAGCTTTATAAGGTTTAGAATCGTGTGTTTTACTAACGTTTCTATTGGCTTTAATAGGGGCATAATAATATTTCCCCAGAGAGTCAACATGTTGCATAATTTTGTGTGTAGAATACCATGTGTCAAAAAGTACTGTTTGAAAAGGAATCTTCTTGCTATAAACAGCATTATTTAACATGTTTAATAGGTGTTCTAGTTTTGTTGCTCCATCATGATCAGGTGCAAAAATTCGATAATCTATTACCCAAAACTTATTAATCAAAACTTACGCTATGTTTGATATAATGCCCATGAATTAAGGGATATTATGAAGTGCTTCACTATAAAACATTGCTGTGTAATAAGAGTTTTTAGCATATTTGCTATAACATAGCGTAAGTTTTGTTATATTTTATTCAGATGTAGGTGAGCTTGTATAGCATAAATCATTAAGATACTGACAGTTTAATAGTATTAAAAACAGCATCATAAAATGTTTCAAAATCTCCTACAACTTTCCTAATTTCATTTTTTATCTTAAACCAGTAATGCTCTATAGGATTTAAATCAGGAGAGTAAGTTGGTAAATACAATATGGTACAACCAACGGATTCAATTAACTCTTTAACTTTAGAATTTTTATGAAAATTAATGTTATCCATAATAACGGTTTGCTCAGGTTGTAATTCTGTAATTAATACATCCCTAATATAAGTTTTAAAGACCTCTGTATTACAATTACCTTCAAATATTACAGGAGCAATAAGATTACCATTACAAAGACCAGCTATCATACTTATTCTAAATTTATGTTGATACACCTTTTCTCCATAACACCTTTGTCCTATAATGCTCCATCCATACTCTTTGCAAGCATTATCCTCTATTCCAGATTCATCAAGATATACTAATTTGTCTTTTGTGATGGTTTGTATCTTTGCTATAAATTCATTTCTTAATTTAATATCTCTTTTCGGATGAAAATGAGTTTTTTATAGCTATAGCCAAGTTTTCTGATTTGTCTTAAAATAGTTACAGATGCAATATTACCCCATTGCTTTGCTAACTCCTTTGATGTTTTATTCATATTAGCTTTAAAAAATTCTTTAAAAGATTCTGAATCTTTTATCTTATGACTATGTCCTTTCTGATAACCAGTTGCTGCTTCTAAAGTACCTTGCTTATCTTTTAATTTTTTCCATTTATATATAGTATCACGACTTACATTAAATAATTTACTTACCTTACTTATTCGTATCCCTGCTTCTACAGCTTTTATAACTTTTAGTCTTAGTTCTATTGTATATGCTCGTGCCATATCTCTTTACATGCTTGTTAATATTTGCTTACTATAACATGATACTCTCGCTCTGTCAGTACCTTAATGACTTATGCTATATGTCATTCCCGCAAAAGCGGGAATCCAGCATAAAGCGAGATAAATCGAGCTTTTTATTTAAAAAACTTATTGCTTTTATGTTTATTTTTCTGGATTCCCGCCGTTGCTAAGAATGACATAGAATAATAACTGTCCGGTACTATAGAATAAATCACGGGATGACAAAGGAAAATGATCCACGCAACAAAGCCGCCACGGGGTGACGGGTTTTTTACTTCATATTTCTCAAATGGTCTTCTAATTTTCTGAGCTTTCTTCCTGAATTTTCTACCGGTTTTTGGTATTGCGGCATTTTAGCATTTTCTCTATATTTATTAATTCGATCAATCTGAGCATTTACTTCATCAGTAATAACTTGCTTTCTTTCTTCTATATTATTAAGCACCGATGCACTATATTCATAATTTTTAGCATTGATATTAAAGTTATTAACTGCATCTTCAATCCTTTTATCTACAGAAGGCTCTGTCTTACTATCAAAAGATTCTATCGGTTTTTCTCTTTCATATTGTGCTATTAAAGCTGGCATTTCCTCAAGCTTAATATCATCTCTTTTGAAATGATCTTTAATTTCTTTATAAGTTCTGTCGATATTTTCTTGAGCTTTTTCATGCATAATCTCGTAATGCTCTTGACGACGCCCATACCAATCTTCCTTAATAAGGTCTTCGTGTTTTTTATGTGCATTATCTATCATAGTACGCATTTGGGCATCGGTAGCTTTTTCCTGCATAAACCTATCGCCCATGATTACAGGATCTTCTCCATTTTTAGCTTCTGATAATTTATCATATACCTGATGAACAAGCTTTCTTTTAGATAATTCTTGATAAAACTCTACGTCACTCTGTCTACCTGAACGCTCTAATTTTGCTATATATTCAGGAGATATTACATCTGCTTGAGCTCCTAATGTTTCTTTATTAATCTGCATTTGAAGCTCTTTGAGTTCTCGTGCTCTTTCGTCATCTTTTAGACTTTCACTATAAGTTCTAAGCTGTGGATCATTATAATTAAAGTCATGCCATTCAGCACTAGTTAGATTACCCTCATATTTATCACGTAAATCTTTACCAACTATCGCAGTAAGTGCTTCTCTCTTTAATCCTGTATAGCCGGCATATATTTTTTCGCCTATAGCTACACGTTTTTGTTCTTTTAATTCACGTTTAGTTTTCACGCGATTTTCCATTTCTTGCCAACTTCTAAGTGCTCCTATATTTTTACCAAATAACCCAACTCCTCGCCCTGACATATCCTGATGAGCATTTCTGTAAGCTTTTTGATAATCTTTAGTAAAGCTTGCATCACTTGCAAGCTCACGTAAGCTTTTTTCCGATTTACCTTTCTCACCTAAATCGGATTTCATGAATTTATCAAGCTCTAGTTTCTGATCACTAGTTAAAGAGCTATAATTTTTTGCACCATATTTATTTTTGGCAAATTCATCTCGAAGCTGTGCAAAATTCATAGTTGCTAGTTTTTTCACATCCAAATCACCACCTTTCGGTAAAAACGTTTTATTATCTAGCAATTTAGAAATGCCGTTTTTATAATCTGCTCCGGCTTGCATATTAACGTCTTTATGGTCTATACCATATTTTCTTTTAACTTCATTTTGCACTGCTTTGTTAGCCGAAGAACTAATGGCTTTATTGTCAAGCCTACCCATCATAAGTCCTTGATATTTTTTAGCAAAGAACATACTCGTTTGCTCTTGCATTCGGTTTATTGGCTTACTAATAACTCCTGCTGCATAATTTATCGGTCTATTGACCTGCTTCATGATAGAATCATAAGATTTCTGGTTAACAGCCTGTATCGATGTTAAATTACCCGAAGTACCTGCAATAAAACTAGCCGTCGATATAGCAGTATCATTAAATTTACTAAGCAAATAAATAGAAACAAATATCAATAACAAGCCATCAAGCTGGACGAATTTACCATTTATAAAATTACTAATTCTATTTGCATCTTTAACTAAATCTAAAAACGGTAATTGAATATAACGTTTATCTATACATTGATATGCCAAACACTTGGTACCATCAGCTTTGGTATAATCTTCAGGGACTAATATATTTGCTTGAGTGAAATTCTCAATTCCTCCTTTCATCGGTACCGGAAACCACCAATAAAATATCGAATTACCAATACTGGAGTCTAAATCTTCTGTAAAACTACCAAAAATTTGATTTATAGGTCCTAAATTAGGAAAATCTTTCTTACAGACAGCAAAACCTAATGTCGATTGTATTTCCGTTTTAATAATCATTCCGATAAAAGCAATACCGACAAATAAAATTATAGGTTGTATAGCATATGATATTAATTGTCTTAACCAATTTTCAAATAACGATCTAGTTATATTAAATAACATGAAACAAATAAATATCGGTGCCATTGTTATAATCATACCAATAGTTATTAGTGCCGTAAGATAAATAATTGTAGCTTTGAATATAAGTAAGAAAATAAAATATAGAGCTATTAAATATAATATAATATAAATAAACCCAAGCGGATCTACAAATAATAAAGAAAATAGCTTAGATAAAGTTTGCGGGGAAATAAGAAGATTTAATAAACTTTGACCTGTTGAAGCATCTTGTACTATCTGTAATATCTGTGCTAGCCCTTCAACAAAAAATACAAATAAATAATCATGGAAAAATGTCCAAGCTTTACTTGTACTTAATAATATTGAAACTATACTGACTTTTAGTATTCTAACTACCAGCTCAACATGAGTCATGTTTATGTTTCCTATTAAAAAGGAAAATCCAGTAAACATTATATAAAGAGTTAAAAGAGCCGAAACACTTAACCTATAGCTAAGTGTTTCAATTATTTGCTGATAAGTCTGCCTTACAATTCCAGGATCTTTATCGCTAGTACCAAATAACTCATTCTTTATTAAATTTGTTAAAAATTGTAGCGGATCAGGTCTTGTATCGCTAACTCCGGATTTTATGACTACCCTATATTGTCCACTATTATCATCATAAAATTTGTCTAAAATTTTAAAATATAGGGGAGATTGAGCATAATTTGAAGCTTGATCGCAAGGTAGGCTAGTACAACCATATTGATAATTTATACCACCGGCTTGTAAAAATTTCCCAGTACTGCTAATACTATAAAATTCATAACCTTTGCTTGTAATTGGTTCACCTAAATGCTGCGTTATACCTTTTGGGCTACGCTGTGAATCTGACGACATATTAGGATTAGAACCTTTATCAGCAATTAAAAAATAAAGCCCTACTCCGTTTGTAAGTATACAAGGAGCATTATTAATAGGTGCATCGCTTGGCGTAGGAGTTGGACACATCTTACCGTCAGTAAATTGACATGGCTGCAACTTAACGCAAAAATCAGCTAAGGTAGTAAAATTATTCTGCTGCCCATACCATGGACACCATGCCGATAACATCCCTGAAGTATTCTTGTCCCCAGACATATAATCCCAAGGTCTTACCATAACTGTTAAAGGATAACCATTTACTTTATAAGCACTATCCCGCCATGGTGCTACCTGATCCCCCTCCTGTCTTGAAGTAACTTCAGATGGATCATATCTAGAAGAAATATTAAATTTTATAAAACCGAAATCATCCGGATCGATACAAGTATCCCCAGTACACCCCGACAGTGCCAATAACGATATTAATAATGTAATAAAAATATTTCTGTTCATTTTAAATCGATTTGTCATTCCGTGGCTTATCCACAGAATCCATAAAAATTTTAATATTTTAAATTTCAACATCATTGCGAGGAGAAACTTTAAGTTTCGACGAAGCAATCCCAGAATTCTTAAATGTTTCATAAGATTGCCACGTCGCCTACGGCTCCTCGCAATGATGTTAATCTTTCTCTTCTTTCTGTTCAGGTTTCACATCATTACGATTTTGAAAAAACTTACCTGTATGCTCACCGCCATCTTTTGACTCTCTAGCTTCATAATTCTGATCAATTACTTTATCTTTAAAAATCCGTGCTGGAGCAAGGGCAGCTTTTTTAATCGGGGCTGCTACTGAACCTATATCTTTCATAATAGATTCTGTAGGATTAGAAGGAGCTTGATAATTACCTTCTATTCGTGCAGGAGTAACCTGCGTTAACATACCAACAACTATGGTTACAAAACTTACTAAACCATATGACATTAGACAATATGAATAAAATAATAAAGCTGTAGTAAATAATACTAAAAATGTATTAGTGTCATTTGTTAAAATATTAGAACTAGTAATATCTGGAACTTGTGGAACAAAAAAAGGTATTCCTGGTAAAAATGGTAAAGTGAAAGAGAAATTTAACGGAATACCAAGATTTGACAAGTCGAGTCCTATTTTAATTGGTATGAGCGTATCCCAGCAAGCTCTGACAATTACCTTTAACAGCTGTTCTGATAAAATTTGATCTATTAATAAAAAGAAAATTAATAATAACGTTGGCTGCATTACATAGCTAAACAAAATTGATATCCAGTTGTCAAACATAGTTTTTGTTTTTTCAAACAACATTAATATTATAAAAATTGGTGCTAATGAAATCATAACTGTCAAACCTATAAAGGCTATAATATAACCTATAATTACTTCGAGTACTGCCCTAAAATAAGTAATAAGTGAGTAAATGGTTATGATAGCAATAAATGCTAAGCCATTATGTATTTGTAATAGTTGAATAAACAGTAATCCCCAAATCCTACCATTAGTATATTTATCAAATATAGGATCAATAAAACCAAAAATGTTAGATTTAGAGCTTGTAGCACCTACAACATTCGTTGCAAAGAAATCTATACCATTAATAAATGCACTGAAGAAATTGTTATTAAAGAAACTCCAGCTTTCAGGTCTAAGTAAAATAGCTACTATAGTTATTTTAAATATACGAGTTACTACTTCTACAGCAGTCAATTTCAAAGCCCCCAAAACAAACATTAAGCCAAATATAGTAACGTAAAGTGTTAATGCAGTTTTAGCTATATTTTGTATTGCAGAATTTGCAACTAATTTAAAATAAAAATTCTCACTATAACTTCTAAATTCATCTGTAATTGGCTTAATTGCACCATTATAAACTATATTTGAAAACCAAGTTGTACCAGTATAATTAGCGTAATCTACACTAATTGTTCCCTGTATATTACAATTAGGATTTTTTACTCTTAACCATAAATATCCATCTTGTGGTGCATCACATGAAAAATCATAACCGACTGCAGTGCCGGAAGTAGATGAACTAGGTAATGTACCATCAGCTGTTATTAAATACTCTAAAGTTATATTTTGTTGATCACCCGGACTTATAGTGTTTGTGCCATTACCTATCTCAACAATCATTGCATAACGACCAAAATATAAAAAATTAGTTGCCCAATTACCATTAGTTATATAAGTTGCAAAATCAGTATAATTAGAAAAATTTCTACTCCACTCACTCATTGAAAAAGAATTATTAAACATACCGGTAGGCTGCCAATCGCTACTAAAATCCATAGCACCACCACTAGTTGCTTGATAATACATAAAACTATTCTGTGTATTATCATTATTAACAAAGCTTTGATCACGATTTTTAATAACTTGTCCACCTATTTTAATAACCATTCCTCTACCTTGATCATAATAACAAGCAGGGCTAGCATCTAAATTAGAATTAGCAGGGCAAGAGTTAATTATGCTCATAAAATTTTGTAATGTAGTTACAGCCATTGGCTTACCAACTAATGCACCATTACCAACATTAGTATATTTTGTAGCCGAACCTGTACCAGTACATAGAGTAGTTCTTTGAGCATCTATAATATTACAAACTTGCTCTGCACTTGAGTAAACTATCCTATTTTCAAAATTACCGAGATTGCTTTCAGTATAAAGAGCAGAAGCGGCAAATACAGAACTATCGAGTTCTTTAGCTAATATATTATTTAAGGTGCTTGGAGTTTTTGATGTACTTGGATTAAAAAAATCATCTTTATCAGCTAGGCTAATATTTACTATATCACCAGCATTAACCTGAATTTTCGGATTACCATTAGCATAATTAAAGTAGTTAACATAATTATTCATTTTAGCAAATGATAATGCGTCAAGGTTTTTATCAGGAGGTATAACACCATCATTTGCTGTACTAAAACCTGGGAATCCTGCAACTTCAAACTGTGAGTTTTTGTAATTATAATTTTTAATAAAGACTTGCGGGGTACTAAACCTTGGATCAATTCTATATAATACTAAATATTTTCGAGGTTCTGGGGTAAGACCCGCAGTAGACCATTTAATTTTAAGCAGTTTACCTTTTTCAACTACATTACCAGTTGGTTGCCAATCTCCAGCAGTCGATAAACTAATACCTATTTTACCCTCTCGGAAACTTGTAAATGTAGGTACTTCCAAACAACCAAATATGCTTTTAAGACCGCTAAGCCCACTTGACATCCAAGCAAAATCATCACCCTTGGCAGGTGACGCCATAAATAAAACTAATAAAATTAAACTCTTAATAATTTTCATAATTTTTTATTTCGGTATTTCCGCTTTAGGCGGCTCTTCTTTTGGTGCATTTTTTCTAGTTTTCTCAGCTTGCTTTAAAGTTTCGTTACGTTGCTTTAATCGTTCTTTTGCTCTACCAGTAATACCTTTTCTTGTTTTTTCATCCATGCCTACTTGGCTCAATGCTCCCTGCTCTGCAGCATTTGACATTGCTCCACCCATACTAGTAGCTGAAGGACCAGCAGCACTTGTCAGCTTTGCCACCATATTACCAGAAAAATCAACATAACCATACATACCATAAGCTATAATAACTAATGCAACTATATTTTGCATATTCACACCCATCATACCCGACATATAATCCATGCCCCAAGGTGCAAACCAGTTTATACAAAAGATTGGTACATTAAGTAATGCAACCGGTAAAATAGTACCGATAAACGGAATTTTTATAGGTAATGCACATTTCCAACAAACGCTGTAACCTAACACAAAATCTAAATATATTGTAAATAATTGAGTCAGCACGATAATACCTGCCATTAGAACAACCGGCTCAATCATATATCTAATTGTAAATCTAACCCAATTATCAAATAAATACCTAGTAAAATCAAATAATAAGAAGCTAATAAATATAGGTGCTATACCAATTAATATACAAGTTGCCATAAATGCCATAATATAAACGGCAGCTGCTCTAAGTGCTGTCAAAATCACAATCATTACTGCAATAACAGTAATGATAAAATATATAATACCGCTAAGACCTAAAGATAATAATGCAAGTAATTGTGCCATAAATGTTTGGCTAAACAATATCCTACTCATTACTGCATCTAAAAACATGAAAGGATTTGAAACCGTATTAGTGGAAGTAAATAAGCTATATCCGCTCATATTAGAAATAATTTCATCGGAAAAGTTAGCAATAGTATCAAATAGATAATTATTAAAAAACTCAAACGTATTGCCATTCATAAGTCCACTAACAATACCTATTTTTACTATTCTAACTACTAAATCTTTCTGGTTTATTTTTGCAAAGCCCAGTAAAAACATTGCCCCGTAAACCATAACATAAAGAATTAGAAGTGCTTTAATATAATTAAAAAAATTAGTACAAGAAGACGTATCTCCTCCATAACATACTATATTTCGGAAAATAGACTCAGCAGCCCCTTTAACTTTGCCTTTAAATAGCTGAAGTAGAGGATTCATTACTTTAATAGTAAAGCTTCCTACTGACTGAGAAGTTGAAAAATGTACTTTATAACTACCCTCACTATCTTTATAATCATTCGGATCGTTTAGAACTCTCATCCATATATATCCATCACCAGCTGCATTAAAATTAGCTTTACCATCACTATCTACTATAGCAGCTTCAGGCGAATAATTCTTACCGCTAGTATTTGGATTTTCTGCACTTGGTACTACTAAATATTGTACCTGACCACGATTATTAAAAACATCAGTTAAACTATTGCCATTTTCTCTATAGCATTTAGTTTGTTTGATGTTCATAACATAACCACCAGTATTTTTACTTGCATCCTGAGAAGTAGGACACCAGAGCCTATACTGTAAATAGCCTTTATCAGTATTACTATTAAATGGTATATTATATATTACTTTATATTCATTACCATATTCGGTAGGCTGATCTGAAGCTGTTACAAATTGAGCAAATTGGGGATTGGAAGGTAGGGTTGAATCTACGTTACTTGTGTTACTTATTTGCCATATTAAGCCTGTTGGACCCTTACCACCATTACCATCTGACGTATACCAAAATCTTCGTTGTGACTGAAATTCCCCTCCATTACATACACCTGAAGTACACCCAGCTCCGCCTATATAATCTTTATCTTTAGGACTACGATCATCTACACTATCAGGACATTTGCCGTTTGGCGGAATATTAGCATTATTAGAACATTGAAGATTAGCATAATCAATAAATATACCACCAGAATTACTTGCCCAACTAAAAGTAAAAGTGCCATCATCCTTATAGGGTTCCGGCATTGTTCCATAATTATTTATCCAAGCTGATAAAGAATCACATATCCATGCAGTACAACAAGCACCAGCAGCCGAACATACCCAAATTGCTACATCCTCAGGATGAATACAACCAAAAATACATCCCCAAGGACATTTTTCTCTACGTTTATTACCTTGCCAATAATTTTGTTTTAATTCACAAGCATTTACATATGGTCCTGAGTAAATAGAGTACCTTCCACAAATTGGGCTATAGGTAGTTTTATTTTCTGAGCAATCAGCCGTAACGTTAGTACCTTTAAATGCATCCATAGCCCCTGCCATTCCACCTGCACCAGGAGAATAATTAGGCGTCACCGAAACTAATATTCTATCATTAGCATACATTTCAGTAATATTACGCCACTCATTATTTTTTGCATCCATTATCAAGGAAAGCGGCGGTTTATTAACGTCTGTAACACGAGGAATAGGAATCATCTTGCCATTATCGTCTAAATTAGACTTACCTGGTCTTGTAGTTTCAGTAAATTGCAAATTATCTTTCGGCACATAAGCAAGACATAAACTAATCTGACCAACTACTTGTAATGATACTGCTTGCTTATCTTTTACTTCTACTTGGGTATTTAACCACTCACCATAATAAGCAGGATCAGGAGTAAGCTGCATAGTACCATCTGGTAACATTGTAGAGGTATTAACATAGTTAGCATTAGCGTTAAGAGTAATTGTACTAGTTATAGAATCTGACCCTCCTTTACCATCCGGAGCATACCTCATATAACAACCATTACCAACGCTTACTGCTCCTATCATTCCAAGTGCTGCAAAAACGAAGCAAACAAGGGTTGCTATTATAGCAAGCACACCTAAAACTTTTATTAAGCTAGTTTGCATATTACCTTATTTACCTCCACTCGATGATATTGAATCTCCGCTGCTGTTTCCTCCGCTTGAGATAAATGAATCATCACCTTTTTGTCCTTCTGGACGTTTACTTCCTCTATCGCCCGGCATATCACCACCGCTCGGAGGTTTACCCTGCGTTGCTTGAGCGGCATCCTTAATAAAAGCTGCTCCTTGTTTTACTAAATCAACAATTTTAGTTGGGCTTGCTGTTACCGCATCCATTTTTGGACCATTAGTTAAATCAGCAGCAAATTGGCTTATCGATTTAGAGAAATAATAGAAAATCACCGAAAATACCAAGACGCACAATAGCTCAGCAAGAATAGACACAACATCTTTAGCAATTGATTTTATAGGGAAAAGTATGACTAAATGTTCTTCCCAACCTTTACCAGCATAATAATTTAGCATTTTATATCCAAAGCTTTCTTGACACACCTCTGCACCGTTAGCTGGCAATCTCAGTTCAAAAGTACTAAACTTTACGTTATTTTTCTCGTAATCATATCTTAAGAACTCACAATTTTTAAATATTGCTGAATCATACATACTAATTAATAACGCTATAAAGCCTGCTACTACAGCTGGTTGTAATGCACATGACAAGGATACTTTTAACCATCCATCGAAATAACCTTTTGTACGATTAAATAACATCATAGGAACAAATATTGGCGAAACATATGTCATCACATAAATAGTAATCATGCAAACTAAATAATGCATGATAAAATATAAGAGTATAGAAAGGAATATTACTGCAAATACTAAACCACTTATAAGAATAATAACGTTTCCTGCCATAAAGAAACCAAACATAACAGTAAAAAACCTTAAAGACCCTACTGAAGTTAAAGCATCTGGACTGTTCTTATCAGGAGTTCCGAGATTTGGTATAGGTATACTGCCACTACTATTACCACCATCACCTCTTGCAAAATTAGTCAATATGTGATTTTTATCTATATTATAAAGTAAATCTAGACCAAGATAATAACCTATGCGACAATCTATAGAATCCCATAAAGCATAAAATTGATACCCACTTTGGTATTTTGAAGTATCAAATACACATAATCCTTTTGAACCCGCAGCATTAAAAATAATTTGTGCAAATTCCGGTGCTATTCCCGTTAAGAGAGGTAACCCGTATTTTAACATACCATTCTCTTGAGTTGGCTGACTGCTATTAAAATTCAGAGGACCAAGCCCTATAGCAAAATAAGTAACAAATAAAAGTTTTATTATAAAAAGGGCTATTTTATCTGGGTTTCCATATTCTTTATTAAGCACCATATTAAATGCAAAAAACATTACGTACAAAATCAATGCAGCACCAATAGCATTTTTTAAATATCCTTGAAAAGTAGGAAAAGCAGTAAGATTAGTTATTTCAGAGCTTTGACTTTGTGAACCGCAACTATTTCCTACAAAAAATATTTTATCAAGAGTTTCTTTTAAACACTGGACAGCAAGACCGGAAAAGTTAATTAATGATTGACTATAATTTGCTCCAGTATAACAACTTTGCCCTATATTACTACAGCTAGGATCATCAGGGGGAGGAGGAGGTAGAGTGTTACTTAATGCTTTACATGCCACCGGCATTGGTCCTCTTGACGTTGGCATAAGTAAACATATATCATTTTGCCATGTTTGCACTGTTAAGACTATATTTTTTAATATAGGATTTGCACCAAGATCGGGATTATTATCCTTGCTTAAATCGCTAATTTTTTTCGAATCACCTTGATTTAAAGTATACATAGTACAAGGGTCACTACTACCCTCTTTATTCTTAAAGCAAAAAGTTATACCCGGCTTGTTTGCATCACAATTCCCTCCAGGTGCTTTCATATCAATACTACGAATTATGTAACCATATGCTGTATCAGATTCTAAATATCCATCTGTAGTAGTCGGCAACGAGGCACAAGAATCTCCAAAGCCGGCAAAACTAGTTAAAGCAAAACCTTCCAAACAAACGACAATAATAATTTTTATAATATTATGTATTTTCATCGGAACCGCTATCTATTTTCTTGCTTCTATTTTCAATCGTTCCATCATTTCTCTCGGTTGCTTTATCTTTTGCTCTACCACCACCGCTACGATATAACTCTTCTGTTTCTTTCTCAAATGCTGCTCTTCTATCACGAATTTGAGCATTTCTCATCTCTTGTTTTACGTATCCTGCCTCACCTATCTTTAATTCGTGACTTTCTTGTTTGGTAAATTTTCTGTCCTTATCAAGCCCTCTGATAGTACGTGTAACTCCAAGATTTTCATCTAAATTAGGTTCCGGCTCCACCTCAGTAGTATGTTTTACTCTTGGCTCTTTTTGTTCTTCTTTCTGAGATTCAGGCACAGCTTCTTTAATTTCTTTTGTAACATTAAGCTTACTTGATAAATCTTCAAGCTTATCTTCTGCAGTACTTCTTATAACTTCTGCCACACTTACTTTCGGTGGCTCAGTTTTAATAGTAGTATCAATTTGTGTTGAAACTGTCGTTGGTTGAGACACAGGGGCTTCTATAGGTTTTCTATTGCTAAAACTAGTATCAAGCATTTCTTCAGAAGCACTACTTGGTGTTGCCGTACCGCCTACACTTTTACCAACAGAACTTAATGCAGAAGATGGAGTTGCAGCCGTACTAGACGGTTCTCTAAGACCGCCTGATGTGATAGAATCACCTCCCTCACTACCACCGCCACTACCTTTTACTAAATCACCGGCTCTTCCGCCTTTAGTGCTGAGTAAATCACCACCGCCGCCACCTTTGGTAGCGAATTGGTCAAGACTTTTGGTTGCAGCACCTGCAGCAGCAAGCCCTGCCATTACGGCTTTAAATATTGCTTGCGGTTTTATAGCAACACTGCTAAGAGCTACTCCTTCTGTCATATCTGCTGCAAAATTAGCCAGCTGGCTACTAAAATTATACATTAAATATAAGGTAAAACAGGCTGTAACTAAAGCAAGTAAAATATCTTTAATCTTCTCAAAAAGTAATTTAGGTGAAACAAAGAACATTCCAGGACCTAAAATTACTCCTGATAAAAACTGGAATTTAGAAAGGAAGCTGCTTGTACTACTATCTCCTGGTTTTGGATTACATTTAGTATCTGCATCAGCTGCCTTTGGATCACAAGTCTCGTTCGGCTTACTGCCAACTATTTGTTCTACACTGTCTTTGGCAAAGTTAAAAGCTGTTGAAATTGGATTATTTAACATATAGCCTAAGCTATTTTGACAACTCTCTGCATCTTCTTTACTATATTTTGTCCAATCATTATCAACAAAAAATACTAAAACATCCCTTTTAAAAGTTTGTCCTTGCAGAGCACCCTCTACACTATTATGAATCAATTTACTTTTATATTGGCATTTTCCGTAAAAACCAAAATCATAAACTGCAAACATAGTAATCATAAAAGTAACTACTACCATAGGCTGAAGTAAAAACGAAATCATTAGCTTAACCCAGCTATCAAAATAATTTCGTGTATAATCAAATAAAAACATCGGTACGAAAAGAGGTGCTAAAATACCCAGTATTACTATAGATACCATGCACATAACAGTGGCATTAACCATAAAGGCAGCAACTGAGATCACAAGCAACGGATAGGCAAGAGCTAGAGATACTAGCATCATATTACCAGATATTATAGCGGGTATTAGTAAGTAAATATATGGAGGGGCACTAAAGCTAAAAAAGTCAAAATTTGCAAAATTATGGCTTTTATAAGTATTCTCAACTAATAGTGTAGATAACATATCTAGCCCCAAATAATGGGCTACCCGACAATCTAAAGCATCCCATAATGCAATATATGCAACACTATTGTCATATGAAATATCCGGACCATTAAATTTACATAACCCAGATGGGGCAGCATTCATAACCCAGCTAGCTAACCCATTTATACCATTAAGTAAGAAAGGAAATGCCAATTGAATCATCCCATCCATACGATCATAAGGGGAAGTACTACCTGGCGTTATGTTCAATCCTATTGAAAAATAAGTTACAAATATTATTTTTAATATAAAGTTTATATACTCATTTTTTGGCGGAACTTGACCTGCAAGAAGTATTTTAGCACCAAAAAGCATAACATATAAAGTTAAGAAAGCCGTAACTATTCTATACATTCCTACTTGAAACTGGAATAAAGCACTAGTCTGCCTTGAAGCTGAATTAACTACTGCATTTACATCATCAAAGCTACATACATCTTCACTAATCAACAATCTTGCAATCATTTGTCTTATGCATTCTATAAGCGGAGAAGTCATAACTACCGCAGTTCTTGAAGCGTTATAAGCTTTTTGATAGCACCCCCCACCTGCTGCACTACAAGAAACTAATGCTAAAGGATCAACAGCTTTATTATTAGGGTCATCAATAAAATCTGTATCGTTTACATCCATAAAGCTATTATACATAGATTTTGGAAATGGCTCTTTTATATATTTACATCCCACCGGTACTATACCTGTAAAACCATATGTTCCGACACATATACGATCATTATCATGAACAACTTTCCAAAAAATCGGCACCCCTAAATCCCACATTATACCGCTATCTTCAGGCTTTTGGGTATATATATTATAATAATCTTCTTTCTTATTTTCCCAAACTTCCTTTATATCATCCCACGGATCACTACCAGTTAACGCAGCTTTAGCAATAGCAAGTGCTGATTCTGCAACTGCTTTTGCTCTAACTACCGTAAGTTTTGCATTACTACATAAACCAAAAGTTAATTCAAGTTTTTCAGGGTCAGGGTCAGCTCTGTTTTCACGCGTACATTGCCCTCCCGGAAATTTTGTACCAAATAATTCATTGTCATTTATTCTAAGCTTTAAGAATGTATTCATGTATAAAACAGGAGATACAAGATTCATTATAGCAAAAGTAAAAAAGGGAGCGACAATGCAAGTTTGAGAAAATTCGGTACGTAATAAATCACCGACTCCTTGTGTTTCACAAGTTAAATTTTCTAGTGTATTAACGATAGTATCAAGTGTATTATCAGCATATGATTTGCTTGTAATCCCAAAATTGAGGATAAAACTGACTACTAAAATTTTAAGTAAAGTACGAGGGAATAATTTCATGACTAGCTACTTGCCTCGTGTGTGATAAACGTCATTGCGAGGAAAAATTGAAAATTTTGACGAAGCAATCCAGTAAAAAATGCTAACTTATAGCATTTTTTATTATTTTTTTGGATTGCCACGCTCCTTACAGTCGCGTAGCTCAGACGATTTTTTAGACTTACAACAACAAGTAACCATAATCCATTAAATCTACAATGTTTTGACTGCTTCATAGAATATAGGTAACCATTTTTCCGGATCATTCCCGTATTTTTCCCTAATTTGATCGAGTAGTATAATAGTTTCCACTCTACCCGATAAAACACTAATTATATTATTCATACCGTCTAAATTTACTTTAGCAACTACTGCATCTACTCCTTGTTTTATCAAAAAGTAACGTGTTGTAGGATCGGTAGTTTTAATTAAAACATATTCTCTCTGACTTAACATAAAAGCACTACGATAAATATCGGTAGCTTTAAGGTTAGGCAGAAAGATTTGCGTAGCCGTCTGCTGAATTAACGTATCACTAATTCTACTTTTTGCTGCATCTTCTACGCTTTGAGTAGCAAATATAACAAAAGTATTTAGTTTTCTCAACACTTTTAACCAATCTTTGATTTTAGGGGCAAAGACTGGATTATCGATTAAAGCCCAAGCCTCATCAAGTACTATCATAGTTTTTTGCCCATCCAAAGAAATATTTATACGATGGAAAATATACAACAACACCGGAGCAAGACTTATTGGGTCTTTAAGTAATTCAGTCATATCAAAACCAAATACCCTAGCTTTTTGCAAATCAATATCATCTATTTCATTATCGAATACTTTAGCATGAGAACCATTTCCAACCCACATTGCAATTCTACTTGCTAGACTATCTGGTGTATCGATTCCAAGGAATGCTACCACATTACTAAGCCGTCTATCTTTTTTCTCTAGTCTAAAATTACCACTCACTGCTTGCGATAATATCTTATTATCTTGTGCTGTTATACTCTCACCATTAGAAGTTACAAGAACCCTTAACCATTCTAAAATAAACGTTCTATTTTCACTAGTATCTTCAAGCTGCAATGGATTAAAGTTACATTTTAAACCTGGATCTATAACTGTATAAACACCGTTTATAGCTCTGATAAATATTTCAGCACCACGATCTTTATCAAAAAAGAACATACGTGGTTTGAATTTTTGTGCTTCAGCACATAAGAAATTCATAAGAACAGTTTTACCGGCACCAGTCGGGCCTATGATTAAAGTATGCCCAACATCTCTTACATGGAAATTAAAATAGAACGGAGTACCTGAAGTTGTGTCGAGTACTGTGACATATTCACCCCAATGGTTATCTCGCACCTTTCCAATAGGATAGTTATGTTGAGAGGCAAAACTAGCCATATTAAGGGTATTTATAGTGGATGTACGAACTATATACTCCATATTTCCTGGAAGCTGTCCCCAATAGCTAGGCTCCATGTTAATTTTTTCTCTAACAGGCTGAATTCCTGAATTAAAAAGCTCAACAGATGCCATTGATAATATATCTTCTAAAGCTTTAATACTATTTGCAGAACATAAAAGTGATAGATGATGTTCTCCAAAACCAATATCACCACTAGTTGCCATATCAAGTGCCGTTGATATTTCAGCAATTTGTGAAGTAGCTTTATCACCTGCCTGTATCATTCTATTTTGCTGTAATTGCATTTTACCAATAGCTACGGTTCTGTTAGCAAATATAAAACTTTGAGTCATCACAAACTCAAATGGCATTTGCAAAAATCCATCAAAAATCCCTGCAGAAGTATTAGGTCCATATTCAAGAATACTTATTATTCCAGCATATTTAGTTCCAATCGAACTTCTTGCCTCAATAGTACGTGATTCAAAAAACAAGCGATGTGTTGGTAAATATTCATCAATAGTACCACGCGGTACTGCTACTGGACCTGGGGAGTCGCCACAATTAACCAAAGATGAAAGAAATTCTAGCATTTCACAATAATTACCTGTAGTAGTTTTACGAACTCCAAGAATCCTAGCCCCATAACTTATAAATGTATTAACTATTCTGTTTGACATTTCTTGGAGATTTTCTTTCATCTCTTTCATGTCATTTTCCCAAGCATTTTTATTAGATTTTTGTCTAAGCTTCTTTAAAAAATACTCAACTATAGCTGCACCACCAGTATCAGGCTTGTATAAAATACTGACATATAATTCATTAAAAAATGATCTAGCACCTGCGTGTTTTTTACGCCATTCTGCTCCGAGATATGTAATAAAATCATTTGGTACTTTTACAGTAGGATCATAGGTAAATTCCGTGTTATCAAATATTACTGCTTTACGTCTTCTGATAGTATGGAAATATACCACTATATTTCCTGATGCCATGTTTTTAAGTAAAGCATTCCGTATATTCTTTTTAATATCTAAATCTTCATCATCAGCTGTTTCAAAAGAAAAGCCGTTTATTTTAATAACTTGTAGGAGCGAATTATCTTTAGTTAAAATGGTATTACTATCCCAATGGCATTTATAAGGGATAAAATGCGAAGTAGGTCTCTCTTGTTTAGACCTCAATTCTTTAGCTGCTCTAGTTCTAAATAACTTCATTACATAACCTAATTTAACTATTTTGATTTTTGGTTCTTATGACATCATACTGTGGCTTGTACCTGTGGTATCTTAAGATAGAATCTATAACATAAGACCCCGCAATCAAGTCACGGGGTAACAATAAAATCTAGACTCTGTAGACAAACTACGAAATGACATCAAATTCAAATTCCGTATGAATTTGCCCTATAATAAAATTTATTAGGACATTGGCTAGTTCTTG